>JAHBVS010000002.1:313452-626904 GCA_019637445.1 Gemmatimonadaceae bacterium | reverse complement strand
GCCTGGCGCACGCCGATGCGTGCCTATCTGCGCGTCGCGAACCCTTCTACGACCCTTCGCACCAGCCTCTCGACCATCTGGCTCAACTCATGGTCGTACTCGCTTGCACCAGCTTCGGCGGTGATCACGGTTCCCGCCGAGTTTGCGGCCATGTGCAGGCGCACCACCGTGCGCGACTCCTCGCCGCCAGCGTGAAACCGGCATTCGACCACCGTGCCGAGGCGGGTCACGTCGATGGGTTGCTGAGGACGCTCAGCTTCCAGCACGCGGTGAAGCTCGAGGACAAATGCCGATGGCGTTGCGGGAACGGAGGCCTCGAATGCCGCTCTGCCCACGACCTCTCCTCGCTCAGGCTAACGTTTGCTTCAGCTGCGGACGCATTCAATAAACTGGCCTGGGCCCTGCGGGCGCCAGCCCGCTTGGCCCAGGCCTTCCTTAGCGCGGCCCGTCAGCTGCAAGCGTCGTTAGGCTGCCGGTGCTCCAACCATCTCACGCAGCCGGCGGCGGAACGCTACACCCTTCGGCCCGAACCCCACGGTCGATTCGTCGGCTGCATAGCGCGAGAGCACAGCGTCCGCGCCCCCCGCCGCTGCGAAGAATGCGTCTAAGGATGCGGCGGCGAGCACCGCTACCCCCTCGACGTCGATTGCGACTGCCCACATCCCCGATGGCGGCACGATTCGGAGGCCAACGTGGCCGAGCGGCGACCCGACTGCCGCGCTGTCCCATGCCGAGTGACGCAAAGGCAGCACCGACGCGGCCTGATCCTCAAAGTTCCACTCGGGATCCAGAACAAGGCACTCGTGGTCACCATGAACGCGGGCTAGGGCTTCGATTCCGAGAAAGTCCTCGGCGGTCAGCCGGAGACCGCCACCGAGGAGCGCCATTGTCCAGGTGTCGTCGCGGAACGGGCGCTCGTCAACTTCTCGGCCGCTGAACACGCGGCCGTAGAGCACGCGCCAATCGCGCTCAAAGTCCGGTTCACTCAGGAAGCGCATCAATGTCGGTGGGTCAGCCTAACGTTTGCTTCAGCTGTGGCCGTTCAAATAAGACGCGGCGGCGGGGCCGCCGCAAACACCCTGCCCTAGGCCATAGGCGGCGGCCCCGCCGCCGCCTCCGACGCACGGCCATCTGCTGCAAGCGTCGTTATTCGGCGCGCGCGAGACCACTCGCCCGCGCCTGCGCTTCCGCGTCGCGAACCCGGCGCGCGATCCGGAGCGCACCGCGAAGCACCAACCCGCACACGACCAGACCGACGACGAGGTCTGGCACGGGGGACTCGAGGACGGCAACGAGCGCTGCCGCGAGGAGGACGCCGAGGTTCGCCTGCACGTCGGTCGCCGAGAAGATCCAGGCGGCCTGGAGGTGCACCTCCCCGTGACGGTGCCGCCGCAGCAAGGCGAGGCAGGCCACATTGACGGCAAGCGCAATCAGCGAAACACCCACCATGGTCGGCGGCTCTGGCGCGCTTCCCACGATCGCCCGCCGGCCGAGCTCAAGGATGGCGAGCACTGCGAGCGCGAGTTGCACCCGACCGGCGAAGCGCGCCGCGCTCAGCTTCCGCGCTGCGGTGGCCCCGATGGCGAGCAGGGCCAGCAGGTAGACCGCGGCATCGGCGCCCATATCGAGGCCGTCGGCGATGAGCCCCATGGACTCGGCCTGCCAGCCGCTCGCGACCTCGACGACGAACATCACGCCATTCAGCGCTAGTAACGTGACCAGCGCGCGCCGTCCCAGATGCTCGTTGCTCAACGCCTCTGTCTCAGTCCGAATAACGTTTGCTTCAGCTGCGGACGCGTTCAATAAGAGGCCTGGGCCCTGCGGGCGCCAGCCCGCTTGGCCCAGGCCTTCCTTAGCGCGGCCCGTCAGCTGCAAGCGTCGTTATGCTGCGGCGGCAACAGACCCTGTGCGGCAAGACGTTGCGTGCGACTCCGCCGAGCCCACCGGGCGCTGCGCCGAACTCGCGAAGCGCACCTAACCGGCTGACGCGCCGTTCCTTCGGAGCGGACCCTTCCAAAGATTCCGCGGGCTAGCAACTCGAACGCTTGCGATCGGGTTGGTTCGGGCGACGACTGCGGGGAAGCCGTAGCCAGTCAGCTGTCTCCCGCCAGCATAACGTTTGCTTCAGCTGCGGACGCATTCAATAAACTGGCCTGGGCCCTGCGGGCGCCAGCCCGCTTGGCCCAGGCCTTCCCTAGCGCGGCCCGTCAGCTGCAAGCGTCGTTAGCTGGCCGATTGCGAAGGTGGAGCACTCGCCCGAATGAGCACGAAGACCGCGCTCGCGCCGCCTCCGAGATACGCGCCCACAGGCGCGAGGAAAGTCAGGTCCGAGAGCGACCACGCTGCAGGGAAAGAGAACGTAACGAGTCCCGCCACCGTGCCCGTCGCGACCACCTTGCCCGGGCTCATTGCCGCCGGCGAGCCGCCGCGTGCACGAGCGACGAGCACAAGCGCGGCCGTCACGAAATAGGCAATCGGCAGACCGAAGAATGCGAAGAAGAAGCTCGCGTGAAGCGAACCAGGCCACACCTCGGCTAGCGAGCGCTCACGCAACTCCGAAGCGATTCCCAGACTCGTGAGAAGCGGCACTGTCGTCAGTGGCGCGAGCAACAGTGCAAGTCGCGTACTATGACGCCGGCTATATCCCATGGCTCGAAAGTGCTCCGGTCCAGCTAACGTGTATTAGTTGGCGAGTTTATCTGTAACTGCTTGGTATTGTCTGCAGTTTCTCGCCATCAAGCACGTACGCTGAGGACCCGCGGCGTGCTCCGCAACCCCAGACACCGCACCGCCCTAGGCCTTTCGGTGATCGGTGGGCCAGTGCGGTGCTTGTCTGCGAGGGACGGCCTGCGAAGGATCGGGGCCGCGTGGCGGCGGATTCGGCGGGCGTCGAGGTTCAGGCGAGCTACGGGGCTCCCTACTCGCGCGCCGATTCGCGCCGATTCGCGCCGCCCGCGCCGCCCGCGCCGCCCGCGCCGCCCGCGCGACCAGCCCCACCCGCCCCCATCGCATCCATCGGACTCCTCACCCCCATCCCGCCGCGGTTGAGTACGTGCGTGTAGATCATCGTCGTGCTGACATCCGAGTGGCCGAGGAGCTCTTGGACGGTGCGGATGTCGTAGCCCGCTTCGAGCAGGTGGGTCGCGAAGCTGTGCCGGAAGGTGTGGGTGGTGATCCGCTTCTGCAGCCCGGCGGCGCGGCCGGCGTCTTGGACGGCTCTCGAGATGACGGTCTCGTGGACGTGGTGGCGACGCCAGGGGTGTGTGCGGTCGCCTTTCATCTCGTAGGGGCGGCCGGCGGGGAAGACCCAGAACCAGGGCCACTGCGTGGCGGCGTTGGGCAGTTTGCGATGGAGGGCGCCGGGGAGTTCGACGGTCGCTGTGTTGGCTTGGAGCCAGCGGCGGTGTCGGCGTTGGGTTTCCGTGAGGTGGCGGCGCAGCGCGGGGATGATGATGTCGGGGAGCATGGTGAGGCGGTCCTTCTGGCCCTTGCCGCCGCGGACGAGGATCTCGCGGCGGTCGAGGTCGAGGTCCTTCACGCGCAGGGCGATCGCCTCGCCGACGCGGAGGCCGGCGCCGTAGAGGATCGAGGCGACGAGCCAGGGGACGCCGTCCATCGCGGCGAGGACGCTGCGAGCTTCGTCTATGGAGAGGACGGTGGGTTTGCGCTTGGGGCGTTTGGCGTGGACGGGCTGGATGGGGCCCATCGGCTGCTTGAGGACGTCGCGGTAGAGGAAGAGGAGGGCGGCGAGCGCTTGGTTCTGCGTGTTCGCGGCGACGTTGCGTTCGACGGCGAGGTGGGTGATGAAGCGCTCGACTTCGTGGCGGCCGAGGTCGCGGGGGTGGCGGCGGCCGGCCCAGCGGACGAAGTGGCGCACCCAGCCGCGGTAGGCGACAAAGGTGCGGGTGCTGTAGCGGCGCACGGCGAGTTCGTCGCGCAGGGCGTCGTAGAGGCTGCGCGGGGGCGAGGGGTCGCTGCGGATCTCGTCGCGTGGCGTGTGGTCGGATCGTTCGGTCACGCCGCCATTGTGGGGTGCGGTGGCGCGGGCTCGTCATCGGCGCATCGCCTGCGCCGCCGCATCTACGCGGGAACGACAGACCTGCGTCGAGCGTCGGACACGGCGCGGCAGGGGGACTCGGGAGGGAGCGAGAGCGCCGTGCAAGCGAACGCCCCCTGCACCGATCCGATGCAGGGGGCGTCATTGTGATGCGATAGCTGGGGCGGGACTCGAACCCGCGACCCCGGCATTATGAGTGCCGTGCTCTAACCAGCTGAGCTACCCAGCCGTACTTCATTGGAAAGTCCTGCAAATCTAACCGAGCCGGCGAATCGGCTCAAAGTCCCACAAACAATCGAGGCGCCCCGTGAGAGGCGCCTCGAGTCGTACCAGTAGCGGGGGCGGGATTTGAACCCGCGACCTTCGGGTTATGAGCCCGACGAGCTACCAGGCTGCTCCACCCCGCGTCAGTGAGACGAATAATAGCCGCGAAATCACGTTTTTCAAGGGGACGGCAGGCGTGTCGCGGGGCCTCGCGGTGGAGGCGCGGGAGGCGCGGGAGGCGCGGGAGGCGCGGGAGGCGCGCTACTGCGGGTCAGCGAACCGGTACAGCACCTCGCCCGGTTTCACCATCCCGAACTCCTCGCGGGCGATGCGTTCCTGGGTGGCGAGGTCGGTCTCGACGAGGGTCTTGTAGGCTTCGAGGGAATCGACGCGCTGCTGGAGGGAGTCGACCGCCGCGCGCTCGGCGGTCAGCCGCGCGCTCTGGCGAATGAGGTCGACGGTGCCGAACTCCCCGCCCTGCACGGCGAAGCTGAGGGCGGCGATGGCGAGGAGGGCGATGACGACGCGGCCGACGATCCAGCCGGGCGTGCGGGGGGCGGCCGGACCGCGAGTGGGTCCGGCGCGTCCGCTGCGGCTGGGGCGCTTGGCGGGGCTCACGCCGCCGCCTCGCAACCGGATGCCCGAGGCACTCCGCGGGACTGGCCCGCCGACGAGGCTGCAACGCTCGCGGATTCTCGCCGGCGCATCACGTCGACCTTACGCACCAATCCCATAGATTCCGCCACCCGGATACTCGGCGTGCGCGCCGAGTTCGGCCTCGATCCGCAGCAGCTGGTTGTACTTCGCCACGCGGTCCGTGCGGCTGGCGCTGCCGGTCTTGATCTGCCCGGCGTTGGTGGCGACGGCGAGGTCGGCGATAAAGGTGTCTTCGGTTTCGCCGCTGCGGTGGGAAATGATGCTGCGGTAGCCGTTGCGGTCGGCCATCTCGATGGTCTCGAGGGTCTCGGTGAGGGTGCCGATCTGGTTGACCTTCACGAGCACGGCGTTGGCGACGTCCTCCTCGATGCCGCGGGAGAGGAACTCGACGTTGGTGACGAAGAGGTCATCGCCGACAAGCTGGCAACGATCGCCGATGGCCTCCGTGAGCTTGCCCCAGCCGGTCCAATCGCCCTCGGCGAGGCCGTCCTCGATGGAGACGATGGGATACTTGCGCAGCCACTTGGCGTAGAGCTCGACCATCTCGTCGGCGGTCTTGGTGCCAGCGCCGCTCTTCTTGAAGGTGTACTTGCCCTTGGAGAAGAGTTCGCTCGCCGCGCAGTCGAGGGCGAGGGCGATCTGCTCGCCGGGCTTGTAGCCGGCGGCTTCGATGGCCTCCATCACGACGTTGAGGGCTTCCTCATCGGACTTGAGGTCGGGGGCGAAGCCGCCCTCGTCGCCGACGCCAGTGGAGAGCTTGCGCTTGACGAGGACCTTCTTGAGCGAGTGAAACACCTCGGCGCCCATGCGCAGTGCATCGCTGAACGACTCGGCGCCGACGGGAACGATCATGTACTCCTGGAAGTCCACCGTGTTGGTCGCGTGCGCGCCGCCGTTGAGGATGTTCATCAGCGGCACGGGCAGCGTGCGCGAGAGCGGGCTGCCGAGGTAGCGGTAGAGCGGCAGGTCGACGCTGGCGGCGGCGGCGCGGCTGGCGGCCATGGAGACGGCGAGCATGGCGTTGGCGCCGAGCTTGGACTTGTTCTTGGTGCCGTCGAGGTCGATCATCGCGCGGTCGATGGTGAGCTGATCGACGACGTCGAGGCCGATGAGTTCGGGCTCGATGAGCTTGGCGACGTTGGCGACGGCCTTCTGGACGCCCTTGCCGAGGTAGCGCTTGGCGTCGCCGTCGCGGAGTTCGTTGGCCTCGTGTTCGCCGGTGGAGGCGCCGCTGGGGGCGGCGGCGCGACCGTAGGTGCCGTCTTCGAGGACGACTTCGGCTTCGACGGTGGGGTTGCCGCGGGAGTCGAGGATCTCGCGGGCGATGACGGCGATGATAGAAGACATAGGACGGAGGACGGAGGACGAAAGGTGAAAGATAACGGCGATGCGGGGGTGGATGCGGTGTCGGCGGCGGATGCGGAACTGATTACTGGCGCCGGCCGCCTTCCCTCCTACATCACGCTCCCTTGAACGGCGGGGAGTCGACGCCGTATTCCTGCTTGAGGCAGGCGGCCATGGATTCGTGGGTGCGGCGCGCGAGTTCATCGCGGTCCTCGTAGGTCATCCCCGTGGTGGGGATCTCCTCGAGGTAGTGCATGTGCATGGTGCCGGGGCGCACGAAGAAGCGGCCCTTGGGTTGCACTTCCTGTTGGCCGTGCACGAGGACGGGCACGACAGGGGCCTGCGCCTGGATGGCGAGCACGAAGGGGCCCTTCTTGAACGGACGGAGTGGGTAGGTGCCGCTGCGTGTGCCTTCTGGATAGACAGCGACGGATGCGCCGAGTTCGATGCGTTGGGTGGCGAGCGAGTAGGAGCCAAACGCAGCCTTTCGGTTGGCGCGTTCGATGGGGATCATGCCGGCGGCGAGCATGGCGCGGCCGAAGAGCGGGATTTTGAACAGCTCGGCCTTGGCGACGAACTTGATCCAGCGGAAGCTGGCGGCGGCGGCGAGCACGTCGTAATTGGCGACGTGGTTGACGACGAAGATGTGGCGGTCGCCGCGCTTGCGTTCGACGTTGTGTTCGACGATGCGGACGCCGGAGACCCAGAGGATGCCGCGGGCCCAGAGCCGCGGGGCGCGGTCGTAGGGGGAGCCGACGCGGTCCTTGATGCGGAAGATGGCGGCGAGGATGACCCATCCGCCGCAGACGGCGGTCATCACGGCGACGGTGAAGAAGACGATGATGGCGCGGATCATCGGGCGAAGTGGTCGTGGGCGCGCGGGAGTGGCGCGGGGCGGCCGTCGCGCTCGGCGCGGACTTCGCCGCTGCTGCTGCCGACGGCCTCGACGCGGCCGATGGCGGTCAGCTTGAGTCCGCCGGTCGCTTTGGCGAAGGCTTCGAGATCGAGTGACGGCGGAGCGGCGACGAGCAACTCGTATTCCTCGCCGCTGGCGAGTGCGGCGTCGACGCTCACGCCGTCGATGCAGGGGATGGCGCCCAAGTCGAGCACACAGCGCACGCCGCTGGCGGCGGCGAGGTGGGCGATGTCGCCGGCGAGTCCGTCGCTGATGTCGATGGCGGCGTGGGCGCCGTGGGCGGCGAGCCAGGTGCCGGCCTCGATGCGGGCGACGGGGTGGGCGAAGCGGTCGCGGTGGGGTGCGGTAGGTGAAGCGCCGCGCTCCCAAGCGGCGAGCGCAGCGCCAGGTCCGCCGAGTGCGCCGGTCACATAGAGCGTGTCGCCCGCACGCGCACCGGCGCGCGTGAGTGGCTGCTGCGCGTGGCCGAGCACGGTGATCGCGAGTGCGAGTCTATCTCCATCGGTGACATCGCCGCCGACGATGGGCGCGCCAATCGCGCGCGTGGCGTCGGCGATGCCGTGTGCCAGCGCAGAGAGATCGTTGCGCCAGTTGGCGGGCAGCGTGAGCGCGAGCAGGACGCCGAGTGGCGCGGCGCCCATCGCAGCGAGGTCGGAAAGTGCGGCCATGGTGGCGCGCCAGCCGATCTCCTCTGGGGAGAGCCAGGGGCGACGGAAGTGCACGTCCTCGACCGTCGTGTCGGTGCTCACGACGAGGCGAGAACCGCTGGGCACGTCGAGTAGGGCGCCATCGTCGCCGATGCCCTGGGCGGCGCTGCCCCACTGGGCGAGTAGCGCGCGCACGGCGTCGAACTCGGCGCCGGGGCCGAGGGGGGTGTGGTTCATCGCGCTGCCTCGATCGGCCGGGTCGGCAGGGAGCGATCCGCGCTCATCGCGCCTGTCCGGCGGCCGGCAGCTGCGCGAGGATCGGCGCGGCGTGCGGCGAGTCGTCCAATCGCCAGACTTCGCGCAGGGCCATCACGACGTCTTCCAACGACGTGCCCCGCACTGATCCCGTTGCCGCGGCGCGCTCGCCCGCACGCCCGTGGATCCAGGCTCCGGCGAGCGCGGCGGCGAAGGGATCACCGGTCTGCGCGAGCAACGTGGCGACGATTCCGCCGAGCACATCGCCGCTGCCCGCCATGCCGAGCGTGGGACTGCCGGCGGCGCTGACGCCAACACGACCATCCGGATGCGCGACCACCGTGGGCACGCCCTTCAATAGAACCGTGGCGCCGAGCTGCTTGGCTAGCTCGAGCTCCACACCGAATCGCCCGGCGATCACGTCCGTGCTCGCGCGGCGCAGCAATCGCGAGGCTTCCACCGGGTGCGGCGTGACGACAGCGGGCCGCGCACCGAGCAGCGAGCCGAGCGTGCGCGGCTCGCCTTCGAAGACGTTGAGCGCGTCGGCGTCGAGCACGACGGGGCCCTTCCACTCGACGAGCAGGCGCTCGATCAAGGCGCGCGTCATCGCGGTGCGGCCGAGACCGGGGCCGAGCAGCAGGCAGTGCGCCCAGTGCAGCACGCGATCCTGGTCCTCGGCGGTCACGGGCCAGCGCGCGGCCATCGTCTCGGGCAATGCGGCCTGTACGACAGGCACGTTCGTGGGCTGCACGAGCAGTTGCACCATACCGATGCCGCTGCGCATGGCGCCGCGCGCGGCAAGCATCGGCGCGCCGGCCATCCCTTCCCCGCCCCCGATAATGGCGAGGCGGCGACGCACGCCCTTGTGCGCGTCGGCCGGAATGGGCGGCACGGCGGCGCGCACCCACTCGGCGTCAACCAGCTGCGGCGCGCCGTCATCGAGCAGGGCGTAGGCGCCGAGTCCGATGTCGAGGCAGACAATCTCACCGCACTCGTCGCGGCGCAGCAGGATGCCGCGCTTGACGGTGCCGTAGGTGACGGTGAGGTCGGCGCGCACGGTGCTGCCGCCGGCGCCGCTACTGGCGTCGATGCCGCTGGGGATGTCGAGCGCGACGACGCGGGCGCCCTGCTGGTGCCATTCGGCGATGGCGGCGATGAGCGGCACGAGTTCGGCGCGGATCTCGCCCTTGGTGCCGACGCCGAGCAGGCCGTCGATGATCACCGCAGGCCGCTGCGGCTCGCTGACTTCGGCGACGCGTGGCAGCGCGGCGTCGCGGGCACGACGTGCGTCGTCGGTGGTCGGCTCTGCGCTAGCGACGATGCGCAGCGGACAACGCGCCTCAGCGAGCACGCGCGCGACGACGTAGGCGTCGCCGCCGTTGTTGCCGCTGCCGGCGTAGATGACGGCGCCGCCGGTGCGCACGTCGGGGAATCGCTGCAGGATGAGCTGCGCCGTGCGTTCGCCGGCGGCCTGCATCAGGGTCCAGGAGTCGACGCCTCCGGCGATGGCTGCCGCATCGCGGGCCGCGGCCTGCTCTGCTGTCGTGACGCGCACCGTCATCGGATCACTCGCGAGGAAAAGACCGACGCCTCAGGCGTCGGTCGGCGTCGTCCAGCGATACGCCCGATCGAAGGCTTCGTGGAAATCGAACACGCCGATGAATTCGTCCTTCGTGTCCTGGGGCTCCTTCATCAGCAGGCCGGTGTCCACCATCGTGAAGACGACCTCGCCGAAGTCGGCGGTGCTGGTGATGCCCCAGTGCTCGAGCACGGTGCGCGCGAGGACGCCATAGCGCGCGAGTGCGAGGTCGCGGCAACCCTCGGCGAGTTCGCTGCCGCTCAGGTGGCGGCGCTCGGGCAGGCGTTGCTGCACGAACTCCAGCGCGGCGAGCACGAAGAGATACGCACGCTCGTCGTACCGCGATTCGCGCAGGCGAATGCGGTCCATCACCCCGTCGCGGAAGGCGAGTTCAGGCACGGGAGGGCGCGGTGCGCCGCGCGGGACGCATTGTCCCGCGCATTGAGCGGCGGTGAGTGATGGAGCGATGCATGGCCGTCAAATGTACAGCGGGAAATCCTGGGTGAGCGCGTGCACGTCCTTGCGCACGGCTTCCGTCACGCTGGCATCGTCGGGTGCGGAGAGGACGCGGTCGATGAGCGAGGCGATCTCCTTCATCTCGCGCTCCTTCATCCCGCGCGTGGTGACGGCGGGCGTGCCGATGCGGATGCCGCTGGTCACGAAGGGCGACTGCGTCTCCTTCGGCACGGTGTTCTTGTTCACCGTGATGCCGGCGCGGTCCAGCGCCTGCTCGGCGACCTTGCCCGTGAGCTCGGCGCTGCGCGTGCGCAGGTCGCAGAGCATCAGGTGGTTGTCGGTGCCGCCGGAGACGACGTGCACGCCGTGCGCGATCAGCGCGGCGGCCAGGGCCTGCGCGTTGAGCACGACCTGGCGGCAGTAGTCCTTGAACGAGGGCTGCAGCGCCTCGCGGAAGGCGACGGCTTTCGCTGCGATCACGTGCTCGAGCGGGCCGCCCTGCGTGCCGGGGAACATCGCCTTGTCGATGGCCTTGGCGTGTTCGGCCTTGCAGAGGATGAGTCCGCCGCGCGGGCCGCGCAGCGTCTTGTGCGTGGTGGTGGTGACGACGTCGGCGTGCGGGACCGGGCTCGGGTACACGCCCGTCGCGGCGAGGCCGGCGAAGTGCGCCATGTCGACCATGAAGATCGCGCCGACTTCCTTGGCCGCGGCGGCGAACTGCTCGTAGTCGAGCACGCGCGAGTAGGCGCTGTAGCCGGCGATGATGAGCTTGGGCTTCTCCTTGCGCGCCGTCTCACGCATCGCGGCGTAGTCGATGAGGCCTTCATCGTTCACGCCGTAGTGCACGGCGTTGTAGTTCAGCCCCGAGAAGTTCACGGGGGAGCCGTGCGTGAGGTGCCCGCCCTGCGAGAGGTCGAGGCCCATCACCGTGTCGCCGGGCTTGAGGAAGGCGAGGTAGACGGCGGCGTTGGCCGTCGCGCCGCTGTGCGGCTGCACGTTGGCGTGGTCGGCGCCGAAGAGTTGCTTGGCGCGATCGATGGCCAACTGCTCGACCTTGTCCACCACCTCGCAGCCGCCGTAGTAGCGCCTGCCCGGCAGGCCCTCGGCGTACTTGTTGGTCAGCGAGGAGCCCATCGCCTCGAGCACGGCCGGCGAGACGAAGTTCTCGCTGGCGATGAGTTCGAGGCCTTCGCTCTGTCGCTTGGTCTCCTCGGCGACGAGCGCGGCGATCTCGGGGTCGGTGCCTTGCAGGGCCGCGCCCGGCAGGCGGCGGTCCCAGTTCTGCCAGCCTGGCTTCACTTCGCCTCCGATGAAGTCTTCGCGTCTCGCTGCGTCGGCGATGCCGACGCGCTCTGCGCGCCCGCTGCCTCCGCGTGTCCCGTTGCCTCGATCTTCTCCACGCGACGACCGTGGCGGCCGCCTTCAAACTCCGTGTCCAACCAGGTCTTGAGGATGGCCACGCCATCCTCCTCGCTCACGAAGCGCGCCGGCAGCACGAGCACGTTCGCGTCGTTGTGCTTGCGCGCGAGCGAGGCGATCTCCGGCGTCCACACCACCGCGGCGCGCACGCCGGGATGACGGTTCGCCGCGTAGCTCATCCCCAGGCCCGTCCCACAGAGCAACACGCCGCGCTTGGCCTTGCCCTGCTCCACCTGCTCGGCCAGCGGGTGCGCGTAGTCGGGATAGTCGGTGGAGGCCGGCGAGTGCGTGCCGAGGTCCTCCACGTCGTAGCCCATCTCCGTCAACGCGCGACGGAGATGCTCTTTCATCTCGAACCCCGCGTGGTCCGAGGCGATGGGGATGCGCTCGGCCACGTTCAGCTCTTCCGCGGCCACTGCGGCCAAGTGCGCACCATCCCGTGCACCGCGGCGATGCGCCGCTCGGCGAGCTTGTCGGCCGCGTCGTAGCTGAGCAGGCCCTCTTCCTTGCCAATGTGATAGACGCCGAGGATGGTGTCGTAGATCTCGTCGGCCTTGCGCAGCGCACGCTCGCGCGTCCAGCCAGCGACCTCGCCGTAGACGTTGATCACGCCGCCGGCGTTGGCTACGAAATCAGGCGCGTACATGATGTCGCGCTTGGCCAGCGCCGGGCCGTGCTTGTCCGGCTCGTGCAGCTGGTTGTTGGCGCCGCCGCACACGATCTCCACCTTGAGCTGCGGGATGGTCTCGTCGTTGATGATCGCGCCGAGGGCGCAGGGCGCGAAGATGTCGGCCTTGGCGCTGAAGATCTCCTTGCCGTCGACGGCCTTGGCGCCGAACTCGTCCACGACCTTCTGCACGCGCTCCGGGCGGATGTCGGTGACGATGAGCTTGGCGCCCGCCTCGTGCAGTTCGCGCGAGAGGTAGTAGCCGACGTTGCCGAGGCCCTGCACCGTGATGGTCTTGCCCTCGAGCGAGGACGAGCCCCAGCGCTGCTTGGCCGAGGCCTGGATGGCGCGGAAGACACCGTGCGCGGTGACGGGCGACGGGTCGCCCGACTTGTTGGCGAGACCCGCGACGTAGTCGGTCTCCATGTGCACGTAGTCCATGTCGGACGTGCTGGTGCCGACGTCCTCGGCCGTGACGTAGCGCCCGCCCAGCGACTCGACGAAGCGTCCGTGCGCGCGGAAGATCATCTCGCGGTTCGTGGTGCGGTTGTCGCCGATGATGACCGACTTGCCGCCGCCGAGGTTGAGGCCAGCGACCGCGTTCTTGTACGTCATGCCGCGCGCGAGGCGCAGGGCGTCGACGATGGCTTCCTCGTCGGAGGCGTAGTTCCAGAAGCGCGTGCCGCCGAGCGCGGGGCCGAGCGTGGTGTCGTGGATGGCGATGATGCCGCGGTAGCCGGCGCCTTCATCCGCGCAAATCACCAGTTGTTCGTGGCCGAGGGCGGCGATGGTCTCGAAGAGTTTCATTCGGTTGAGAAGACGAAAGACGAAGGACGAAGGACGAAAGCGGAACTGCTGGATGCGGTGGAGGATGCAGAATCGGAGCGCGAATCCGGAAGCACGGTGCCATTGCTTCCGTCCTTCGTCCTCCGTCCTACGTCTTCCTCGTCACCGCCCTACCAATAACGAGCCGCTGAATCTCAGAGGTGCCCTCGTAGATCTCGGTCACCTTTGCATCCCTGAAGTACCGCTCCACCGGATACTCCTTCACGTAGCCGTATCCGCCGAAGATCTGGATCGCCTGCGTCGTGACCCACATCGCGGTCTCGGAGGCGAAGAGCTTGCACATCGAGGCTTCCGGATAGCCGGCGACAAGCGCGTCCTCGGCGAGTGCCGTCGAGTGCAGCAACGAGCGTGCCGCCGTGATGCGCGTGGCCATATCGGCGAGCTTGAACTGGATCGCCTGGAACTCGGCGATGGGCTTGCCGAACTGCTTGCGCTCGTTGGCGTAGGCCACCGAGGCGTCGAAGGCCGCCTGCGCGATGCCGATGGCCTGCGCGGAGATGCCCAGGCGGCCGTGCACCAGCGACTGCAGTGCGTAGATGAAGCCCTGCCCTTCCTCGCCGAGCAGGCGATCGCCGGGCACGCGCATGTTGTCGAAGCGCAACTGCACCGTGGGCGAGGCGCGGAGGCCCATCTTGTCCTCCTTCTTGCCCACGCTGAAGCCCGGCAGGTCCGGCGTGATGAGGAAGGCGGAGATGCCCTTGGCGCCCTTGCGGGCATCCGGGCTGTCGGTGCGCACCATCGCGACGCAGACCCCGGTGTGCGTGCCACCGGAGATCCAGGCCTTCGTGCCGTTGAGGATCCAGTCGTCGCCGTCGCGCACCGCCTGCGCGCGCATGTTGGCGGCGTCGGAGCCGGCGTCCGGCTCGGAGAGCGCGAACACGCCGAGCAGTTCGCCCTGCGCCAGCTTGGGCAGGAAGCGCTGCTTCTGCTGCTCGTTGCCGAAGTGCAGGATCATCTGCGTCGGCAGCGAGTTGTGCACGGACATCAGCACCGCGGCGCTCGCATCGGCCTTGGCGATCTCCTCGAGCGCCAGCAGGTAGGTGCGCAGGTCCAGCCCCAGTCCGCCGTACTCCTCGGGCAGCAGCATGCCGAGGAAGCCGAGTTCGCCGAGCTTCGTGATCAGTGTGGGATCGAAGTGCGAGTCGCGGTCCCACTGCGCGGAGA
The DNA here is from genome assembly GCA_019637445.1 of Gemmatimonadaceae bacterium. Classification (NCBI taxonomy): domain Bacteria; kingdom Pseudomonadati; phylum Gemmatimonadota; class Gemmatimonadia; order Gemmatimonadales; family Gemmatimonadaceae; species Gemmatimonadaceae bacterium. The sequence continues at coordinate 612,633 of JAHBVS010000002.1, read as the reverse complement.
ATGGCCGCAGGTGCTCGTCGGCAAAGGCGCGGGCCGTCTCGACGATGGCGAGCTGCTCCTCCGTCAGCGAGACGATGCCGCGGTAAGTGAGCGCCTCGCCGGAAGCTGTCAACGTCGTCCCCACCTTCAGCCCGCGTAGTTGTAGAAGCCGCGGCCGCTCTTGCGGCCGTACCAGCCGGCGGCGACGTACTTCTTGAGCAGCGGGCAGGGCCGGTACTTGGGGTCGCCCAGGCCTTCGTGCAGCACCTCGAGAATCGCCACGCAGGTATCGAGGCCGATGAAGTCGGCCAGCGTCAGCGGGCCCATCGGGTGGTTCATGCCCAGCTTCATGACCGCGTCCACCGCCTCGGGCGTGCCGACGCCTTCCATCACGGCGTAGCAGGCCTCGTTGATCATCGGCATCAGGATGCGATTGGCGATGAAGCCCGGGAAGTCGTTGGCCTCGACCGGCGTCTTGCCCAGGGCCTTGGAGAGCTCGATGGTGCGCGTGTTCGTCGCGTCCGAGGTGGCGAGGCCGCGGATGACCTCGACCAGCTCCATCATCGGCACCGGGTTCATGAAGTGCATGCCGATCACCAGTTCGGGCCGCGTGGTGACGGCGGCAATCTCGGTGATGGAGATGGAGCTCGTGTTCGTGGCGAGGATCGCACCCGCGGGGGCCAACGCGTCGATGTCGCGGAAGATCTGGAACTTGAGGTCCTTCCGTTCCGTGGCGGCCTCGACGATCACCGTGGCGTCCTTCACCGCGTCCATCGACGTGGAGGTCTTGATGCGCGCGAGCGTCGCGGCCTTGGCGGCGGCGTCGATCGTGCCCTTCTTGAGCTGGCGGTCGAGGTTCTTCTCGATGGTCGCCTTGCCCTTGGCGAGGGCGGCGTCGTTCACATCGATCAGCGTGACATCGAAGCCGCTGGCTGCGCAGACGTGGGCGATTCCGTTGCCCATCTGTCCGGCGCCGATGACGGCGAAACGGTCGGTGGTCTGTGACATCCTATCAAAATAACCCCTGAGCCAAGGGGCCGGGGGATGCGGGGTCAGCGCCCGGATGAGGCCTGCCCGCGACCGTCGGGTTCGCGCCTAGCGCTGCGAGGCCGCTCGCGACTTGCGCGGCCAGATCGCCAGCGCCAGCAGCAACGCCACGGCCGCAGTCAGTGCCCCGCCAGCGATGCCAAGCGCGCCGCCAGTCAGGAGTTCCGGGCCACTGAGCACCAACTGCACCGAACTGCCGGCTCCCACGCCAAATACCAGCTCGGCCAGCTCGCCACTCGAGAGCGTCACCACGGGAATCGTCACGGCGAGTTGGCAGAGCCAAGCGGCGGGCAGGCTCTGCGTCCTCAGACGCACGCTGCCCAGCAGCAGGCCCGTCGCGAGCACGGCCGTCAGGCCGATCCACGTGTGGTCCTGCGCCCAGAAGCGGTAGACCGTGGCAACCAGCGCCGGCACGAGCACGGCGACGACTCGCGGCACCTGCTGTTCGAGCAGGCCTTGGAAGTAGCCGCGGAAGGCCAGCGTCTCCACCAGCGTCGCCGCGGCGACAATCGACCAGAGTTCGCCGGCCGCCGCCACGCGCGCCGTGTCGACGGCCTGGAAGTCGGCGTAGGCCAACCCAACTGCGATCGCGATCGGCAGCGCAGCCGCCACGAGGCCGATCGCCGGACCGCCGAGAAGCGCCAGTGGGGCGATGGCGTAGCGACCAAACCCGACGACCTCGAATCGCCCGCGATCAAAGAGCAGCACCACGGCCGCGTGCGCGATCAACAGCGCGATGGCGACCAGGAACAGCAGCAGGATGCGGCCATCACGGCCGGCCGGAAGTCCGTCGGGCAATGCCGGCTTCAGCGCGATGCCGAGCACGAAGATGGCGACCAACGCGAAGCCAGCCAGCGCGGCAAGCCGGCCGGCCATTCGCAAGACCACGTCTGACGCGCTCGCGCCTTCCCTCAAGCTGTCTCCGCTGACTGGCGCCTAGACCCGCTCCACACTCAGCGCCACGGCATTGCCACCGCCGAGGCAGAGCGTTGCCATCCCCGTGCGCTTGCCCTGCGCCGCCAGCGCGTGCAGCAGCGTCACGAGCACGCGCGCACCGCTGGCGCCGATCGGATGGCCCAGCGCGATTGCGCCGCCGTTCACGTTCACGCGATCCCAGTCCCAGCCCAGCCCATCGCCGTCGGCCAGCGACTGCGAGGCGAAAGCCTCGTTGGCCTCGATCAGGTCGTAATCGCCGATCTTGGCGCCGGTCTTCTTCATCAGGTTCTGCACCGCCACGATGGGTGCGAAGAACAGGTCCTGCGGATCGCCGCCGCCCGAGGCGTAGCCCGTGATGCGCGCGAGGATTGGCAGGCCGTTGGCCTTGGCGTAGGCCTCGCTGGCCACCACCACCGCAGCTGCACCGTCATTGAGCCCAGGCGCATTGCCCGCCGTGACCGTGAGCTCCTCGGGCTTCATGTCCTTCGGCGCGTCCTTCGGGAACGCCGGCTTCAGCTTGGCCAGCGCGTCGAGGGAGGTGTCCTTGCGCGGCGATTCGTCGGTGTCGATAGTCACCGGCTTGCGGCCGCCGATCTCCACCGGCACGATCTCGGCCTTGAACTTCCCGCCCTCGATGGCCGCCACGGCCTTCTGGTGCGAGGCCAGCGCGAACTCGTCCTGCCGCGCGCGCGTGATGCCCGCCTTCTTCGCCGTGTACTCGGCGTGGCCGCCCATATGGCGGTCGTAGAACGAGCACCAGAGCCCGTCCGTGATCAGGCCGTCCTGCATCACCTGGTTGCCGAACTTCACGCCGCCGCGCATGCCGCGCACGTAGTGCGGCGCGTTGCTCATCGATTCCTGCCCGCCGGCGATGAGCAGCTTCTCGTCGCCCGCGCGGATGGCCTGCGCCGCCAGCATCACCGCCTGCAGGCCGGAACCGCAGACCTTGTTGACCGTGTAGGCGGGCACCTCGCCGGGGATGCCGGCCTTGATGGCGGCCTGGCGCGCGGGGGCCTGGCCGACGCCACCCTGGAGGACATTGCCCATGATGACTTCGCCAATCTGGGCCGCGTCGATCTTTCCACGCTTCACGGCCTCGCGGATGGCGATGGCGCCGAGTTCGGGGGCGGTGAGGGGGGCGAGGCCGCCGAGGAAGCGCCCGATTGGGGTGCGGGCGGCGGAAATGATGACAGGGGTGCGGTCAGCGGACATGATCGTCGGTTGAGAGTGCTCGGGAAAGATAATCCCGGGGCCCGGCGAATCGTGCGGTGCCGGTCTAGCTGCCGCGCTAGCGCTCGCCCAGCGACTCGAGGTCTGCGAGATCGCGGGTACGGCCGGTCGCGCGCTTGTTCACCACGAGATCGCTGCGGCCGAGGAACGGGGCCCGAACCCCGTCAAACTCGGCCTCCACGCGATTCTGCCACGCGTCCGCGAATCGCACGCCGGACAGGCCGGTCATCAGGTCGATGCGAACAGGCGGCAGCCCGAGCTGCGCCACGATATCGGGTCGACTCAGCTCTGCTTTGGTGAGCCCCAAGCTCTCGACGGGGGCGCCGAACGCGGCGAGCGCACGCCACACACGCTCCGCGTTGCCCTCGGTCGGTTCAATCCAGATGTCGAGGTCGGCCGTGGCCCGGGGAACGCCGTGCGCAGCAAGCGCGTGCGCACCGACAATCAGGAACCGCGCCTCATGGCGAATGAGTTCGACGACGATGTCGCGGAAATCGCGGTGCACGGTGCTCACGACTAGACTGGCGGCGCGCCAAGGGGCCGAAGTACGGCCGTCATCTGCGCGCGTTGTACGTCGGGAATCGGCTTGCCGCCGAGCTTCCAGGACTGCTCACTGAGCTCGGCGAGCAGTTGAAGGCGCGCCGCGATACTTGTTGGCGGGAGCGGCGGCGCGGAGGCCTCGTGATCGTCGAGGCGCAGGACCCGCAGGGTCATCCCTGAGCGGTCATGGGTCATACCTAAATCTACCGCTCGGCGCCTGCCGTGTCGCCGTGTGCGCGGCGACTGCCAAGAGGGGCGGCGGTGCGCTGCCTCGCGTCGCCCTACCGCACCCGCCGCGACGAGTTGAACCCGATCGTCGCACCCAGTGCCGGCAACATCGCCAACACATTCGCCGTCGCCCAGCGCGCGGCGGTGCTCATCCCCGTTCGCGGCCGCTCGGCCGGCCCAAGAATCGCCCGCGAAAGCGCCCAGCCGGCCACGAAGCCCACGCCGGTGCCAAGGTAGGTGGCGTCGAACTCGCCCGTCTGGTCGCCGATGTTGCCGATGCCGTACACGGCGCCCGCCGTGGCGAGGCCCGCGACCAAGACGCCGCCGGTGTAGCCCATCCGGCGACGCGTGTCCTCGGAGGTGACGCCCATCAGGTCGCCCACGCCTTCGCCGGCGAAGCGGCCGATAAAAAAGCCGCCGATGCCGGCGTAGGTGCCGGCGAAGAGCTCACCGGCGATGCGGCCGGCGCTGAGCTGCGGGCGGGCTTCCTGGGCGGCGATGGCGCGTGGTGCGGCAACGCTCGTGACTGCCAGCAGCCCGAGGAAGCAGGAAAGCCTGGCGATTCGCTGCGCGCCCATCACTCCGAAGCCGCCGTTGCTGCCGCCGCCGGCACCAGGGCCCGCGTGCGGATCTCATCGCTCACCCGCGCCAGGAAGTCATCCACAGAGACCACTTCCTGCTTCTTCCCCGCCCCGCGTATGCGCACGGCCACCTGCCCCGCCTCGGCCTCGCGCTTTCCGCAGACTGCCATGTAAGGAACCTTCATCAGCTCGCCGTCCCGAATCCGGTAGTTCAACGTGTCGCTGCGGTCGTCACAGACAGCACGGATGCCGGCCGCCCGAAGTTTCGCCGTCACCTGCTCGGCGTACCCCGCCACGTCGTCGGAGATCGGCAGCACGCGCACCTGCTCGGGCGAGAGCCACACGGGGAAGGCGCCCGCGAAGTGCTCGATCAGAATCGCGATGAAGCGCTCGAAGCTGCCACAGACCGCGCGATGGATGACCACCGGCCGATGCGCGGCGTTGTCCTCGCCCGTGTAGCTGAGGTCGAATCGCTCCGGCGCGTTGTAGTCGAGCTGGATGGTGCCCAACTGCCAGGCGCGGCCGATGGAATCGGTGACGTCGAAGTCGATCTTTGGGCCGTAGAAGGCGCCATCGCCTTCCTTGAGCTCGTACGGACGACCTGACTTCTCGAGTGCCGCCTTGAGACCAGCTTCTGCGCGGTCCCATAGCTCGTCCGAACCAATCCGCTGCTCCGGCCGCGTGGCGAACTTGAGCCGCGCGGTGAGCCCGAACGTCTCGTAATGCCCAAGGATGAAGTCGAGGAGGAACTGCACCTCCTCGGCGATCTGATCCTCGCGCAGGTAGACGTGGCAATCGTCCTGCGCAAACTGCCGCACGCGCGTGAGACCGGACAGCGCACCGCTCAACTCATTGCGATGCAGCACGTCGAAGGTCACGTAGCGCTTCGGCAGCTCGCGATACGAATGCTTGCTCGCGCCATAGTAGAGATGGTGCGAGGGACAGTTCATCGGCTTGAGCGACATCGACAGCGCCTCGTCCGCGCTGGCGCCCGCCTCGGCCGCCTCCTTGTCGTGCACGAGGAACATGTTCTCGCGGTACTTGCCCCAGTGCCCCGACTGCTCCCACAGCTTCTTGGTGAACAGCAGCGGCGTCTTGATCTCGAGGAAGTCGGCCTTCTGCCGATCGCGCACGAAGGCTTCCAAGGTGTTGTAGAGCACCGTGCCGCGCGGCGTCCAGAAGGTCGCGCCCGGCGACTGCGGGAAGAACTGGAAGAGGTCCAGCTGCTTGCCCAGCACGCGATGGTCGCGCTTCTTCGCCTCGGAGAGCCGGTGCAGATGCTGCTCGAGGTCGTCCTTCTTGAAGAAGGCCGTCGCGTAGATGCGCTGCAGCATCTGCCGCCGTTCATCGCCGCGCCAATAGGCGCCCGCGGTGGAGAGCAGCTTGAAGTGCTTCACGTAGGACGTGTCCGGCACGTGCGGCCCGCGGCAGAGGTCCACGAAGGGCCCGTCCGTGTAGGTCGAGATGACCTCGTTGGGGTCCGTGAAGTCCTCGAGGCGCTCCAGCTTGAGCGGATCGTCGGCGAAGACCTTCTTCGCCTGCTCCTTGGTGACCTCGGCGCGCTCGAAGCCGAACTTCTCCGCCACGACCTTGTGCATCTCGGCCTCGAAGGCCTCGAGGTCCTCCGGCGTGAACGGCTTCGCAACCTCGAAGTCGTAGTAGAAGCCGTCGTCGATGGCGGGGCCGAAGCCGATCTTCGCGTCCGGGCGCAGGCGGCGCACCGCGGTCGCGAGGATGTGCGCGCCGGAGTGTCGCAGCACCGGCAGTGCGCGCGGGTCCTTCTCCGTGATGACCTGGAACGCGCCAGCTTTCCGGATGGGCGTCATCAGGTCCTGGATCTCCCCGTCCACGGCCACGGCGATGGCGGCCTTGAGCAGGCCGGGTCCGATGCTGGCGACGACGTCGCGCGCCGGGGTGCCCGGTTCGACCTCGCGGGTCTTGCCGTCAGGGAGGGTCAGGACGAGCGGCATTGCGTGGGAGCGGGGGGAGAGCGTGTGCGAGGCGAGGCCGGGCGCGACTGCGCTTGCCACGGCCGAAGCAGTTGGTCACGTTGAAGTTAGCCGCGGGCCGTGGGGCTCGCCAAGCGATGCACGACCCTTCCCCCGAGTTTCTGCGATGCGCGTGATCGAAGTCGAAGAGGAACGCAACGGAACTGCCTGGCTCTGGTGGATGGTCGCCGGGACGGCACTGGGCGTGGGCGCGGGCATCCTGCTCTCGGAGAAGTTCAGCGGGCGGCGCACGGGGGCGCGCTCGCTGCTGCGGCGCGCGCGGACGATGGCGAAGACGGCGGCGGCGCAGTGGGGGCCTCTGGTCGACCTCGCGTTGGAGCTGCGCGAGGCCTGGGCCGAAGGGCGCGAGGAGGCGGAGTTGGAGCTTCCGGCCGCGGCGTATGACGATGCGGATGAGTACGACGAGGACTACGAGGAAGAGGAGCTGGAGGACGACGAGGACCTCGACGATGATGACGACGAGGACGAGGACTTGGACGACCTCGACGACGAGGATTCGGACGACGAGGACGAAGAAGAAGACCTTGATGACGAGGACTTCGAGGACGAGGAGGAAGACGACGACCTCGACGACGACGATGACCTCGATGCGGACGCCGACGACGATGCGGACGAGGACGAGGAACCCGTCTCCGAGATCGGCAGCCGCGTGCTCGAGGCGTTCGTGAACGACCCCGTACTTGTCGAGCGCGACGTGGAGATCGAGGCCGACGAGAACGGCGCGGTGCTGCTCCACGGCGCCGTGCGGGCGTCGAAGGAGATCCCCCACGCCGTGACCATCGCCAAGGGCGTGCCCGGCGTGACCAGCGTGCGGCAGCGGCTCAAGGTCAGTCGGAAGTAGCCCGGCTCAACGCCCGCGGTCCAAGCGATCGAGGAACGACCGGGGCGCGAGCACATCGATGCCACGCCATCCTGTGACCCTGAGTAGGTGTTTGTCACCTGACACGATGACCTCCGCGCGCGCCGCCAGTGCCGCCGCAAGAAACTTGTCATCGTCGGAGTCATCGCAAACGGATTCCGCGAGCGGCGGTGCGTCAACGAGAATCGAAGTAGCCGCCAACAAGGCGAGCACCGGTTCAAACGTGCCCGTCAGTCTCGGATAGCGCCCTTCCAACTCGGCGCCGACGCGGCGGTACTCGTCCAGGATCTCGGGTGACAGGACAAGCGCGAACCGCCGCGTAACGAGCGCATCAAGCACGCGTCCGGGGACGCCGCCGAAGAAGACGGCCGACACCAGCACGTTGGTGTCGACCAGCGCCCTCACCGCGACCGGCGGCTGCGCACCACGGCATCCGCCACATCACGCCGCGTGAGTCCGGCCGCCTTCGCGGCGGATCGGGCCCGAGCCAGCAGCGGCGCGAGCCCCTCGAGCGCCGGGGGCTCCAGGACCTTGAAGATGACGACGTCCTTCTCGGCGACCACGACAAAGCGCGCGCCGGCGCGCAGCCCGAGGCGTTCGCGAATCTCCTCGGGAATGACGACCTGCCCTTTGGACGAGAGAGTGGTGGTGGCGGCGCTCATGGGCTCCTCGGTGCAATCTTACTGGTAAGATAATGTTCCTGCCGCGCGGTAGCAAGCAGGGGGTCCGTCCCCTTGCCACACCCGGCACCGAGACCGGCGGTCAGCTACGGCGAGGCACCAGCGTCCGGACAACGGCACGCGGTAGTCCACCGGTTGCCCATCCGGCTAACTTCTATAGATGGCCGAGACGACCACCCCGCCCGCTGATTTCCCCACGCACTTCGACTTCGCCAGCGCCGAGCCCAGCCTCGCCAAGGCCTGGGAGGACGCTGGGCTGTTCACTGCCGACCCCGACCGCACCACGCGCTTGGGCGGCGACCGCGATCCCTTCACAATCCTCATCCCGCCGCCGAACGTGACGGCGGTGCTGCACGTCGGGCACGGACTCAACAACACCGTGCAGGACGTGCTCGTGCGTTGGCGCCGCATGGCCGGCGACGAGACGCTCTGGCTCCCGGGCACGGACCACGCCGGCATCGCCACGCAGAACGTGGTCGAGAAGCTGATCGCCAAGGAAGGCAAGACGCGCTTCGACTTGGGCCGCGAGGCCTTCGTGAAGCGCACGGAGCAGTTCGTCGAGGAGACCGGCGGCGTCATCCTCAAGCAGCTGCGCGCCATCGGCGCGTCGGCGGATTGGACGCGCACTGCCTACACCTTCAGCCCCGAGCTCTCGCGCGCCGTGCGCGAGGCCTTCGTGCGGCTGCACGAGCGTGGGCTGGTGTACCGCGGCCATCGCGTCATCCACTGGTGCCCGCGCTGCCTGACCTCACTCTCGGACGAGGAAGCCGAGTTCCACGACAGCGAGGGCGCGCTGCATCACGTGCGCTATGCCTTCGCGGACGACCCGTCGAACGGCATCACCATCGCGACCACGCGGCCGGAGACGATCCTCGCCGACGTCGCCATCGCCGTCCATCCGGAGGACGAGCGCTACGCCGGGTTCGTGGGCAAGCAGGTGCTGCTGCCCATCACCGGGATCAAGATGCCGGTGATCGCCGACGGCTACGTGGAGAAGGACTTCGGCACCGGCGCGCTCAAGATCACGCCGGCGCACGACGCCAACGACTTCGAGGTCGGCAAGCGCCACGGCTTGGCGATGCCGGTGGTGATCGACGCCAACGGCAAGATGGCCGAGGTCACGGACGCGGCTGGCCGCGTGCCCGCCGACCTGCAGGGCGTGGACCGCTTCGAGGCGCGTAAGAAGATCGTCAAGCTGCTCGAGGCCTCGGGCGCGCTCATCAAGATCGAGAAGCACGCGAACTCCATCCGCCGCTGCTATCGCTGCGACACGGTCGTGGAGCCGCGGCTCTCCGACCAGTGGTTCGTGCGCATGGAGCCGCTGGCCGCGCCGGCGCTGGCCGCCGTCAAGAACGGCACCACGCGCATCCTGCCCGAGAAGTGGGAGAAGGTCTACATCAACTGGCTCGAGGGCATTCGCGACTGGAACATCTCGCGGCAGCTCTGGTGGGGACACCGCGTGCCGGTGTTCACCTGCGCCAATGGCCACGCCGTGGCCTACCGCGAGGATCCCACCGAGTGCAGGAGCTGCGGCAATGCGACGCTGACGCAGGACCCCGACGTCTTCGACACTTGGTTCTCGTCCTGGCTCTGGCCCATCAGCACACTGGGCTGGCCCGACGAAGGCACGAAGGATCTCAAGGCGTTCTTCCCCAGCGACGTGCTCGTCACCGCGCCCGAGATCCTGTTCTTCTGGGTCGCGCGCATGATGATGTCGTCCTACGCGTTCATGGACCGGCCCGCGTTCCACACCGTGTACCTGCACGGCACCGTGCGCGACATGCAGCATCGCAAGATGTCCAAGTCGCTGGGCAACGGGATCGATCCGCTGGACGTGGTCGAGCGCTACGGCGCCGACGCGCTGCGCTGGACGGTGATCCAGGGCATGGGCCTTGGCGTGGACGTGATGCTCGACCCCACGGACCTCGACAAGTCCTTCGCACCCGGCCGCAACTTCGCGACCAAGCTCTGGAACATCGGCCGTTTCCTGCTGCTGCAGGTGGGCGATGAACCGCTGTCCGCGATGCCCGCCGATTCCGCGCTGCGACTCGAGGATCGCTGGATCCTTGGCCGTCTCGATGCAGCGATCGCCGAGTGCGATGCCGCACTTGGGCCGGCGCGTCCCGCCACCGACGGCGGCAAGTGGCCTGAACAACAGCGCCAGCTCGGCATGCGGCTCGACGCCTACGCCGAAGCCGCGCGACGCTTCGTGTGGAACGAACTCGCCGACTGGTACGTGGAGGCCGTGAAGCCGCGGCTCGCCACGCCGGGCCCGGACCGCGAGGTGGCGCGTCGGGTACTCGTGCACGTGTTTGACCAGGGCCTGCGACTGCTGCATCCGATCATGCCGTTCGTCACCGAGACGCTGTGGCAGCGACTGCCGGGGCAGACGGCGGGTGCGTTCCTCGCGGTGGCGCCGTGGCCGACGACGCGCGCGACTGCTGGTGCAGCAACGCGCGCTGGTGTCGATGCCGCCGCCGACAGCGGCGCCGCATTCGACACCGTGCGCGAAGCCATCGACGCCATCCGCACCCTGCGCGCCGAGTACGGCGTGCAGCCTGGCGCACCGATCCGCGCCTTCGCTGCCGACACGCCGGCCACCGCGCCGCTGCGGGACGCTGCCGCCCTCATCCAGCGACTCGCGCGCTGCGAACTCACGCTCGGCGCCACGCCCGAGGGCGCCGCCGCGCACGCCGTGTTGCCGAGTGGCATTGAACTCTCCTTGCCGCTCGAAGGCATGGTGGACCTCGCCAAGGAACGCGCACGACTCGGCACGGAACTCGCCGGGCTCACCAAGCAGCTCGATGCCCTGCGCGGGCGGCTCTCCAACGAGAAGTTCACCGCCAAGGCGCCGCCCGCCGTGGTCGAAGCTGAGCGTGCAAAGGAGCGCGAGTGGGCGCTGCGCGCCGAGCAGTTGGCGCAGAAGGTGAAGGAGCTCGGCGGCTAGATGAAGCGCGGCTGGCACGCTACGTATCTCCTGCTCGCGCTCGCCGCCTGCGCCTCCCCCGGGATGCCGCCGGGCGGCCCGCCCGACAGCGACGTGCCCGTCATCCGGCGCATCACGCCCGACTCGAACGCGACGAACGTCAGCGCCGACGAGGTGCTGATCTTCTTCGATGAAGTCATCTCCGAGCGTCCCGGCGGCGCCGGTGCGGCCGCCGCGGGCAGCATCGCGGACCTTTCCGCCATCGTGACCATCTCGCCCAGCGACGGCCGCGACCGCGTGACCTGGCGGCGCACGGCGATCGAGCTCAAGCCACGACGCGGCTTCCGAGCGAACACGGCGTATCGCGTGACGATCCTGCCCGGCGTCGTGGACCTGCGCGGCAACGTGCTCGGCGAGCGGACCGAGTTTGTGTTTTCGACGGGCCCCGACATCCCGACGGGTGAGGTGCGCGGCGCGGTGTTCGACTTCGCCGAAGGCCGCGCCGCACCGCTGGCGCGCGTGGAGGTGTTCCCGCCGAGCGACTCCACGTTCCGTTGGACGGCGCGCGCGGACAGTACGGGTCGCTTCGTCGTGCGCGATCTCGGGCCGGGCACCTATCGCGTCCGTGCGTGGATCGATGCGAATGGCGATCGTGCGGTCGGCAGGAACGAAGCGGTGGATACGACGACGGTCACGCTGGAGACCACGGCCAGCGCGGATCTCTACGCCTTCGTGCGCGACACGATGGCCCCGCAGCTCGAGCGTGTGACGGTGCAGGACTCCACGGTGCTCTTGCTGCGCTTCAATCGCGCCGTCGCGGGCGATTGGGCGGCGGGCGCCGCGGTGCAGTTGCTGCGTGCGGACTCCAGTGTCGTCACGCTCGGCGGCGTGCCGATGCCGGCGACGCGCTTTGATTCGCTCGCGCGTGCGGCGGCGCCGGCGGATACGGCTGCCGCGGACACGACCGCTGCAGCGCCAGCCAACGCGCAAGCGGCTGCGCCCGGCCAGGCCGCAGCGGCGGCGGCCGACAGCGCGGCAACGACGGTCCGCGCTCCAACGTTCGCGCGCATCCGCCCCTCGCAGGAGTGGAAGGTCCGCCTCGCCGCACCACTTGAGCCTGGCGACTATCGCCTGAAGGTCAGTGGCGCACCGGGACTGAACGGCTTGGCCTGGCCCTCGGATCGCAGCTTCAAGATCGACGCGCCGAAGCCAGCGGAGCCGAGCGAGACCCCGCCCGAAACACCACCCGCCCAACCGTGACCGCCCTGCGCGCCCTCCCCGCCGTCGGCAGCACCCTCGACCGCCCGAGCGTGCGCGCCCTCTGCGACAAGTGGCCGCGTACGCTGGTCACCGAAGGCATCCGCACCCTCATCGCCGCCGCACGCAACGGCGCCGCCGTCCCGCAATCCGACGACGACTGGCGCCGCGCGCTCGAACAGTGGCTCGCCGCGCGCACCGCCTCCACGCTGCGCCCCGCCATCAACGCCACGGGCGTCATCCTCCACACCAACCTCGGCCGCGCGCCGCTCGCACAGGCCGCACTCGACGCCATCGCCAGCATCGCCGCGGGCGCGGCGACGGTCGAGTACGACGTCGCCGCCGGCGCACGCGGCTCGCGCCACGTGCATTGCGCCGCGTTGCTCTGCGAGCTCACCGGCGCCGAAGACGCCATCGTCGTCAACAACTGCGCGGCGGGGCTCGTGCTCGCGCTGCAGGCCCTGGCCGCGGGTCGCGAGACGCTCGTAAGCCGCGGCGAGTTGATCGAGATCGGCGGCAGCTTCCGCGTGCCGGAGATCATGGCCGCCAGCGGCACGACTCTCGTCGAAGTCGGCACCACCAACCGCACGCACGTCGCGGACTATCGCCGCGCGCTGGCGCCGAGCGTGGCCGCCATCGTGAAGGTGCACCGCAGCAACTTCACGGTCGATGGCTTCGTCGCGGAGGCGACGGTGCCAGAACTGGTGCCCATCGCCGCCGAAGCGGGCATCCCGCTCATCCACGACTTCGGCAGCGGCTTGATGCTCGACCTCGCGCCGCACGGACTCGGCGGCGAGCCCACGGCCGCCGACGCCCTGCGCGATGGTGCCAGCCTCGTCATCATGAGCGGCGACAAGCTGCTCGGCGGCCCGCAGGCCGGCATCGTGCTCGGCAAGCGCGACGCGATCGCGAAGCTGCGGCAACATCCGATGGCGCGCGCGCTGCGCGTGGACAAGCTCACGCTCGCGGCGCTCGAAGCCACGCTCGCGCTGTACCGCGAGCCGGCGAAGGCCCTGCGCGAGATCCCGACACTGGCGATGCTCACCGCGCCCGTGAACGAGATCGAACAGCGCGCGGTCGCGATTGCCGCCGAGCTGCGTGGCGACAACATCAGCGGAACACGCGAGCACTCGCTGCTCGGGCCGGATTGGAACTTGAAGGTGGAGCGCACGGAATCCACGGTGGGCGGCGGCGCCTTCCCGACGGCGCGGATTCCTTCCGTGGCGATCACCGTCAGTGGCGATGTCAGCGCGCTGGAGCAACGGCTGCGCAACCACGCCGTGCCGGTCATCGCCGTCACACGCGAGGGGCGCCTGTGGCTGGACCTGCGCAGCGTGCCGGCGCAGCAGGACGCGCTGCTCACGGAGCGGCTGCGCGAGGCGATCGTCGGGTGATGCACCGCCTTCGCCAAGTGATGCGGGCCGGTTGGGAGCCCCTCAAGGCCGCGACGCGCGTATGAGCACCGGCCGCCCCGCCGCCTTCCTCGACCGCGACGGCACCATCATCGTCGACGCGGATTTCCCGAACGATCCCGACGCCGTCACCCTGATCCCCGGCGCCACCGCCGCGATGCGCCGCCTCGCCGACGCCGGCTACGCACTCATCGCCGTCACCAACCAGTCCGGCATCGCCCGCGGCCTCGTGACCACCGCGCAATACGAAGCCGTGCGCGCGCGACTCGACGCCTTGCTCGCCGCCGAAGGCGTCACGCTCACCGACTCGTATTACTGCCCACACCACCCCGACTTCACGGGCCCCTGCGAGTGCCGCAAGCCGGGGACCCTGCTCTACCGCCAAGCCGCCGAGCGCTACGGACTCGATACCAAGCAGTCGCTCTTCGTCGGCGACCGTTGGCGCGATGTCGGCCCGGGCCTCGAGCTCGGCGGCACCGCCGTGCTGGTCCCGAGCAGTTCCACGCCAAGCGCCGACCGCGAGCGCGCCGAGCGCGAGGCGCGCGTGCTGCCCACGCTTGATGCCGCCGTGTCGCTCGTCCTCGGGCCGCAGGGCGGCTAAGTTTCGTAGGTGACGACCACGCCCGCGCGCCTCGCCGTGCTTGCGTCCGGCGGCGGCAGCAACCTGCAAGCCATCTACGACGACCTCGAGGACCGCGGCGCGAACGCTGCGGCCAAGCTCGCCCTCGTCGTGTCGGACCGCGCCGCGGCGGGTGCGCTGGACCGCGCGCGCGGCTGGAAAGTCCCCGCGGTGCATCTCGCCAAGGACCGCAACGACTCGCTCGGCGCACTGCTCGCGGAGCACGACATCACGCACGTCGCGCTCGCCGGCTACCTGCGGCTCATCCCCACCGAGGTCGTGCGCGTTTTTCACGGCCGGATGATCAACGTGCACCCCGCGCTGCTGCCCGCCTTTGGCGGCCCCGGGATGTACGGCGCCAAGGTGCACACGGCCGTGCTCAAGTCCGGCGCCCGCGTGAGTGGTCCGACGGTACATTTTGTCAGCGAGCAGTACGACGAAGGCGCCATCATCGCGCAGTGGCCCGTGCCGGTGCGCAGCGATGACACGCCCGAGTCGCTCGCCGCCCGCGTGCTCGCCGTCGAGCACCGCATCTTCCCCTGGTGCCTGCACGCCGTCGCCAACGGACAGATCACACTCGGCGCCGACGGCCGCACGAAGGGCGCGCCGGCGTACGACTTCAATGTGTTTGCCCCCGAACCACGACAGCGCCATCCGTTCGCCGGGTGACGCGCAGCGAACTGACTATGCCCATCGCCCTGCTTTCCGTCTCCGACAAGTCCGGCCTCGTGGACTTCGCCCGCGGCCTCGTGGACCACGGCTACACGCTGCTCTCCACCGGCGGCACGGCGAAGGTGCTGCGCGAGGCCAAGCTCAAGGTCACTGACGTCAGCGAGGCCACACAGTTCCCCGAGATGCTCGACGGCCGCGTGAAGACGCTGCACCCCGTGGTGCACGGTGGCCTGCTCGCCCGCCGAGACCTGCCGGCGCATATGGCGGCCATCGCCGAGCACGGCATCGCGCCGATCGACCTCGTTTGCGTGAACCTGTATCCCTTCCGCGAGACTGCCGCGAAGAAGGGCCTGGAGCCGGCCGAGGTGATCGAACAGATCGACATCGGCGGTCCATCGATGCTGCGCTCGGCGGCGAAGAACTTCGCGGCCGTCACGGTGGTGGTGGATCCCGCCGACTACGGCCGCGTGCTCGAGGCGATGCAGAACGGCGGCGACGCCACCGAGCTGCGCCGCGACCTCGCCGAGAAGGTGTACGCGCACACGGCGGCGTATGACGCCGCGATCAGTGGATGGTTCGCCAGCCAGCGCGGCGAGAAGTTCCCCGAGCGGATGGCGATGGCCTTCGAACGCGTGCAGACCCTGCGCTACGGCGAGAACCCCGGCCAGGCCGCCGCGTTCTATGTCGAGAAGGCTGGCGGCGGACTCGGCGCCCTCAAGCAGCACGGCGGCAAGGAACTCTCGTTCAACAACCTGCTGGACCTCGAAGGCGCGATGCTGGCCATCGACCCCTTCGGCGACGAAACCGCCTGCGCGATCATCAAGCACACCACGCCCTGCGGCCTCGCCACGGGCAAGTCCGCGCTCGACGCCTACCAGAAGGCGCTGGCCTGCGACCCCGTCTCGGCCTTCGGCAGCGTGATCGCCTTCTCGGTGCCGGTGGACGAAGCCGCGGCCCAGGCCGTGGCCTCGTTGTTCGTGGAATGCATCGTCGCGCCCTCGTACTCACCGGAGGCCCTCGCCGCCCTCGGCGCCAAGAAGAACCTCCGCGTCCTCGAGGGCAGCGCACGGGTGACCGGCACCGCGCTCGACGTGAAGGGCGTGCGCGGCGGCGTCCTCGTGCAGGAACGCGCCCCCTCCAACCTCGGCGACGCCGGCTGGAAGGTCGTCACCAAGCGCCAGCCCACGGCCGCGGAGTGGAAGGATCTGCTCTTTGCCTGGCGCGCCGTGGCCAGCGTGAAGTCCAACGCGATCGTGCTCGCCCGCGACGGCGCGACGATTGGCATCGGCGCCGGCCAGATGTCCCGCGTGGACGCCGCGTTTCTGGCCGTCCACAAGGCCAAGTCCGCCAACCACAAGACCGACGGCGCGGCCCTAGGCTCCGACGCCTTCTTCCCCTTCCGCGACGGCGTGGACCAAGCCGCCCAGGCAGGGGTACGCGCCATCGTCCAGCCGGGCGGTTCGGTGAGGGACGACGAGGTCATCGCCGCGGCGGATGAGCACGGAATGGCGATGGTCTTTACCGGCCTTCGGACCTTCAGACACTAGGCTGAACGGCAGTGGTAAGTAGTAAGTTGTAAGTCATAAGTGATGAGTTCCTCACCTCTTACAACTCACCACTTACAACTTACGACTGCAGTTGAAGCTTCTTCCGCATCCACACCCCCGCATCAACGCGAATGTCAGCAGAGCTCGACTACCGCCCCAGCTACTACGCCGCCGCCATCGCCGCAGGCGCGACCTTCCTCCTCTACCTGCTCACCCTCTCCCCCGAGACGGCGATGTGGGACACGAGCGAGTACATCGCCGCCGCGTACACGATGGGCCTCCCGCATCCGCCGGGGAATCCGTTCTTCGTGCTGATCGGCCGCGTGTTCTCGATCCTGCCGATCGCGCCCAATGTGGCCATGCGCATCAACCTGCTGGCCGCCATCTCCAGCGCCGTCGCGGCCGGGATGTGGTTCCTCATCACGGAGCGGGTGCTGGTCGGCTGGTTCGAGAAGCGCTGGCAGCGCATCATGGGCGGCACGCTGGCCGTGTTGATTGGCGCCACCGCGTTCACGGTGTGGTCCAACTCCGTGGTGAACGAGAAGGTCTACACGGTTTCGCTGGTTGGCATGGCGATCTGCTCCTGGCTCATCGTGCGCTGGTGCGACGAGCCCAATGGCCCCAAGGCCGACCGCCTGCTGGTGCTGGTCTGCTTCCTCTGCGGCCTCGGCTACGCGAACCACATGGCCGGCTTCCTCGTGCTGCCGGCGGCCGCTCTTGCCGTGGTGCTGCGCAAGCCCACGACCTTCCTGCGTTGGCGGTTGATTCTGGCCGGCGTCGGCGCGCTGCTCCTGGGCATGACGCCCTTCGCCACGCAGCCCATCCGCGCGGCGCACAATCCGCCCATCAACGAGGGCGACCCCACCGCCTGCCGCGACGGCATCGCGGTCTCCTGCACGTTCTCCGCGGAGACCTACGAAGCCTTCATGTACAACTTCAACCGCGGCCAGTACGGCAAGCCCGACGTCACGGAACGGATGGCACCCTTCCCCGCGCAGGTCGGGATGTGGTGGCTGTACTTCAAGTGGCAGTGGTGGCGCGACCATCAGGGCCTGCAGCCAGGCATCCAGGGCGGTTTGGCCGCCATCTTCCTGCTGCTCGGCATCCTCGGCGGCTGGGTGCATTACCGACGCGACCCTCGAAGTTTCGCGTTTTTCGGCCCGCTGATGCTCACGCTGACGCTGGGGCTGATCTACTACCTCAACTTCAAGTACGGCTCCTCGCAGGACCCGCAGCTCGGCCAGACCGTCGAGCGCGAGGTGCGAGACCGCGACTACTTCTATCTCTGGAGCTTCTCCGCCTGGTCCGTGTGGGCCGCGCTGGGCCTCGTGTACCTGTGGGAGACGCTGGCTGTGCTGGTCGGCCGCGAGCGCGTGACCGTCGGCAGCGAGACCTACGACCTGCCCACGAACAAGGGTTGGATAGCCGCCTCACCCGTGCTGCTGCTCGCCATCCTGCCGATGATCGGCAACTGGGACGCCGCCTCGCGCAGCGGCCAGACCGACT
This sequence comes from Gemmatimonadaceae bacterium, assembly GCA_019637445.1. Lineage (NCBI taxonomy): Bacteria > Pseudomonadati > Gemmatimonadota > Gemmatimonadia > Gemmatimonadales > Gemmatimonadaceae > Gemmatimonadaceae bacterium. Next base: position 594,605 of record JAHBVS010000002.1, on the reverse strand, counting down.
CGGCCGACTTCGCGGTGGATATGCTCAACTCGGTGGAGCCCTACGGCATCCTCGTGACCGTGGGCGACAACGACACCTTCCCGTTGTGGTACGCGCAGGAGGTGCTGGGGGTGCGTCGCGACGTGACCGTCGCCAACACCTCGCTGCTCAACACGGATTGGTATACGCGGCAGCTGCTCAAGCGGCCGATCGAGGAGTACGACCGCGAGAAGGGCCCCGCCGTCTGGCGCGACCAGGAGTGGCCGAAGCCAGAGCATCCCGTGCTCAAGATGACGATCGACCAGGCTGATGCCCTGCCGATCTATCAGGAGGTCTACACGCCGCAGGTCTTCACCAAGGGCGAGCTGCGCGCGACCATCCAACCGAGACTGCTGACGCGCGCCGATATCGTCGTGCTACGGATGATCCTCGACAATGATCGCCGTGCCGTGCACCTGAGCCGCACCGCCGGCAACCTCGGCGGCGAGCTGGGCCTGCGGCCCTACCTCGTCACGCAGGGGCACGTGCAGAAGGTGAATCCGGGGCCCGTCCAGGCCGGTGGCGACATCGTGCAGGTCCCGGGCGAGGGCTTCGTGAACGCCAAGCGCTCGTTGGCGCTGTGGGACGAGTTCAAGGCGCCGGCGTCGCTGATTCGTCGCGGCGACTGGATCGACCGGCCCTCGCAGGGCATTCCGTTCCTGATCTTCAATACCGGGCTCGTGACCAGCGAGGCGGCGTCGCGCTATGGGCAGGAGGCGAAGGCGAATGAGATCCTGCGGATCTCGCGCGATGTGGCGCTGGCGTCGGAGTTTGGCGACGTGTTGCCGGAGGTGCCGGTGATTCCGTCGACGGCGCCGGCGGTGCCGGGGGATACGCGGCAGGGGGTGCCGGTGCCGATCAGGCAGTAGCGACTTCGGAAGCGAATGCAGCCGCGTGAGGCGGAGCGGCTGCATTTGCGCTGGTTGAGGGCCACGGGGGCCGCCGAGAGTACGATGCGAGGGCGCGCCAGGTCCCTCCGGCCATTCTTGGCTTGGTGCGCTGAGGCGGGAATCTGTGACTGCCGCGAGCTGAGTCACGAGCGACTTGCAGCGTATCAACTCTGGCTCGGGGCTCCGGTAGCGGCCCCGTCTCCCAGTTCCCTCACCCTCCGGGCACGTCTCACCGCAGTTCGAGCGCTCACGCGGTGGGCCGTTCAGTCCGGGCTGTTGGAGGCCGACCCTTCCGCCACCCTCTCCCTGCCCCGCGCGCCGCGGCGCCTTCCAGCTGCCGTGCTCACGCGCGACGAGGCTGAACGCGTCCTGTCCGCGGTCGATACCTCGTCTCCGGCCGGGGTTCGAGACCGGGCCATCCTTGAGATGCTATACAGCTGTGGGCTCCGACGCGCCGAGCTGCTCGGGCTGGATGTCGGCGACGTCGACTTCGGGCGTGGCACGGTCTACGTGCGGCGCGGCAAGGGAGGAAAGGCGCGATACGTCCCACTAGGTCGCCGCGCGGCCGCCTGGCTGGCAAGCTATCTGGACTCCGCACGAAGGAGTCTTGTCCGAGACCCGCGAGAGCGCGCGCTCTTCCTCGGAGCCCGAGGCCGCCGGGTGACGAGGTCCCGCCTTACCGAGCGGCTGCGTGGCTATCTGGTGGCGGCGGGCATTGGGAAGCCTGGGAGCTGCCACATCTGGCGGCATACGATGGCGACCCTAATGCACGACCGAGGTGCGGACATTCGTGTGCTGCAGGAGTTGCTTGGGCACGCGCATCTGTCGACGACGGCGATCTACACGCACGTGTCTGTGGAGAGGGTGCGGGAGGTGCATCGGCGGACGCATCCAGCGGAGGCTGCGGACAACGTGTAGGTCGACAGCATGCAGCTCCCTTGAGCAAGCCAGTGTGCTCTCGATGTTCCTATTCCGGCTCCTTGCTCGCGTCAATAGCCGCCAGCTCGACCGCAGTAGCCAGCAAATCCCGTCCATCGGCCAGCGGGGGAGTTCCGTGGTGACCGGCCTGAGCGACCACCCGCTTCACCACGCTCGCCAGCTGCTGTATTCGTTCCCCGCGATCCGACGCCAGGAACACGTCGATATCCATCGCAACGTGAGCCTCGACCTCCCGAGTGCGGGATCGGTACTTGTAGGACTCTTGTATCTTGGTGTCGGCCGCGAGCAGCATCGGAACGATCGACCACTTCACGACGCCACCACCGATTTCAAGCCGGCCGAGGTGATGGTTGAGTGCGCGCTCGAACGCGTTGCGGACGGGCCGAAACGCGTCGTACGCGGCAGCGGAGACCTCGCCTCCAATCCAAACCTTCATCAGTCGTGGTCCGTCTTGTTGAGGGCTGGGCGAGACCCTGTGCGCTCCGTGTGGCTCTGAATCTGCTCGGTTTCCCACTCGCGCATCTCTTTCTTGGTCCCGGTGGCCTCAACTACAAAGTCAACGTTGTGCTTCTCAAGATATCTCTTCGAGTATCGCCGCTCGCCCTGGGTCGTTTCGCCGTACTTCACGACCTCTCCCGTATCTCGGTCTCGGAGCGAATAGCGAACGGCAGGCTTGGACGAGTTCAGATTGTTTGCGTGCAGTCCATCGGACACCCACTCACGGACAGCCGCTGCGTGCTGGGCCAACATGGACGCTCCTGCCTCGGCTACCGCACCGAGCACTGCCCCTGTCGTTGCCACCACGGCCGCTGGGATCGTGACGCTGACCGCCGTTCCTACCTTCCCCATCGCGGCGAGGCAGACTGGCCGTGTAGTCGGTGTCAGGCACAGCCCAAACGGATCCGAGAAGTTGACCGGATCCCCACCAACGTACCCATACTGGTTGACCCCACCCGCCAGCCCGATCGGGTCGCGCTGCGTGGCGGGGCCTGACGGCCGATTGTCCCAGTTGAGCGTCCGAGTGCTAGCTACAACTTGGCGGCCACGGGCGCCCAATGCCCTTGTTCGCTCGACAATCGTCCGACGATCGGGAAGGTCGATCCGAACTCAGTCTGCGGCAGCCGTGTCCGCCATTGGCGCCTTCGCTAGCCGCTTCATCAACCACACCGTATGTACCTCCTTCGAAAGGAGTGACTCCGAGAGTTCTCGGAACCACGTGCGGCCGGGGGGAGACGACAGAAGCCTGCGAATTGTGCCTCGCATCGCAGTGACGTCCTCGCCATCTGGCAGATGCAGAGACGTAGCTCCAGCGACATGAGAGGCGAGTTCCTCGCGAATGACGGTTAGAGCGCGTTCTGACTGAGGTCCTAAGAGACGAATCGCCGCACCCCACCACAGCCCGGCAAGCTGATAGGTAAGGTGATGCATGAAATCGGCGGAGTTCGCCGAGACACCGAGACGCGCGCGAGCCACATACAGCGCGGCTGCCGAACGACCGTGTTTGGCATCGCCATCAGGCCCAATCCGAAGCTGGACTTCTCCGCACGGGCGGCCGGGCAGGACCGCTCCTAGCCTACGTGCTGACAGCTCCACTTGCGCGATCGTAGATAGCCGCTGCTCGGCAGATACCGTCCCCCAGTCGGCTCCAACGAACTGCGCGTGAAGGGAGCCGTCTCCGATCTCCCTTCGCTCGAAGCGTTCGCCACGAGAAATCGACGCGTCGTACATCTGTGACCCCTGCCCGCTCTGCACGCCAATCATGGAAACGATCGGGCCGGGAGCGAGTGGCCCGAGTTCGGTGGTCGCCATCGGAGCAGGTCGGAGCCGCGAGCGCAGGACTTCCGGGAAATCAAATGGATATCGCAGTGGATAGCGCTCATCCAACCAGTCAAACGCAAGATCGACAACCTCCACACTTCTCGTCGATCTAAGCCGAAGCGAGACAAGCGGGCCGGGACTCGAAATCTCCTGCACTTTGCCCGCATGGCTGAGGCTGCGCCACTGAAGCCAATCAGCCCATGCAGGCCGTAACCAGACAACGGACTGCCAGCGCGACGGCGCCTCGACGAACAGGCGAAGCACGACGCGACGGGGGCTTCCATCCTCCGGTATCTGGAGAATCTGATGGCGCACGGTTGCGGCGCGCGAGAGCGGAACTGCCGCCAACTTTGCGGAGATCAGGGACAGGATCGGATTCACACAGCCTTACGGAGTAGAGGGAGGAGCAGACTCAAAGTCCGGAGGAGTACCCGTCTGATGATCAATGCGACAATCGAGAGTCGAACATCCCGCTTCACTGTAATTGATCAAGATACCGGCGACGACCCCGAGCGCCGTGCCAAGAATGCGACCCAGAAGACCCCTGCCCGCGCTGGTTGCCCCCCGCGACGCGCCAGAAGACCCACCGTCAGGACCACCTGCCTTGGGGGAGGCGGACGGCGTGCCCGGCTGGCGCTGCTTTGCGGGAGTCTTCGGTCCATCCGGCTCCGACGGATTGTCTGTTTGGACCTGTTCGATCTGTGGCCGGGGAGTTCCATCTGGACTCGGGTGGGCGGTGGCGCCGTGTGATGCCATCCACGTCGCGACCGCCGCGACGACGTTCCGAACCCACCTGGGAAACCCCCATAGCCCAAACGGATCCGAGAAGTTGACTGGATCCCCGCCCACATACCCGTACTGGTTGACCCCACCCGCCAGCCCGATTGGGTCGCGCTGCGTGGCGGGGCCTGGTCAAGAATGAGTGGACACCTGCTTTCCGCAGCCTGGGCGGCAGGTTCGGCGAGTGTGGCTACATCCGCGGGTTGAAGCGAACAGGGAGCAATATCCCTCCAGATGAGTCGACCACCGCGACGAATCTGATTAGCCCTCCATCGCACGGGACAATCGGCCCCTCCTTCCAGTCGACAACAAGCGGGCCGCGGCCTGAGCCCTCAAAGTAGAAATGCTTTGACATCAACGCGACGTTGACGCCGTTCACCAGAATCGCCGACTGATTGCGAAACTTCACCCCGAGCAGCTGAGCCTTGTAGTCCCCTGGAAGCAGCCCGGAGCCAGCTAGAGCGTCACTGAGATCGGGGTGAATCGCTACGAGTACCCGTGCCACATCCTGCTCCCCAACTTCCCAACGAGCTTCCATCGAGTCGACCGGCGCGTTCCAGCAACGTTGGAGGTAGCGCTCCTTCCAACGCTGCGACTCTACACGCCAGTTCATCACGGCGTCCGCGATCGAACCTGCTGATTCTGGCATCTGGCTGTCGGCCTCGCCAGGACGCGCGAGGTGGCCGCAAGCAGAAGCGTACGCGACCGCCAGCGCGGAGAGCAGCCACCGCCTATCGACAGCGAGTCGGAGTCTCATTGTGATTGCTTCGAGGTGGGCAGCCAAAAACAACGCGAGCAACGTTCTCCCAGCTGACGGCTCCCCCGTCAGAGTAGTGATCGATACCGGAGACTTCCCCGAACGCTCCGCCCGCTTCATGACCGAGGGTGGTTAGGGTGCCGGCCAAGGGATACCCGCGGTTGGTGGCGACGTTGATGTTACAGATTAGGCCATTGCAGTACTGTTCTCCTCCACCGGTCCTGCCGAGCTTTTCGGAGTCGTTCCAACGCGAGAACTGCACGACATATGTTGTCACTGAGTCGTCCTTCATCGCCTGGAGCATGTCGCCCAGCTTTCTTCCTGCTGCAGCCACCGTGGAGTCCTTCGAGTTTGCTGCGCGGCGCGCCTCCCACTGGAGCCGCTCGAAGTAGCGCTGCGCCATCGGCCCGACATAAGTGACTTTCAACCCGAAAGGGTCATTGTAGCTAACGGGGTCTGCACTGGCGTATCCATACTGATTGACCCCACCCGCCAGCCCGATCGGGTCGCGCTGCGTGGCGGGGCCTGTCCCTAGGCAAAGCTGTCCGAACCGGGGCCATCAAAGGTCAGGATGCGGCGACCTACGGGCGAACTGCTGCGTTTCCCTCAAGGCGAACCAGCGAGTCACCTTGCAGGGCCAAGGTGTCAAGCGGAAGATCGCAGTCAGTCCCGTGTCCGACAGTCGATTCAGGCGAGATAGTCTCTCTGGCCAATCGCAGCTGCCGGCCGTCAGCTAGTGCAGGCGCGAGACGACTCCAGCAGGAGGCGCCCCACTCCGTCTCGTTCCGCAACCGATAGCCGCTAGGAATTCGGACGCGCTCGTACATCCTCTCCCGAGTCGACCGCATCAGGTGTGGTACCACGCCGCCTTCGTCTTGACCGAGGAAGAGCACATCCGACATACCATCCGAGTTCAGGTCTGCGGCGAGAGCGACGCCTTCGTATCCGTCCACGACCGACGGGTCTCGGAGAACGAGCCTCCAACTTGCCGAATCTCGCAAGAAACCTGTGATCCATAGGCGCGACCTGCCCAGCCCATCTAGTTCGCTTGTCTGCGCCACCAGGTCCTCGATGCCGTCACAATCCAAGTCGATTCGCTCCAACGACAGCACGGTAGTTTGTGCTAACGAGAGCTGGCTAGGATCGTCAGGCTGCGGCTCCGTGTTGCGAGTGCGCAGCCAAAGTGGTGCTCGTTGCTCGGTCGAGCAACTAAACGAGTCAGCACGTGCTTGCTCGGCATCTTTCGAGGGTGAGCACCCCGCAAGAAGAGCGGCTGACAAAGCGGCTGTGATGACGGCGAACGCCTCTGACGCGAAGTGCGTGGGCGAACGTAGCAAGGTCAGAAGACGAATCATTGGGGCACCTCCGGGTCTACATCCTGACCGTTCACTTGTCGCCGCGCATGCAGGTGAGGTCGTCGCCCGGAGACCGCGGGGTCGGCGTTTCCAGAAGTCCCACTGCTTCCAATCTTCTGTCCTCCTGTGACCCGTTGGCCAACAACCACATCCACTGAACTCAGATGCCAGTACGAGGTTGTCTCGCTCCCGTCGGCATCCGACTTGATCGTGACGCGCAAGCCAGCGGCGTTGCCGTCTTCTTCCCCAACCGCTCTCGTCACGACACCGTCAAACATGGCGAATACGTCGCTCCCGGGTGCTGCCTCGAGGTCAACACCTTGGTGCTGATACTTTGATCCGTCCTCACGCGTGCGCTGGACGAACCCACTTCCGCGGGTGCTCTCCGATCCGACGAGCCGAGCAAGCTTGAGCGTCCCAGAGAGGGGCGGACAGGGGACTCGGTTCCCACTGGAATCCTTGCAGTCAAGCCCAAACGGATCCGAGAAGTTGACCGGATCCCCACCGACATACCCATACTGGTTGACCCCACCCGCCAGCCCGATCGGGTCGCGCTGCGTGGCGGGGCACAGCTAACGCACTCGATGCCTCACCCTGAAGACGCTATCAGCACCTCCAAATAGAGTCTCCATGCCCCACAGGGAGTCACAGCCAACCTTCCCGTGAAACTCTCGGCGCGAACCGCCGGTGCCCTCGGCGAAGCGAACACTTGAGTCACCGCTCTCCACGGCCAACAAGTCTAGTGGACGGGGGCCGGCGAGTTCTCCACGGGCGAGCCGAAGGTATCCCGACCACTTGCCGTCGGCTTCTTGCCACAGGGCCAGGAGCGAACCAGACACGTCGCCCGTCTCGGGCGAACGGCTCAGATCCGCGAACCGGAATGTATCGGGGACACCGTCGGCGCCGTCGCAACGGGGAAATCGCGCCGTCGACGCAGGCCGGGGTGAGCAAGCTGCAGCTGCTACAAGCAGCGCTAGGAAGATCCGCTCAACGCTCGTCATTGGGCTGCGTGCTGAGGTGGACATGATCCATGTGGTCCTTCTGTAGCTTCACGCGCTTCGGGGAGCCGTCTTGGTAGTTGGACTTCGGCTTGCCGGTGCCATCGGCCTTGAACAGCCCGGCGGGGCCGAAGTTCTCGCGGACGTCGGCGTGTGCGTTCGCGGCCTTCTGCACCGCCTCGATCTGCTTTGCGGCAAGGGGATTCATTCGTGATCCATCTCCCACGTCCAGTCCGCCGATCTTCGAGATGTCGACCGCGTTGCCGGTGCCGTGGTGTGGGCCATCTCCCGGCCGCAGTCCGCTGGACAGCACGAGGTCATAGCCCGCTGCGTCGGCCACTTCCTGGACGACCCGCATGGTCTTGGCCGACACGTTCGGGTTCGGCGCTGGACTCTCTGAGGTCGACCACGTGACGGTACAGGGGCGGCGGACGCCATCAGGGCCAACGCAGTCGAGCCCGAACGGATCCGAGAAGTTGACCGGATCCCCACCCACATACCCGTACTGATTGACCCCACCCGCCAGCCCGATCGGGTCGCGCTGCGTGGCGGGGCCTGCGCCGCGAGACAGTCGCTCCCCTTGTTCGCAGCGTCATTCGACCTCGGATTGAGCCGCACCGGCGACAGCCGACGATTGCCCCGCTCGTTCGAGGCAATCCAGAGCGGCACGGCAAGTGCTCGGTCAGCTATTCGCGACGACGCGGGGGTCTGCCTGCCGCCTCGTTCCGAACCGCAGTCATTGCCTCTACTTGGCCCGCAGCCGCGCGCAGCCGTTCAAGAACGTCACGTTGCATCACCATCTCACTGCGAATCGCAGGGTTGCTTCCGAGGTCACGCTGATCGTCGGCCGTGAGGAGCCCCGGAGAGCGATCTTGCTGAAGGCGGCGGTCAACCGCGTCCGTCACACCGCGAGCCGCCCAAACAGCATGCGATGGGTCTGGGTCCGCTGCCTGACTTAGTGCGTGGAGCGCCGCTTCGACCGCCTCCTGAGCTCCAAGCGTCCGCTCGGCACCATCGCTGGAATCGTCGGGTGCGACAAGACTCGCCAATCGGGCCAGCTGTTCTTGGACTTCCGCAAGTGTGGCTGATCGTCCGACCACCGATTCCCATGCCAACTCGACTGACCGAGACGCTTCGCGAGAGACCGTTTCTGGTGTCAAGTCAGGTGTCATTGCCATCACCCGGTCAGCACAGATTACGGCGAATCCAACACGCACCGATCGGTCAGCCCCCGCGAGGAGACGTAGTAGCGCCTGCTCGTGATCGCGAGTCTCCATTTCGTTTCAGTCCCCTATGGCCACACTGCAGTGGTAGGGCTGGTCACCTGTCCACCACTCGCAGTCACCGCTGCCTGGCAGTTGCTGCACATCGGTCGTGACACGGCGAGCGCGTCTGGCTTGAACCCAGCCCGGAAGGCCGCTTGGAGGGCGGTCTGCTCCGCGTGGACGCCCGGTGCGGCGGCGGTCTGAAGGCCCCGAGAGGCCGCCGCCCCACGCTGTGCAGGGGTCAAGTCGCGAGCTCCACCCGCCGCAATTCGCCCTCCATTCGTTTCGAGAACCGCCGTCGTCCTCATCGACTGTGCCACTGGATCAAGTGCACCGTGCACCTCGGAGACGTCGTCCGCAAGTGAAGCCGCTTGGGCCGCCCGGCGCGAGGCAGCGGCCTGGCGCAACATACCCAAGCCGCGGCCGATCGCACCCATTGCCGCTCCCACGACGACCCCGATGGCGGCCTTCGCATCGAGGCACTTGCCATTGACCTCAACCTCTCCAGCCTTCTCGCCACACAGCCCAAACGGATCCGAGAAGTTGACCGGATCCCCGCCCACGTACCCATACTGGTTGACCCCACCCGCCAGCCCGATCGGGTCGCGCTGCGTGGCGGGGCCTAGGAGCGCCGCCCAAAGAGGCCTCGTAGAGTATCAGTCCCAGATGGAAACGGCTGTGACTCACGGTTCGGCCTTCGGTTCTTTAGCCTCATGGCCAACCCGGGTGCAACGGCCAACCCACCTGCCCGAAAAGGTGCTGCATCAGGTGTCGAATCGGCGCCCCCCAGCCAATCAGATTCTCGTCGACGCCGGTGATCACTTCGGCCCGCAGTGCCGTTCTCCCACCCCAGGCCTCCTCGAGCTGATCTATGACCTCGGCTTCCGCCCCGATGAGTGCGAATCCCTCGGGCGAGCAAAGGGCAGCCCATCTCGACGACGCGGCCACAACGGCCGTGTCGATGTGACCCAGAACGGTAGAGAACGAGATCCGCTCTAGGTCGGACAGGTCTCCGATCTCGAGAGAAGGCTGATCCTCAAACTCGGAGCGGCAGCCGAATACATAGGCGACGGTGGACTGGCCCGACTGCGCTGCAGCGCCAAGGACGAGGCGCGTTCTCTCGTCCAGCTGAAGCCCGACCGGCAGAACGGCAAAGTGCCATCCCGCTGGCCGGAACGACCGTCGGTCAATCGCAGACCCGTCAAGGATTTCGGATACTTTGCCGGAATTGGGGATTGGCATAGCGTGGGGGGCCGTGTGATCAGCGGTCAAGGACGATCATGGCGAATCTTCGTCGTTTTCTTGCCAGGACGGTTCACCTGCACTGTCGGGCCGCCGGTGCTCTTTGACGTCGGGCGCGCAGAGGCCGTGCCACCATCCGGCAAGTTGACGTAGCGCGTCTCCCCATCCCGCGACGTCCGTACCTCCTCTCCGAGGCGATCCGCAAGTGCATCGAGCTCGTCGTTTGCGCTGAGTCCTTCGCCAGTACGATCGACGTTTCGAACTCTGCTGCCTTCTGAGACTTCGCCTTCACCATCCAGCCCCGCAACCGCGTCGTCCGTGCGCTGACTGGCCTCCTCGTTCGCGCTTTGGGCCGCCTTGAAGATTCTGCCGACGAACCTTGCCACTCCCCAAGCGCGAGAACCTACGCTGACCAACGTTGTAAGGCACGCTACCGGGTTGGCAGCGCAAGCTGCGAGGGGCCACAGCCCAAACGGATCCGAGAAGTTGACCGGGTCCCCACCCACATACCCATACTGATTGACTCCACCCGCCAGCCCGATCGGGTCGCGCTGCGTGGCGGGGCACGGTCAATCTCTCGAATACTGCCCAATTGGGACCTGCCCACAGCGTCCGCGCTGCCCGCCGCGGCCCGTCTACTCTACCTGAAATCGCGGTCCGGCTCGAACGACAAAAGATCCCACATTTGGGGTCTCAAGCGTCCACTGGTCCTCATTCTCGGGCACCTGGGCATCCGCAAGTACGATCAGCTTCGTCGACTGGCCGATTCGAAGCCACACGGTGCCATCTGCGAGCACTCCTGCCTCCTCAATCGACTGTCCGCTGAGTCGTCCAATGTTGAGCTGCTCCAGCTGAAGCGGCGGACGAGTCAGGGCTGCATTTGACTCATTGGTGTCCTCAACTCTCACGGGAGCTGCCCAGATCGTGAGCACCCATTCTCCACGCGCGCGCCTTCTCGGCCCATCTCTCATCAATTGCTTCCCGATGTGCAAGCTGCCACTATCGGCATAGCCCCCGCGCCATTCAAGAACCCGCTGTCCGGCCATCGTCGCTACCGCGCGTACGAGACCCTCGTGGGGCGAGTCGTGCCGCTCAGGGCCTTCGAGTCGTGACATCTGTTACTCGGGTTGGTTGAAGTACTCGCGCACCTTGTTGACCAGCTCGCGCCACGTGAAGTCACCCCGCTCGTTCTTGGTCCCGGTGTCGCCGTCCGCCTTGCACTCCTCGAGGTAGTCACCGACGCATCGTCGGTTCTCGGCGGTGTTCGCTGCGGCACCCATCACCTCAGTGATCGCCTGTCCAATCGCAGCTGACTCGCCCTTCGAGAGGAGCACGAGCGCATCGACCGCGCTGCCGACGTAAGCCCCAACCGCAGCCCCCTTGAGCGCTCCCGCAGCCGATAACACCGGAACCGCCACCACGGCTCCGGGGCCAGCCACGAGTCCGGTTCCTCCTCCGGTCGTTCCGCCGACGAGGGCCCCAATCGCAGCGCCTACCGCCGCGAAGGTACCGGGAGGACACTTGTCCGCTGGCACCGGACACAGCCCAAACGGATCAGAGAAGTTGACCGGATCCCCACCGACATAGCCATACTGATTGACCCCACCCGCCAGCCCGATCGGGTCGCGCTGCGTGGCGGGGCCCAGCTACGCCAGCAGCCGCCACCCGTTGCGCGCTCGTCGCGCGGCGCCTTTGACCTCTCTCTCAGTTACACTCGAACCTACAACCCATGGCGGAGCTCGAGAACCGTGCCGGCAGATCTCGATAGGCGCACGGTCGCAGTTCCGCCGACGTGATCCGGCGGGAGGGTACCGCGGATGACCCAGTCGCCGCCATCGCGCGTCACGCGCAGCGGACGCTGCGCCTCGAGGATGCTGGAACCATAGATGGAGGCGATGTAAACCGCGCCGATCGCGGCGGCCGTCGCGGAATCGCGGACGATTCCGCTGTCAGGTACGAAGAGCCGTCGCCCGTCCCGCTCGACCGTCGAACCCGGGACGTCGGCAAACCGAGCCGGTTCTGGCGCGCACGCGCTTGCCGTGGCAACGAGCAGGGCGGCGCCTGCAACAAGAAGTCTGCGCATGGTGGCTACTCTCCTGGACTGAGCTCTCGATTCACGGGCGGATCGTCTTCTCGGAGCCCTTCGCCTTCTTGTCAGGATCCGGGTCCTTCCGCTTGATCTTTCCCGAAGGCGTCTTCACGTACACCGGCTTCTCCGTCTTGTCCGCGAGCTCGCCATCCCCATCCGAGAACTCCTCGGGCTCCGTGTCAGGTCGCGGGTCGGGGTGGGTGTGATACGCTCCCTCGTATCCCTCTGTCCCGGTCTTGATGCCGCAGCGTATTGCATCGCCTGGCCGAGACGGAGTATAGCGATAGCCGTCGTCCGCCCGAACGATCTCTCCGCAGCGCTCGCGCCAGCCACCGGTCGGGACTGCATCGAGCGCCTTGGTCGCGGCCTCGTCGCGACTCTTGCACGCTGGAGTGGTCCGCCCCAGCAGCCGATTCAACAGGCCTTCCTTGGTCGGGCACAATCCGAACGGATCCGAGAAGTTGACTGGATCTCCGCCCACGTACCCGTACTGATTGACCCCACCCGCCAGCCCGATCGGGTCGCGCTGCGTGGCGGGGCCTGAAGGGCACCAACGCCAAAGCGGTTATCCTATCTTGCCCTCTCAAAGGGACCGATGACCGCCTCCACGCGCCGCGCGACACGCTCCAGTTCCTCGAGCAACTCCGGTTCCCCCTTCAACGACGCGAGGTCGGTGAGATCCGTCCACAGCTGAGGCCAGTCGAGACGCCCGCGCTGGCGCAGCAGGACGCCCTCGATGTCGGCCCAGTCCTGTGGGCGCGCCGCGAAGGCCTTGTGGACGACGAGGTCGGTCGCGGAGCAGGTCCTGAGCACCGCGCCCTCCGCCAGCTCGCCGTCCGTCGCGCGTTCGATGGTCGCCGCCTCGAACGGCATCGCCCCCAGGGCGATGTCAATCGCGAATCCGTCAGGCGTCCGTAGCAGCGCGACTCGGTGCCGCGTCGCGAACTCCGCGGCGTCCGAGATGCGCGGTTCGAAATCCTCCAAGAGCCCGGCGATCACCGGGCCTTCGCCCCCGAACCCCGTCAGGACGGTGAGGTCGAGGTCGTTGGTCAGGCGGGGGGTGCCCCAGCGGAAGTTGGCGACCCCGCCGATGAAGCAGAACGGCCATCCCCGGGCCCGCAGCCGCGCCTGGACGCGCGCACCGGCCTGCAGGAGGGATCTCACCCCCGGCGGGCGCGCGCGAACACCCGCTGCTGCTCGACGAGCCCAGAGGATGGCGGGGGAGGCTCCATGCGCATGCGCGCGTCGAGGGCCCCCTCCAACTCCTCAGCGACGACCACAACGTCAACCGTCGCGAGCTCGGCGGCGCGTACGCGGGCAAGGGCCGGCGCGGCGGCTCGCCACTGGCGCATCCAGCTCTGCGCCTGCTCGGTGGTGGGGTGCGTGCCCATTTCCTGAATATACCTCCTGAATGTACCGCCAGTGGGTGCCTCACGCCGCGGGAGATGTGAGGTGGCCGACGAGGCGCTGACGTCCTTGCCCGAACAACCGTGGGAAGCGCCACCGTGAACGGCCCCGTATGGCCGGCGGCTCCTAATCGCGGGCGGTCGGAGCCATGCGCAGACGTTCCCCAGACTCGCGTGACACTCGCGAACACGAACACGGCACGGGCCAGCGGCCTGTGGAGGGGACTGGAGGTCGCCGAGTACGCAGCGCCGCATCGCTAGGGACCACGCCACACGCGCGGCCGTGGGAGTCAACTAGCCGAGCCGCCGAAGAATCGGGGCCGGTTCAGCCAGGCCGCGACTCGAGTACTCCGTCAGGCTCCGGCCTTGGCGCAGTGAAGGCACATCAGGTCCGCCCCTGTGTTCGTGCATCGCCAACCTGCGATTGCGTGCGCTTCGAGAGGATCGGACAGAAGCCTCAGTGATGGAATGCAGCAAACCCCTAGCCACTCAGCGCGACTCGCGTGCTGAAGGCTCAGTCTCGCCACTGGACAAGAGTCTAAGCGCAACGTTCAGAAGTATTCTGGCCGCAAACGCCAACGCGATGAGCCAAACAAAGTCTTGTGCCCCAAGGCCCCATTCAAAGCGACGATATCCGTCGCGCCAAAGAAGGTACGCGAGAGCACCGGCTGCCACCGCGATCTCAGCAGCGGCTACCCTCGCTGAGACCGCGAACGCGCCACGAAGGGTGAGCGTTGCCGCCAGCACTTGGAGCGCGATGCTCCCGAGCGCCCCGAAAAGCTGTATGGCAGGCGCTGGCTGACGCGCGTCCGATCCGTTCAAGTTCCACGAGTACGGGTCGAGAACGACCGCTACGACAATAAGAGCGGACAACGCGGCGGCGGCCACGCGTACTGAGAAGGTCATCGGCACGGAGGTAGCGAGTTATGTGATGGACGGAAGTTCCTGCACCGCTCGAGCCCGCGGACTGCGTTCTCCGCTGTAAGTGCGCTCGTATCGTTCTCGTCCGGCTCCTGCCCGGTCATGTATCCAAACGCATGACCGACCTCGTGGGCTAGACCGGCGACTCCCGAGATTCCCCAGCGTTGACTGATGTGAGCTTGGTCAAGCGCCGTACGAGCACCAACTCCCGCACCTTGAACCTGAACCCTGGTGAATCCACCTCCGTCAAGGAAGTTCTTGAGACCGGAGCGCCTCTTCACGTCAATCGTAAGTACCGTCCGCGACGTGTCGATAAATGCCAACATCTGCTGCAACGCGCGGCCGTTCGCTGCGATATCTGCGTCCTCGGACTTCGCGGCGGCATTCGCCGCCTGCACTAGCTGATTCCACAGAGCTCTGGCGGCCTCGCCCTTGAAGACAACCTTCTCCCCAAACGGATCCGAGAAGTTGACCGGATCCCCACCTACATACCCATACTGGTTGACCCCGCCCGCCAGCCCGATCGGGTCGCGCTGCGTGGCGGGGCCCGGACCGGCTCATCGTATCCGCCGAGCCGGCTATAGCGGTAATGCTACAATGGAGAGCAACGTGTTGGTTGCTCAGCGGAGGCCCCCAATCGGCCTAACGCTTTCGCGCCTTCGTCGCACTTAGCCGGGGCTGCAGTCTATCCGCGTCATCTGAGCTGGGGCGCGCGAGGCCCTAGGACCCAAGTCCATAACGTATGACATGAGGCCGGAGAATCCCGTGGCGGAGCGCGAAGCGCGAAGTGTGTACCCACTTCGGAGGCCCCGGCCAGTGACCACGATGGAATCACCGGACGCGCTCGCCGGGTACCAAATTTCTAAGTCTGGCGTGCGATTTCCGTCTCCATCTCGCACCGCGAATACCTCGATATAGCGGCCCGCACCGGCATACACAGTATCCACGGTCAGCTGAAGTCTCAGGATCGGTGACAGCCCTGCATGCGAAGCGGAGTCCGTGTCCCACGGTCCGGCCGCCAGCCTGTAGCAGCCTGCCACTCTCGCGGCGGCCCCTCGATTCGCTGCTACCGACGGTGCGATTCCCGCAGGCGAGCCGCCTCGAAATGGTCGGCAACTCGCAGCTGCGGCCAGCAGTATCGCCACAAGGAAGAGGACACAGATCTTCACAGCGCGACTGCGCAGCCACTCTAGACTGGACCACCCACGGCTAATCACTTGCATGGCCAGCCCGCCGCCTTGTTGCACGCATTGTCGCGCGCGTACTTCTCCGCCGCGGCCTCGTGAGCCCTGTTCTCCGGGCTGTCCTTCGTGAACACAGCAGCCTTCTGGGAAGCGTCCATGCTCTTGAGGTCTATCACATGTTTGGTCTCGTGCATCAAAGTCTCTGCGAGCATGATGGCAGGCGCATCGAACACGCTGCCCGAGTAATGGACGTCCTTAACGAGATCACCCGAGAAGTTCACGTTGATCACAACCGTCCCTTGCTCGGACCTCGAGACGCCTCCCGCCGCGTTGGACGGCAGTGGTCGCTCCCCATCACTGGGGCTGATATTGCCGCTGTGAAGAAGCCCTCGCACCGCACCCGCTGCCTCGGCGCTCATGTTGTTCTCCGCTGCATATTCGACCTGTCGCCATTGGCGAACCGACAGACCACCGGGGCACTTCCCATTCTCATTGGGCTTCTCGCACAGCCCAAACGGATCCGAGAAGTTGACCGGATCCCCGCCCACATATCCGTACTGGTTGACCCCACCCGCCAGCCCAATCGGGTCGCGCTGCGTGGCGGGGCCCAACAAACTGGCCCGTCTCGCGCCACCTTCGCAAGCAGACCTGCGCCCTCAAGGCTGGCGACTGCTGGCGCGTTCCTCATAAGGAGCACTCAGCCGCATTGCATCATCGTCCGTGCGAATCACACGAGGCGTGAGAAACACAAACAACTCGGTTTCTGTTGTTCGACGCTCCGCCGAGCCGAAGAGCCCCCCGAGCAGTGGAATCGCGCTAAGGAACGGCAGTCCACGCTGCGCGACGTCTCGCTGGCGATCAGCCAGACCACCCAACACGACGGTCTGGCCATCGCGCACGAGCAGCTGCGTCTGAATGCTTCGCGTGGAGATCACGGGCGCGTTGAATGCAGTTTCGGCTGTGGCGCTACTCACCTCTTGGAGCACGTCAAGCTGCACCGCGCCATCGACGCTGATCGATGGCTGTACGGTGAGCTTCGTACCCACCTCCTTGTACTGCACGATCTGGTCTCGTGACGCGTTATCGGTCGGCAGCGCGCGCTGCACCTGCACGAACGGACGCTGGCTGCCGATGACGATGGACGACTGCTGGTTGTTCGTGGCGAGCAGCACGGGTCGACTGAGAATGCGCACTTCGCCGCGCTGTGCCGCGAGGTTCAGGGTGGCATCGGCGTTGATGCCGCCGATTCCCATCACTTTGAGCGCGAAGTCACCGAGCCCCTGGCCCTCGAGACCGGCGGTGGCCGTCGTCCCCCGGTTTCCGACCGGGACGTCGGCCACCTGTCCGTCGACCGAGATGCCGAGCGACCGATCCCGACGCACCTCTGCGATCAGCACCTCGATGATGACCTGCAGCGGTCGCACGTCGATGCGCTCAACCACGGCGAGTACGAGATCGTAGTCCGCGCGATTCGCACGCACTAGGAGACTGTTTCCGCGCGCGTCAGGTACGACAATCAGCTCCCCCGACAGGGCCGCGGCTCGCGGCTGCGCGAATCCGCTCGACGGCGGCGTCAGTTCGCCAACTGGCGCCACCAGATTCCCACGAAGCTCGTCGCCCAAGGTGGACACCAAGGGAGCGGCGGCGCCTCCGGAACTTGACCGTCCGTAGAGCGCATTGACGGTCTGCGCCACGTCCGAGGCCCTCGCGTGGCGCAAGGGAATCACAAAGAGCTCGGGGAGACCCGTCCGCTGTGGGCTTGAGGGCGGCTGCAGCTGCGGCGGCGGCGCTGGAGGTCGCGGCCGGACGCGGTACAGTCCTGATGCGGAGTCATCCACCAACTCGAAACCGTGCGACTCCACGAGGCCGCGCAGCAGGCGGAGCACGTCACCGCGGGCAATCGGCGCCGGTGTCTCGAGCGTCACCGACGCATTGCTTTGCCCAACGAAAAGCACTGGGCGCGTTAGGTACGAACCCAAGAGCTGAACCGCCTTTGAGAGCTCCACGCCCTGCAACTGTACTTCAACACTGTCCGGAGCCTGGGCCTGCGCTCCAAGGCGGCTCGCCGTCACGAGCACGAGACAACACAGGGATCGAAGCCTCACAGGCCCCTCCGCACGATTGGGACCGCTCGGGTGCTATCTCGACCCCGCAGCACCACGCCTTTGCCTGAGATGATCTCGACGACGGCGGGGCCGATCGAATCACCGACTGACACGACCCGGGAGGTGATCCCGAGCGACTGGGACCGCACAACGGCGCGCCAGGGCGAGCCGCCGGCGACGGCAAGCACGGTCAGGTCGAAGTCCGACCGCGGCGGCCCGGCGTCCGCGTCCTCCTGCTCTGACGCAGACACCTGTGGACTGAGGCGAAACGGATCGCGGCCGCGGATCCAGGGTCCGGCCTCTGCACGTGTGCTGTCAACACGCTCCTTGGACTCCGCGGGGCGATCGATACCAAGGCCGCCCTCCGAAACGGCGCTCCACATCCTGAGCGAAGCGGCAATAAGGCAGATGAGCGCGCCGATAGCCGGCTTGCGGTAGGCGCTTCTCACTGGCCGGCCTCGCGCTCAGACTCGGCGACCACCAGTGCCTCAACGACGACGGAGATGTGCAGCACGGCTTCGGCGGACGCAGCGATGTGAACGTCGGACTGTGTGATGGTGAGCTCCCGAACGCGCACCAGAGCGTCCTTCGGAGTCAGCAACACTAGCCAATGCGCCAAGCGACTTGCCGAACCGAGAGCCGTGAGCTGGACGCCAACCGTGTCGATCCGATTGAGGAACGCGGGGTCGGCATCCGCTGACGATCCCGTCAGTTCAATCCCCGCCACGCGAGCCGCCGCTGCAAGGTCGCGTTGGACCAGCGCGGCTGCAGCGAGGGGCGAGGAGGCGCGCACTAGGCGATGACGAAGCGCGACGAGTTCATCTGCGGACGCGGCGACGGTAGGTCGAGCGGAGTGCTCAGCGAGCAACGCCTTCTCGGTCTCGAGCGCATTCATCAGTCGTAGCGCATCTGCTTTCGCCGTACGCTCCATGGCGAGCAACCGCGGGAGGCCGCGGCCCAGACCGACGATGAGTGCGATCGCAGCGGCACCAAGGGCCAACACTCGACGTTCACGGCTCATCGGTTCCCTCGCTGCCGAGACTGCGGCGCGCGGTGACGACGACTCGCTGGAAGCGCGCTCCGTCCCGAGATTCGCTGCTCAACCCACCGATGGGCACTACGTCCTGCAAGGCAGTGGATCGCGCGATCGCGTCGAGGACGTCCAAGGACTCAGGGGCCACGACGGTCGCTGTCACCCCGGTCGCGTCTACTCGCAACGCGGCCAGGGCCGCACCGCTTGGGAGCGCTTCGACGAACGCGAGCATCGCGAGCCGCCGCTCCTCGGAACTCGAAAGGAACGACGAGATCGCCTCAAGGTCTTCGCGTTCGGCCCGTGCACCTGCCGCTGCGCGGATGGCGTAGTCCACAGAGTCGGCGATCAGTGAGCGCGAGGTAGCCGCTGCGCGCACCCGCGCTGTGTGCCAGGCATAAGGGCCCACCGCGGCCACTCCAAGCAGTACCACCGAAGCCGCAGTCGCAGCGGAGCGAACGAAGCGCTCCCTGCGATTGCGCCGGCGCTCCTTCGCCGGAAACTTGCACGGCGCTCCGATCGCGACGGCGCTTGCGATTCCGCGCAGGTCGTCCATTCCGACCTCCGTGGACCCGTCAATCTCCGCCGATACCTGCCGGAGTGCTTGAATGCGCGTAACGCGCCCGCCCCGAACAACGATGGCGGAGACTCTGGTACCGTCACTCCACTCGAGTGCGCCGTCCGGAGAGACCGCAGCCACTGCGCAGACCGCTGGAACGCACACGCGGACAGCAACGCGAACGCGATTCGCGGCTCCGAGGACGGCCTCAAGCACCGCCGGATCGACGACGCCCACCCAGAGCTGTCCCTCGTGACGGCGCCAGCCCAAGAGGCTCCACTGGGCCGCAGGCCCGAGAAAGAACCGGGCGCGGTTCTCGCTGAGGGCGGTGCTGAGCTCCGTATCCATGACGGTCGCCGGCACGTGCTCGACGCGCTTGAGGCGGCTGTAGTTGGGCCCGACCGAGAGCAGAACCTCGAAGCCTTTGCCGATCTGCGTGGCAGCGTTCCTCAAGAGGTTCGTCGCCGCCGTTTCCAGCTCCTCGGTAGAGCGGAAGTGGTGACTCGCCGCCCAGTGCGCCGTGGGCGAACCATCTCGGAAGGCCGCCGCGCAGAGGTGCTGCGCGCGAACGGTGAGCGCCAGAGCGGGAGCACTCATTCGGGAACCCACTCGAGAACGTGAGTGCCGTGCCCTGACAGCACGACGCGTGCGCTTGCCTGTACATCGGCACGTCCGCCCACTCCCGGGATTCTCATTCGGATCAACCAGGATTCCGGCGCTGCGACCGCGACGGCGAGGAGGGCGGGCCACGCTCGTTCAAGCTCCTCTCGCTCCTGGGGCGCAACCAGCTCTTCAAGCTCCAGCGCGCTTCTCAACGGTCGCCCGCTGAGGCGCCGTGCCACCACCCGGGCGGCTAGCCGCGGCCCAATTCCCGGAAGCGCCTCGATCACTGCTTGCGGCGCGTGGTTCAGGCTCACGTACGCATCGCGAGCGATGAGGCCTTCCAACACACTGTCCGGAAGCAGCTCCAAGCCCGCGACGAGGCGCAACTCAGCAACCGAGGCCGCAGCTGCATTCCTCGGCCCCACTCGACCGGCGCGACGGTACCAGCTTCTCTCTGCCCCTCGCGCCCGCGGCCGCTCGTCCGTGTCGGTCCAGTCCAACAGTGCATCCCGAAAGTCGACCGATCGCGACCCGTACCCAAGCACATTGAAATACGTGGCGAGCGCGAACTCGTCCTGCAGGTCGTGTGGAAGCGAGACCCCGCCAGGCTGGAACGACACATCGCAGGTCCGCGCAGCTCGAAGCGTCGGCGCCCCGCGCCCATCAGCAACGCGCCGGACGGCAGCTTCAAGTGAAGCGCCGTCCCGCAGCGCGACGTGCAGTTCGGCTCTGACGACGGCGAGGCACCCGCGAAGCTCCCAATGAGCAGCCAGCAAGAGGTCCCGGCTTGACGACGCGTCCGTGAACCGACGTGCATCACTGACCGCCGCTGCCGTCGCAACGGCCATCATCGAGACCACCCAGAGCACCGTGACCAAAGCGGCGCCTGCTCTCCGGCGGCTGCGGCGCTTCATCGACTGCCGACGCTGAAGAACATGGTGTCGCTGGAGGCGACCAGAGCCACAAGGCGGGGCGCAGCCGTGCCGGTGCCCCAGGACGACTGCCAGCCAGCACCGGCGCCACCCGGATCGCTGAATCGGAACTCAGCGATGCCGGCGACGTCAAACAGGCCCTGCGGCGTCCCGCGGCCGCTGCTCCACGACACCCGCGTGTGCTCGCCATTCGGAGATAGGCTGATCGAGGCGCGGCAGCGCTCGCGCCATCCGCCGGCTGTGCGGCACAGCGCAAGGACGGAGACACTGCGCGAATCACCGGAGAACCGGTCGGACTTTGCCAGCCCGACCTGCGTCGTACCCAGCAGGTCGCGGAGCACGTGGTATCCGATCGCGAACTCGCTGAGTTGCACCGCGCGTTGCTGCGTGACCGTCGTGAGTCGGCGAAGACCGTCGAGCGAGGTCACGGCAGTCAAGAGCAACATGGCCGTGAGCGACAGTGCAATCGCCAGCTCGAGAACGGTGAACCCGCTGCGGCGGTCCTTCATTCGCCGCCTCGTTCAGGCAGCACGATGGTTGAGAGCAATGCCAAGCCATCCTCACTAGCCACGTCGAGACGCACGAGGCCTCCAGCAAGCTCGTGGCTGCGCACAACCACACGGCCGAATTGCCTGCCAGCTGCGAAGGCGAGCAGGCTGTCGGGCGGTGCTGCAGCCGCAAACGCCAACGCAGAATCGGCTTCGCGGATCAGCCGATCGTGCGCACCGAAGGCAACGACAGCACGGCCGGACTGTCGCGCCAACACCATCCAGCCGACAGCCGCAGTACCGAAGATCGCGATGGCGACCAAGGCCTCGATCAGCGCCGCGCCGCTTCTCGTCGTGCGCATGTTCATCGAGTCGGCTCCGGGATCAGCCCCAGCCCGACCAGAGAGTCCGTCACAACAAAGCCGTCAGGATAGGCTGTGATGAGCGTCGGCGTCGAAGAGTCGCCCATCAGCGCAGAGCGGGGCCGGCCGCTCGCCAGCGCATCTCCCTCCAACTGGGCGCGCACCGAGTGATCAGTGCGCCCCGAGGCTTCCGGTATTGACAGCGTCACCAAGCTCAGAACGAGACCAAGCACTAGCAGGACAACAACGAGTTCCACGAGCGTGGCTCCGCGCCTGCGGCGCGCGGTCTTACTGCGGTCGTACCGCATACACAGCCTGAAGTAGTGCGGACGAGACTAGCCCGACGACCAGCGCCAGCCCAAGGATGAGACCCGGCTCAAGGAAGCGAAGCGCCGCGCGAATGCGCCGCTCGGCCTCATCGGCCTGAACCGCAGCGGCACGCAGGCAGAAGACAGACACGCGCCCCGTGCGCTCGCCGGCGGCCACCAGCGTCAGTGCCACCGGACCGATCACGTGGAATCGCTCAAACGCGCGCCCAAGACTCTGCCCCTCGAGCACCGCCTCCCGCGCAGCGGCGAGCCGATGCCTGAGCTCCAGGTGCCGCTCGGCGTCGATGGCAATCTCGAGAGCTCTGCGAAGGGGAACGCCAGCGTCCACCGCAGACCCAACCGTCTCCAGTAGTCGTGCATCAAGCGATGCGCGAATGACCGGGCCGACTATCGGCGCGGCGAGCAGCAGGCGCTGCAGCTGGCGTCGGCGCTGGGGCGACCTCAGCAGTCGCTCACCTGCCGCGAGCAGCAGGACCGCACCGATGACGACGACGGCGCCGTACGACCGCAGAAAGTCCGCCGCGCCAAGGAGCAGCGCGAGGCCTCGAGGAACCCGAGCACCCATGTCTAGAAGCAGCGAAGCAAATCGCGGGATCACCGCGAGGACGAGCACCGCGAGGGTGACGACGCCCACCCCAAGGACGATGCTTGGATAGGCCAGGGCCGCGCGCAGTGCCTTGGCGCGCGCCTGCTGAGACTCGGCGTACGTGGCGGCTCGCATTAGCGACGGGCCGAGCGATCCGGCGGCCTCGCCCGCCTGCACGATACCGATCAGAGAACTCGCCAGTGGCCTCGGCATCTGGGTCAGGGCCGACGCCAGCGTCTCGCCCTCACGGATGGCCTGGAGAAGGGCCGGAAGAGCCTCCAGCCAGGTCGCCGGAGCAAGCGCGCCAAGCGTCTCCAATGCTGCCTCGATCGGAAGTCCTGACGCCAGTAGGTCCGCGAGCAGCCGCAGCCCGACGGCGCCATCGCTGCCAGGCATCTCGCGCCGCAGGTCCGCTGCGTCCGTGGGGACGAGGGAAACAGGCAACGTCCCCATCGCGGCGAGGCGCGCGCGGGCGGCTCCCTCGTTCGGCGCCCGAACGACGCCGCTGCAGCGTTCCCCTGAGGGCAGGAGCGCGGTGTACCGAAACGCCGCCGCGGCCTGCATCAGCGATCCACCGAGCCGTTCCACGAGGTGACATCGGCATCCTCGCCCTCCCCACCGACGAGACCGTCCCGCCCGAGAGAATACAAGTCATAGGAGGAGGTGTTCACGACCCCCGGGGAGCGGTAGAGGAAGGGCCGGCCCCAAGGATCCAACGGGACCTCCTGTTGCAGGTAGGGCCCGCGCCAGCGGGAGCCGGCCCCCACCGGACCGGGGTCTGCGCGCAGCGCCTGCAGTCCTTGCGCGCTCGTGGGGTAGGTGAACGCATCGAGTCGATACGTATCGAGCGCCAGCGCGAGCGTCTGGATCTGTGCCTTCGCTGCGCTCGCGCGCGCGTCGCCCACATTCCGGAAGAGGCTTGGTGCGACAACGCTCGCGAGCGTTGCGATGATGGCGATGACCACCAGCAGTTCGACCAACGTGAAACCGGGGCGCGCCCTACTCCGCCATGGCGACACGCTGCACCTCCTCGGCAGTTGTCTGCCCGTTTGAGACCTTGCGCTCTCCGTCGACCGTGAGTGGTTCGTATCCGACTTGCTTCGCGAGTTCGCGGAGCGTTGAGACGCTCGCCTGCGACGAAATGCGCTCGCGAAAGCGATCGTCAGGCTCCAAGAGCTCGAAGAGGCCAATGCGACCCTGATATCCGGAGCCGGCGCAGGCGGTACAGCGGGAGCTGCCCTTGCGCGTCGTTCCGTGGCAGGACGGGCACGGGCGGCGAACCAGCCGCTGACCGACCACGGCAAGCAGCGTGGCGGCGATCAGGTAGGGTGGCACGCCGAGGTCAAGCAGGCGCGGCACCGCTGCCACCGCATCGTTCGTATGCAAGGTCGACAGCACGAGATGGCCGGTGAGTGCGGCCTGAACCGCCAGCGCGGCGGTTTCTGCATCGCGCATCTCGCCAACCAGGATCACGTCTGGATCCTGACGAAGGATTGACCGCAGGGCCGCGGCGAAGGTGACGCCCTGCGACCGGTTCACCGGAACCTGGGTGACTCCGGCCAGCCGATACTCCACGGGATCTTCCACAGTGACCAGCTTCTCCCGACTGGCGTCGCGGAGCCGGAGCGCCGAGTAGAGCGTGGAAGTCTTGCCGCTGCCTGTGGGTCCCGTTACGAGGAGCAGGCCGTGAGGCCGCTCAACGATTCGCCGAACGCGCGTCTCGATCTCCGGAGGCATTCCCAGTTGACGCAGTTCTCCGGGACCAGACCCGCGATCGAGCACTCGGAGGACGACACTCTCGCCGAACATGCTCGGCAGCGTGCCGACGCGGATGTCCAAGTCGCGGTCGTCCAGGCGGATTCGCATTCTTCCGTCCTGCGGCCGCGCCACGTCAGAGATGTCGAGGTCCGCCAGCAGCTTCACGCGCGATACGACGGCCTTGCTGAAGTGCGGCGGCGCGTCCGGCGCCGGCCGCAGCGATCCATCCACGCGTACACGAACGGCAAGCTGTTCGGGGCCGAGTTCAAGGTGCACATCGCTCGCCCGCTGGTCGATGGCGAAGCGCAGCAGGAGGTTGACGTAGCGCACGACGGGCGCCGCCTCGACCTGATCGCGAACGTCGGTTGCGGCACCCTGCGCGGCGCCGGTCGAGGCCCTGTGGGTTTCCGACTGGAGGCTCGCGGCGTACTGCTCGATCAGGCGGTCGAGTTCCGCATCGTCAACTTCGCGGGCGCAGACCTCGCGACCGAACTCGACGCCGATCTCGTCCAGCGAGTCGAGGCTCGCGGCCCTGGTCGCTGCCACTGCGAGGGCTCCGTCTGGCTCGATGTTTAAGGGGCAGACGCGATGCGCAACCAAGTACTCACGCGCGATGGCGTGGGCCTCGAATTGGGAATCAGAGGTATGGTTAGGTGCAGTCGGCACGACCCTCGGAAGTGCACGAAGTGTGCCGCGTGGCGGTAGCCTATTAGGTCGCTCGTCTTGTGTGTGCGGCTAGAGAGAACTCACTGCCGTTCGCTGCGGTCGCGGTCTCACCGTCTCACTGCAGTCTCACGACGGGACTGCACGAGACGAGAGTGAGACCGTGCTTGAGGCGTCACGCCGACTGCTTGCTGCGCAAAGCCTTGAGTCTCCGAAACAGGGTAGAGCGACCGATGCCAAGCATGCTCGCCGCGACGTCGCGCTTCCCGCCGCACGCCGCCAGCGCCGCGATGATTTCGTCGTCGGTTGCTGCGCCGCTCGGCGGCCTCGGCGGAACCATCGGGCGTTCCGCAGTGCGAGCGACGCTCCCCGAAGCTGCAATCTCCTCCGTGACGACCTCAGCGCTCAGCTCCGACGCCTCGCGATGCAGCGTGAGGAGGCGGGCGACGACCCCCGCGACCTCTCGGAGGTTTCCGGGCCAGGTGTATTCGGCCACCACGCGGGCTGCGTCGGGATGCAGCGCAGGCGCGGGCCTCCGGGCGTACGAGAGGGCCGCCCGGCGTTGCATGAACCAGCGGAAGATGTCGGGCAGGTCCTGCTGGCGCTCACGAAGGCTCGGCAGTCTCACCACGAACGGTGAGACGCGGTACCGCAGGTCGTCGAGGAACTGCCCGTTGGCCACGAGCGTCGCGAGGGGGACGTTCGTCGCGCTCAGCATCCGACACTCCATCGGCACGTACTGTTTCGATCCGAGCGGGAGAACGCGCCGGTTCTCGACAACGTCGAGCAAGGCGCGCTGCAGCGGTGGCTGCGCGTGTCCGATCTCGTCCATAAACAGACTGCCCCCCTGGGCCTGTACGAACAGGCCATCGTGATTCGAGGTCGCGCCCGTGAAGGCACCTTTTCGGTGCCCGAAGAGGTGGCTGTGCATGAGGTCGTGATCCAGTCCGCTGAGCGAGACATCAAAACGGGGCCCGCGGCGTCTGGGGGAGAACTCGTGCGCGGCGATTGCCAAGTGCGACTTACCCGTTCCCGTCTCGCCTTCGAGAAGGATGGGGTCGTCTGCGAGTGCAAAGGCTCGCAGCCTCGCTACCGCCTCCTGGACGGACGGGACCTCCGACCTGAGAAAGAGAGCGTCGAGGCCGGAGCTCTCCGAGCTCACGCTTCCAAACGGGGTGGCGCGATCGGTCATTTGAGCCAGGTGTCGGGCACAACCATCTGCTAAAAGGACATAGAGTGCGCCGACAACTGCTCAATCTATGGCTTACATCGCTTCGGGCGTGAGAAGATAGAACTGGCTCGACCCAACGTCAACAAGCTCTTCCTTCTCTGTGCCACCGACCTGAACGCGCGCCGAGCGTGTCATGTAACTCCTTTCACCACATATAGTTACGGCGGGCACATTTCGTGCACGTCGTCCGGCAATCCTCCACCCTTCGCCTGGACGCGTTGCCGATGACGATTCCGCCAATCCGCATCCCCACCCTTGGCCGACGTGTGGCCATTGTCGTGGCTCTGGCTGCACTGCCCGCGTGGGCCGGACTCTCCTCAGGTCCAGCCCGTGAGGCCGATGCCGCGGTGGAGGTACCGGAGTCCGCACCAAGCATCGGCGCAACGGAGGCCGTCACGCCTCCGTTCTACGTCTCCTCGATCCCCTTCGGCTCGACGCTGAACGACCCGAACGCGCAGATCGCGGTGTCGATCTGCGGCGAGAATCTGCAAGGCCTTTCCGTAACCTCTTCTCGCGGCATCGTTGCCGACGGTGCGGCCGAGAACTGCGACGGCATGTGGGGAGGTCCGGGCGTCGCCTACTTCGTGAACTGGAATGAGGCCAACTCGAACGAGCTCCTGCACGGAGCGAACGATGTGCGGATCCAGGCCTGCAATCAGTACTACGAGTGCATCGACGAAACCGCCTACATCTTCTATGCGCCCCCGAGCCCAGACCCGGTGCAGCTCGAGGCCCCAGCCGAGCAGCTGACGACGACGCTGGGTGACAGCGTCGTCGTCAAGTTCGTCGTGCGGAACAACGGTTCGACGTCGCTGACGTACGATACGGTCGCCACGAAGTGCTACGGTGGCCTCGGGTCCTGCACCAAGCTGACGAGCACCGTCGTCGCCGCGGTCGGAAAGGGGACCTCGCCAGACACGGTGAAGGTACGTGTGCGTGGCGACTCGCTTGGCTCGAAGCCGGTGTCGGCGACCATCTGCCGCAGTACGCCGTCCTTGGTCTGTGTATTCGGGTCACAGACGGTGGCCGTCGTCCCCCCGACACCCGTCGCGGCCAACTTGGTTGTGACGCCGACGCTTGCGACTGTCGCGAAGGGGAACGGAACCTCGTTCAACGTGACGTTCACGGTGCAGAACCTGGGGTCATCGAGTGCCGTCGTCGCCCTGGACCGGGCGTGCGACGCTTCAGTCGTGACGCCTGCCTCGTGCAGCGCGCCTACGCAGACGACCTTGGCAGCGGGCGCCTCGACCCTGATCACCGTCGGCTCTCTCACGGCCGTCAGCTCAGACACGCTCGTGACAGGTGCCGTCTCGCTCACGGCGCGGCACGGCGCGGCGACCGTCACGGCCCATACCGGAGTCACCGTTGGTCCGAATGGCGGTGCTGGTGGGACCGCCGGAATCCTCGTATCGACAGCGAACCTGAATCCAGAGAGCTCTGTCTCGCGCGACCAGTGTCTGATGTACGCCGCCGGCGATGCGGCGGGCGTTGAGTGCGGCAGTCTCCGCCTGGCCCATTCGCTCGCGCCGATCCAGACGATGGGACGCACCCGAGCGCCCCGCCTCGTCTACCTGAGTCAGCACGCGCGGCCTGTGTACTTCGTGAGCGCCAACGTCACGACGCGACACGCCACGCCTGACACGGTGATGATGACGCTGACGATTCCCGGCAAGTCTCCCGTCGTTCGCAAGTATTACTGGAGTTCGTCCTGCCGCAACGTGGAATGTCGGGTCTCGATTCCAGTGGATGCTGAGGCGCTCTCGCTGGCCACGGGCTACTACACGTATTCCCTCGAGGCTCGCATCAACGGGACCAGCACGACGGCCACGACCTCGGGCGAGTTGGCCATCGTGAACCGCGCCAAGAGCCCGTATGGACGCGGCTGGTGGATTGAGGGGCTCGAACAGATCATCCATGTCAACGACAGCACGAAGTTCTGGGTCGGCGGTGATGGTAGCACGCGCTTGTACAAGCGCATCGTGGACTCAGTCTACACCGTGGCACACCTAGTCTCGCGACCGGACACGCTGCGTTTACACAGCGGCACTCACAACTGGCGCCGACGACTGCCAAACGGTGCGTACGTGCGCTTCAACTCGAGCGGCCATCACACGCACACTGTCAATGCCCAAGGACATGTTACTCGGTTCTTGCCGACGACTCTCGGCGGAGTGTCACGAGTCGACTCGATCACGGTGCCGGTGGAGAGCTCGACCATTAGTGTCGCGTACTGGTTCCGATACGATTCCACTACTCGCATTCTTTCTTCGACGACGCTCAAGCGTTCGGATATTCCCGACAGTGTGACCCGCGTTACGCAATTTGGTCATGTTCAGAACGACTCTTTGCTCAACACCATCACCGACCCAGATGGAACGTCAATAGCGTTCTCCTACGACGCCGCTACCGGCCGAGCCCTGAAGCGACTCAACCGAAAGGGAGACAGCACCACCTACGCGTACGACGCCCACGGTGCCGTGACGACCACGACCGTCGCCGTGCCAGGTGACAGCGCCATCCAGGTCAGGTTCTGCCATGCCGCAACAAGTGGCCTCGTCTCCTGCGGGTGGGGCCCTTCCACACCTCTCGGTGGCGTCCCCGTTGCATCCGCGCTCACCCGCGTGGACGGTCCGCGCGGCGGGTTGATCGACGTCTCGACCTTCCATCTCAATCGCTTCGGGGGGCCGGACAGCGTCCAGAACCCGCTGGGTGGCCGGACCAGGATTGAGCGGCACTGGAAATTTCCGGCGCTCGTGACCCGCATCGTGGACCCGATGGGGATCGAACAGCGCGCCTGGTATGACACGACCCGCGGGCTCGCCACGCAGGTACAGGCTGCGGGGCTCACCGCGAGCGACAGCAGCGCGCGGACCAAGATCACGTGGCACAGCAAGTGGACCTTGCCCACGCAGATCGTGCCGCCGCTCGGCGACACGACCCGCATTGGCTACGACGGCTCCTACGCCAAGGTCCTGTGGCGCCGCCTCGGCCCGCACGACTCGCTGAAGGTCACCTTCACCTACGATGCCAAGCATCGCGTCGCCTCGGTGGCCTCGCCAGGCAGCCCGACCGAGACGTACGACTACGACGCCACGCTGGGTAACATCGCCGAGGTTGAGACGCCGCCGATGACGACCACGGTGACGCGGAATGTCTGGGGAGAGGACACGGTGTCCTTTGACGGTTTCGCGCGCACGACGTCGTATCGCAGTGTGCTCGGGCGCGTCGACTCCACGCGCACCGTCAGCGTCCCGAGCTCCTATTCGCTGCTCTATTCAAGCCTGTCCGGCAGTGCGGACTCCGCACGCCGGATGATCCATACCTTCTACGACCTCGAGGGAAATGTCGACAGCATCGTGCGTCGGGGTCGCACTTCCGCCGGCGTCCTCACGACGGTCGCCAAGACTGCGTGGACGTACGACGCGGCCAGGCGCGTGAAGACGAAGCGCGAGGACGGCATGGGGCCCGACACGTTCACCTACGACCCCGCTGGTCTCGTGACGCGCCATCGGACTTCGCGCGGGCACATCGTCAGGAGCTACTACGATGCAGGCGGCCAGCTCGTCGCGCGCGTGACTCCCGCCGTGACCAGCCCAAAGCAGGACTGCATGTCACTCTGCTTCCTCGGCGTCTTTCCAGACTCGGCGTGGTCGACCTTCCCCTACTTCCCGACCAACCTGCTCGGCGGAGGCACGTCGCCGGACATCGTGCTCCCAGGTGACGTCGAGACGTTCTCCTACGATCTCGCAGGCCGGATGCTGACGGCCAACAACCGCGACGCCAGGATCTCCAGGGGCTACTACGCGAACGGGGCATTGAAGGCCGATACACTGCGCATCCGCCAGTATGCGCCGAGCGATACGCTCACGAGTGCGTACTCGCAGCATTGGCTCGGCCTCACGTTTGAGGTCGACATCCTCGGCAGGCGCACCAAGCGCACGATGAACACCGGCTCGACGCAGCTCTACCAATACCACCCGATGCTCGGGGTGCTCGAGCGCACGATTGAGTCGAATGGTGCGACGGGTGGTGACACCGTCACCTTCAGCTGGGACGCTGCGGGCCGGCTCCGCAGCCAGAAGGTCGCTGGACTCGTGGCCGATCAGTACTTCTACGGCTCGCTTGGGCGACTCGACTCGAGTTCCATCGCCGGCGTCTACTACAACCACTACGAGTACGACGCCCGCGGGAAGCAGACGGTGCGCCGCACGTCGGGCCTCGCGCCCGAGGATGCCGACACGTCTCGCATGCACTACGATGGCTTCGGCGCTTTGATCGCCCGAGAGCAGTACCGGCCGTACGGAGGCTGGAACATCTACAGCGACGAGTATTCGCTCGATCCCTTGGGCAACATGATGTCCCACGACTCCAACCGGGGATGGAGCACGTACCGGAGCCGTCGCGACTACCTCTACAGCTTTGAGCGCCTGGCGAGCTCTGCTACGGATCCCTTGAGCGCAGAGAGGCAGCCCAATCAGCAGCCGGCGGTGACCTCGCTGGACAACAGCACGTACTACTACGACCAGGCGGGCAATACCACGCGGCAAGGAAGCGTGATGCAGACCGTCACCTTCACTGGCTCCTTCGACTACGTCACGCCGACCTTCGAGGGTGGTTCGCAGTCGCGGCATTTCTACGATTCGTCGAATCGATTGCGCCAAGTGGAACGCTGGTTCGGCCAGCAGAGTGGGCGGCACACGATCCAGGAGTATCGCTACGACGCACTGGGCCGCCGCGTGCTTGTACGGACGCGCAAGGACAGCGTCACGACCTGCTCCGGCACCGTGCCTGCGACAGCGGCCGTGTGCGTGCAGGCAATCGAGCGGTTCTACTGGGACGGAGATCAGCTCCTGCTCGAGCGCCGTCGTGCCGGCAACTGGGCGATGTCGGCGGATTCTCTCGATGCCGTAGCGGGCGGCTCGGGCGCCTTCTTCGGGGAAGTGCGCTACGTGCACGCCCTGGGGATCGATGACCCGCTCATCGTGCGCAAGTCGGGCCACTCCGCCTTCTCTCCGATCCGGAGCGGCCGCGGCGGCTACGAGATGGGCCGGTATCTGAACAACACGGCCATGACGGCTTACCATTGGCCAGGGAAGCAAGAGGGCGCGTATCCGGGAGGT
The DNA here is from genome assembly GCA_019637445.1 of Gemmatimonadaceae bacterium. NCBI lineage: Bacteria > Pseudomonadati > Gemmatimonadota > Gemmatimonadia > Gemmatimonadales > Gemmatimonadaceae > Gemmatimonadaceae bacterium. Next base: position 563,177 of record JAHBVS010000002.1, on the reverse strand, counting down.
GAGGTTCGCTATCCCGACGTCGTGGACCTTGGCTGGTTCGGGTCCCTGCTTGACAACAAGCGGGACGCATCGGGTATGATTTATATGCGGAACCGGTACTACGACCCCGCGTCGGGTCGGTTCACGCAGCGCGACCCGATCGGGCTGGCGGGTGGGGTCAACCAGTACGGGTATGTGGGTGGGGACCCGGTCAACTCAAACGATCCGTTCGGACTCTGCGTCGAAATGAAGCTCAACGGGAACAACCTTGTGCTGCGCGCACAGCTGTCGTTCGAAGGCCCGAACTGGACCCCCGCGGACATGACTGCGGTGGAGGCAGGTATTCGGGCCGCTTGGGAGGGCCGCCGAGGAGGCTACAACGTTACGATCGATTTCAGTGGCGGCCCAGAAGTCAAGATCAAGAGAGATCGCGCAGGTGTCGATCACCAGGGCTCGAGCCACGGGAAGGACACCTTCGGAGTGCCGGCAGGGGGCGACATCTGGTTCCTTGCCGTGGCGAACACAAACGAGCTCCACCGCGGGGCCGGACACGAGTTCGGTCACGTAATGGGCATCAGCGACTCACCGTGGAAGGGGCATCTCATGAACAAGACGAAGCGTGACGCAGGCCCTCGAGTTACTGGATCGCAGATGCAGGAGTCCATCTCAAAGTGTATGCCTACCACACACCAGATGAATCCCTTCGCAGACGGCGAAGAGCAGGCGCGCTACCAGAGCCTGCAACGCGCCGTCCGGCACTCTGGCGGACGGTAGCCGATGCTCGACAGTCAGTCGCTGAACCGCATTTCGCCCGAGTTGACAGAGTTCCGATGCGCTGTTGATGGGGTGGCCACTGCAAGTTCGAGGACAGCGCCGGCTGCCTACATCGCACTACTTCTGGCGGTGGGAGTTGCATTGCTGCTTGCGCCGCTGTCCGCCGCGGCGCAAGCCCACCCATCAGCCGCCCCGGTGCGGCCGATACCCGCCTGCGGTGCGATGCTGTGCGAGACGGAGCACCTGCTCACCATAGCACTTGACGCCGTGCTGACTGAGCGGAAAGACTGCCAGCGGGCGGCGCCGTTAGTCTTGGACCTCCTCTACTTTGCGCCCTCGGTCGAGCGGGTAGTGCCGGCCGGTCCGCCGGTCGCACGCGCCCGCGAACTATCAATCGCTCTCTTCAGCCGCTATTGGCGCGAGATTTCCGTCGTGGACTCGGCGGCCGTGCTTGCGGTGCTAGACACTCCGGGGCCGTCATGCATTCTCGTGTTCTCACCTCCGCTCGCCTCGTTGCCAGGAACGATTCGCGTGCAAGTGGCCGTCTGGTCGCGACAGGATGGCCTGGCGCGAGGTGAGCAACTCTTCGTGCGAATCGCTTCAGTCGACGGTGTCTGGAGCGCGGTGCGCGTCGAGTACGGATGGCGTTAGCGCTGCGAGGAGAGCTGCAATAGCTATGCAGCAAGCGCTTCCCACAGAGGGCTCCTATGAGCGCCACACCACCCGCGGCACCGCAAGGAGCCTGCGCCTCTGCCCAGGTCTGCGCACCCTGCGTTGGAGCGGTTCGCTGGCTGTGTGCGTGCTCGCGGCGTGTTCGGGACCGCCGACTCCGGTTGTCTCCCTCGGTCTCGGGGAACCCCAAGTCTCGTTCAACTGGTCTCTTCAAGAGCTCCAGCGCGCGCGACCGCAGCTTGGGCACGTTCCATACGCTGGATGGATCGAACCGAGCGGCGACGCGCGGATCCTCGAGGCTCGATACGAGTTCAATCCAGCAACCCCCGCGTGGCTTGAGAGACGCGCGGGACGGCTCGCAAGGTTTCACCTTCGAATCGACTCTTCGCGCACGGCGGCAAGCACCCTCGATCTGCTCGTTAGCGCGTTTGGCGAACCCACGTCGCGCTCCTGCACTCCGCACTCGACACCACGAGGCTGGGCCACCCAATCTGTCATCTGGAAATCCGAGGCCACCAAGCGGCAGACGGTCGAGGCAGAGATATCCTTCGAAACGGGAGGGGATTCGTTGCGCCAGGTCGGCACCGTGATCGTGCGGGTGTCTCGAGGATCATCGAAGCAACGTGGCGGAGAGCTGCCGCGCACAGCTGACGCGTGTCCGGGGGCGGCGTGGATCGACTCGCTCCTGTCGCAGCCTCGGTAGACGCCAGCCGCCGGTCCCGCGTGCGCCGCTTAACGCGCCCCTGCGGGCCCCGTCCCCTCGCTAGCCCAGCGCCTTCCGCACGCCGACTAACGCCAACGACAGCTGCTCGAGCGCTCCCTGCACCGCCGCAGCATCACCACCCGCACCCGCCAACTCCGCAGCCGCACAGGCCGCCGCAACATCGCCAGCACCCAACTGCAGTGCACTGATCCGCAGGGCACGCGCACCCTCCGCCACGGCCTCGAAGTTCTTCGCCAGGAACTGCCGAGCCAACCACTCCTCCTGCGCCGCGGCGAAGGCGAGGAACGCCGAACTCATCGCCTCGACGAGCTCGTCGCCGCCCACGGCGCGAATGGCATCGAGCGCCCGACGAGTCTCCGGCGAGCGTGGGTCAGGTCCGCTGTGCGTATTCATCTCCCCAAGCTGTCACTGCTCCTTCATTCGCGAAATACCGCCGGTCCTCCGCGACGATCTGCCCCGCCCCCGTTGCCTCCCCCGCCCCATCAGTTGACCTTTCCCGGAGGCCCGGAGGGTTGGCAGAATGGCTATTGCAGCGGTCTTGAAAACCGCCGTCCGAAAGGACTTGGGGGTTCGAATCCCTCACCCTCCGCTTACAATCGCGAGAGAAACCGTTGGTAGGGTTGGCCGTATCGAATGGTGGGCGTGATTCCGCGTCCCCTGCTCGGAGGTCCGATGCCACATCGCTCCGCTCGTCAGACGCGTCTAATCGCCATCGCCGCGCTCACCCTCGCCCTCTTCACCGCCCCGACGCTCCAGGCGCAGTCAGCCAGCCAAGCCGCGGGCACCCAGCCGCCAACCCTTCGCGGCCCGATGGCCCAGATCGCCTGGCTCGCCGGCCGCTGGGTCGGCAGCGGCGGCAGCTACAGCGCCTTCTACGAGGAGTACCGCGTCCTCAACGACACGACGCTCGAACAGCGCGAGGTCGACGACGCGGCCTTCACCCAGCAGCGGTCCAACGGCGTCTTCACCGTCCGCGACGGCCAGATCGTGAAGCTCAACGCCCGCGGCGAGGTCACCACGCGCATCACCGTCGTCGCCGACACCGTGAGCTTCGCCAGCACCACGCCGGGCCGGGGCAGCTATCGCTGGATCCGCACCGGTCCCACTACCTGGCGCGCCGAGCTCGCTCGCGTGACCTACGAGCTGCGCCGACCTTGATTCACCCCCCGCTCGGGGCGAGATTCCCTGTCGACGCTCGGACACGCCCGAGTGCGCTGGAGACGTGGCCGAGAGGCTGAAGGCGGCGGTTTGCTAAACCGTTATACGGGGTTACACCTGTATCGAGGGTTCGAATCCCTCCGTCTCCGTGTGCGGGCCCGCCGGTACCTTCTCCGGTCGGGCCCGCTTCTCGTTTCCGTCCGTTCCCGCCCTGATGACTGCCTCGCCCCCACGCCTTCGCTTCGCGCCTTCCCCCACGGGCTACCTCCACGTGGGCGGCGCGCGCACGGCGCTCTTCAACTGGCTGCTCGCCCGCAAGCTCGGCGGCCAGTTCCTGCTGCGCGTCGAGGACACGGACCGCGCGCGCTCCACCGAGGAGTCCACGCGCGCGATCTTCGAGGGGATGACCTGGCTGGGCCTCGACTGGGACGAGGAAGTCGTCTTCCAGGGTGCCAACCTCGCGCGCCATCGCGCGGACGCCGAGCGCCTGCTGCTCGAGGGGAAGGCCTACCGCTGCTTCTGCACGGCCGATGACCTCGCGCAGCGCCGCGCCGCCGCCGAGGCCGCGGGTGGCGCCTTTGCCTACGACCGCCGTTGCGATCGCATCCTGCCCGAGGAGGCCGAGCGTCGTGCCGCCGCGGGTGAGGCCTTCACCATCCGCTTCCGCGTGCGCGATGGCGAGACGGCCTGGGACGATCTCGTCCACGGCCGCATCAGCTTTCCGAACAAGGACATCGACGACTTCATCATCCTGCGCTCGGACGGCTCGCCGATCTACAACCACGCGGTGGTCTCCGACGATATCGCGATGCGCATCTCCATCGTGATGCGCGGCGACGACCACATCTCCAACACGCCGAAGCAGATCCTGCTCTACGAGGCACTGGGCGCGGCGCAGCCGCAGTTCGCCCACCTGCCGATGATCCACGGCACCGACGGGAAGAAGCTCTCCAAGCGCCACGGCGCCACGGCCGTGGGCGACTACCAGCACCAGGGCATCCTGCCGCAGGCGATGGTGAACTTCCTCGCCCTGCTCGGCTGGTCGCCCGGCGGCGATTTCGACGAGGTGATGTCGATGGCGCAGCTGGTGGAGTCATTCAGCGGCGATGGGCTCCTCAAGAAGGCGGCGGTGTTCGACCCGGCCAAGCTGGAGTGGATGAACGGGCAGCACTTGGCGCGGATGCCGATTGGCGATGTGGTGGCGCTAGTCTCGCCGCTGCTCGTGAAGGCGGGGCTCGCCACGGCGACCGAGCTGGCCGGCAAGCGCGCCTGGCTCGAGAAGCTGCTCGAGCTGCTGCGCGTGCGCGCGCGGCTCACGGACGAGATCGTCACGCAGGCCTACGCCTACTTCAAGGACGATTTCGCCTACGAGCCGGATGCGGTCGCGAAGCAGTGGAAGGATGCCGCGGCCGCGACTGGGCATCTCGCTGCGGCGCGTGAGGCGCTGGTTTCGCTTGAGCCCTTCGACGAGTCATCGATTGAAGTCGCGATGCGCGCGTTGGCCGAGTCGCGCGGCGTGGGCGCCGGCAAGCTGCTCCAGCCCCTGCGGGTCGCGCTGGTCGGCTCGGCGGCCTCGCCCGGCATCTTCGAGGTGATGGTGCTGCTCGGCCGAGAGGCCTGTGTGTCGCGCATCGCGCGCGCCGTGTCGTATTTGGCGGCGACGAATGCCTGACACGCCGCGCGCGCCGCTCACTGCTGTCGAGCAGCGCGTTTGGCATCATCTGCTCGACCACCTGGCCTCGCACGGCTACCAGCCGAGCATTCGTGAGATTGCGCGGCATTTGCGCATCCCGTCCACCCGTACGGTCTCGGACCTGATCAAGGCGCTGGAACGGAAGGGCTACGTTCGGCGCGCGCCCGGCCGCTCGCGTGGCGTTGTGCTCGATGGCGTCAGTGGCGCGCGCGGCACGCAGCCCGTGCCCGTGGTGCGATGGTCGCCAGATGGCACGATGCTCACCGAGGAGCACCTCACGTTCGACCGCTCGCTGCTCCCCGCGGACGATTGTTTCCTGGTGCGGGCCAACACGGAGGACGCGCCGCGGGTCGGTGTGCGAGAGGGCGACTTGATTCTTGTGGCGCCGAGCGCGCGCGTGCCGGAGGGCGGCGCGGTGGTGGCGCGGGTCGGCCTGCAGATCTTCGTGCGGCAGATGGAGCGGCGCGGCACGACGGTGCGGCTGTTGGCGCCAGCGCCCGGCACGCAGGACATCATCGCCGGGGCGGACACGGTGCGCATTCTTGGGCCGCTGGCCGCGGTGCTGCGCGTGACGCTCACGCGCGCGCAGGATGACGAAGCTGGTTGAACGTGCGCCGCGCTGCATCGCGCAGCCAGCGGCCTAGTGCCGCGATCGGATTGGCGCGGCGAACCGCTTACGGTCGACCCGGAACCGTCGAAGGCGGCGGCGTGCTCGGCGGCGGTTCCTCGCCCCGCGCCTGCGCCTCGCGCCGCTCGCGCTCCTTGCGCTCTCTCAACGCCCGCACCGCCGCGTAGAACTGGTCCTCACGCATCGCCCGCAGCGCCTGCGACTGGATCTCCGCGCGCATCGACTCCAGCCGCCGCGCGCGCTCCATCGCAATCGGATTGGCCTGCACGTTGAGCGGCAGCATCGCGAGCGCCGCGGTGGGCAGCGAGAATCGCCCGAGCCGGATCATGCCGCGATCGATGCCGTACTTGCGACCGCCGAGGTCGAAGGTCCAGTCGCCGGGCCGCCGCTCGTCATCGCCCCCGAGCCGCGCGATGGAGTCGTCGAGGTAGTAGATCCGCTCGGCGAGCATCTGGCGCAGCGTGTCGGCGCGGGTCATCGGCACGATGGGCGAGACGATCTCGTTGCCGTGCTGCACCCAGAGCCGCTGGTCGGTGAACGAGGGCTGGATGCCCTGCAGCGGACCGCCGCCCCCGATGATGGGGCCGCTGCCGCCGCGGTCCTCGGTGCTCGGCGGCGTGACCGGCACGCTGCCCGGCACATTGGTCGGTGCCACGATGGGCGGCGCCTCGGCGGGCGTCTCGGTGGCCTCGCGTCCGTCGCCACCCGCGCGCGCAGGCCGTCGCTCGGCCGGACCCTCCGTGGGCAAGATCACCTGGAAGCTGATGCGCTCGGGGATGATGGCCCCGCCAGCATCGTCACGCAGGAAATCGAGCGCCACGGGCACCAGGAAGGCCGGCACGAGGATGGCGAGGAGCATCAATTGCGCGACCAACGCCGCCACGGACGCCCGGGGATCCCCGGAGCGCCGCTTGGGCAGCAGTTGGATGCGCTTCTTGGCCATTGCCTACTCGTCCGCCTTCACGGGGTTGGACACCTTGCTCCAGCCCGGCACCTCGACCTCGACGACATCACCGGGCGAGAGCGCGCGCACGCCGGCGGGGGTGCCCGTGAGCACGACATCACCGGGCTCGAGGGTCATCACGGTGGTGATGTGGGCAATGAGCTCGGCGATGGGAAAGACCATCTCGCGGGCGTGGCCGCGCTGCACTTCCTCGCCGTTGAGCCGGGTGACGACCTCGAGTGCCGTGAGGTCGACGCGGCCCTGCTTCTCGGGCCCGATGGGGCAGAAGCTGTCGGACCCCTTGGCGCGCCACCACTGGCCGTCGGCCTTCTGCCAATCGCGCGCGCTGACGTCGTTCACGGCCACGACGCCTCGCACGGCTTCGGCGGCTTCTTCAGCCGTGGCCTTCCGGATCTTGGAGCCGATGACAACGCCGATCTCGCCCTCAAAATCCACGCGTCCGGCGTCCGCCGGTAGCACGATGGCGTCACCGTTCTGGATCACGGTGCTCGGCGGCTTCAAGAAGATCAGCGGCGCCGCCGGGACCTCGTTGCCGAGTTCCTTGGCGTGCTCGCGATAGTTGCGTCCGGCGCAGACGATTTTGCTCGGTCTCATTGACGGTGAATTTACCCTGTTCGGCCGGGAGAGTTTGCTAACTGCTGGCCACAGAGGCACAGAGACACAGAGGACTGCAACTGCTCTTGGGGGGTCCGCGCCGCGGGGATCTGTCCAGGGGACCCCCTTGAAGGCCGTTGTGGTTCTCTGTGTCTCTGTGCCTCTGTGGCATTCAGTTTCTATCCAAGCGATAGAACGCCCGAAGCTCGTCCCGAAGCATGGCCCAGGGCCCTTGGAGACGAGTCGCGGGAGGCAGACCTTCGGTTAGACGGCGGCCGTAGGACTTGGTTACCACGCGCGGGTCGCAGATGATGACCGCGCCGTGGTCCGAAGCCGTGCGGATCAGGCGGCCGAAGCCCTGTTTGAGGCGCAGGGCCGCGTGCGGGATCATGTATTGGCCAAAGGGGTCGCCGCCGGCGGCCTCGATGGCCTCGCACTGGGCCGCCGTGATTGGCTCCGTCGGGACGCGGAAGGGGATCCGGCCGATCACCATCCCGCGCAGCGCACGGCCGGGGACGTCCACGCCCTCCCAGAAGCTCGCCGTGCCGATCAGGACCGCGTCGCCGTGCTCGCGGAAGCGGCGCAGGAGTTCGTCGCGCGCGGACTCGCCGTGGACCAGCAGCGGGTACTTGGACTCCACGCCCGCCGCCCGGAGCGCCGACGCCGCCTCGCGCACGTCACGGTGGCTCGTGAAGAGCAGGAACACCCCGCCCTCGGCGGCTTCGATCAAGTCCTGCGCTGCCGCCACCGTGCGTTTGAAGTGCCCCGCCCCGTCCGCGTTCGGCGCCGGGAAGTCGCTGGGGATCAGAAGCATCGCCTGACGCGGGTAGTCGAAGGGCGAGGCCAGCGAGGCCGTCACCGGCTCCAACTCCTCGTCGTCCAGGCCGAGGCGCTTCGTGATGAAGTCGAAGCCGTCGCCCACGGCCAGCGTCGCGCTCGTGACCACCGCCGTCTCCACGCGGCGGAAGAGGTCCTCGCGGAGGATCGGGGCCAGGTCCAGCGGCACCGACGTGGCGCCCACGTTGCGCTCGCCTGAGCCGCGTAGCTCCAACCATCGCACCTTCGGCGCGCCCTCGCGGCTCGGGCGCAGCGCCGAGCGCAGCGCGTCGCCCGCCGTCTGCAGGCGGCGCGTCACGCCGCGCACTTCGTTCAGGAAGGGCGCCAGCTCCTCGGCGCGGCCTTCGTCGGATTCCAGGCGCTCGCGCACCATCCGCAGGCCGTCAGCCAAGAGCTCGACCTCGGCCAGCAGGTCGTCCAGCGCCACGTCGAGCCCCGCCTTCCAGATTGGCTCATCGTCGAAGGCTTCCGTCAGCCGCACCACGGAATCGCTGCGATCACGCATCCATTCGGTGAGCAGGTCACAGAGCTGCTGCGACTTCTCGCGCGCCGTGTTGAGCGAAGGCACGAGCCGCGCGCGCAACAGGTCCAGACTCGCGACGCTGTAGAGATCCGAGCCCGACGCAAGCTTGCGTTCCAGCGCCGGCAGCAGGCCCTTGCCGCGGCGCTCGAGCCGTGCGAAGAGCCGCTCGAGGCCGCGGCGTGAGACCGTCTGCCCCAAGTGCGCGGCGGCCGCGTCCTCGAGATGGTGACCCTCATCAATCACCAAGCGCTTGTAGGCCGGCAGCACCGCCGCCTCGTCCCAGCGGCCCGAAGCCCGCCGCACCGCGATGTCGGCCATCAGCAGGTGATGGTTCACCACCACGACGTCCGCCTGCGCCGCCGCACGCCGCGCCTTGAACACGAAGCACTTGTCGAAGTGCGGACACTTGAGTCGCGTGCACAAATCGCCTTCCGCCGCCACTTCGTCCCAGACCTCACCGCGCGGTGGGCTCGTCAGGTCGGCCAGTGACCCGTCTTTGGTCTTCTCGGCCCAGGCCTCGAGCATCGCGAGATCCGCGGAAGATGCGTCGTCATCGAAGAGCACCGGCGCCTGCGCGCGCGCCTGCTCAAGCCGCTGCAGGCAGAGGTAGTTGCGCCAGCCCTTGAGCAGCGCGAAGCGCACGTCCTGGTCCGTGAGCGCTTCCTTCAGGAAGGGCAGGTCCTTGCTCGTGAGCTGTTCCTGCAGCGTGATGGTGTTCGTCGACACCACCGTGCGCTCGCCACTCTCGGCGGCCCATCGCAGCGCCGGCACCAGGTAGCCCAGTGATTTGCCCACGCCCGTGCCGGCCTCGATCAGCCCCACGCCACCGCGGGTGAACAGTTGTGCGGCGATGCGCGCCATCTCGCGCTGGCTTGGCCGGTCCTCGTAGCGCTTGAGATGCGCGGCGATCGGGCCGTCGGGACCGAGCGCGCCGGCCACGTCGCCCGGCGCGAGTGCAGCGACCTTGGCGGCCCGTGGGACCTCGACCACCACATAGAGCCGAGCGCCTTCGTTGTCCGTGATGGCGAAGCCGATGCCATCATCGTGCAGCTTGGCCGCCACCGCGAGGTCGGCATCGGACGGCTCCAGCCAGCCACTCGGGTGGTTGTGCAGCAGCAGCTCGCCGCGATTGGCGAAGCCCGGCAATGCCAGCACGCTTGAGACATCGCCGCGGGCCACCACGCGCGCCGACTGCACAACGCCCTCGTCGTTGATCGTGCAGACGAAGCACACTTCGCGCCCGCCGGCGAGGCGGATGGCGGAGCGGACGGCGGCTTGGGCACCGGGCGTCAGGCGCCCGGTCTCCCCTGTCACGTCTTGAGCGGCTTCTTCTTGGCCGCCGGGAAGAGCACGTTGTTGAGGATCAACCGATAGCCCGGCGAGTTGGGGTGCAGCGCCAGGTCCGTCGGCGGCGCGCCGATGCTGTGCTGCGGATCCTCGGGGTCGTGCCCGCCCAGGTACGTGAAGCTGCCGCGCCCGTACGAGCCGTGGATGTACTTCACCCAGGGCGCGCCTTCCTCGTGCGCGAGGATGGTGACACCCGGCTTCAGCGTCTTGCGCGTGAAGGAAGTCGTGACGCCGTAGTAGTCGCGCAGCACGGCGCGATGGTTCTGCACGAGCATCGTGGCCACGGGATCGAACTTGGCGGAGAAGCCGAACAGCGAGAAGGTGCCCAGCGGCTGGCGCCGCGACGGCACATTCACCTGGTGTCCGTCGATGTCGCTCATCGCGTTCACGCCGCCGCCATACTCCAGGTGCGCGCCCTGGATGGCGAAGGTGCGCGTCCAGTCGAGCTTGGACTCCGCCGCCGGGTCCATCGGCGTGCCGTCGGTCTGCGCGGCCGCGATGTCCACGCCGAAGCCGGCGACGGCCATCTCAAGCGTTTCCGTCGCGCCGCACATCGCGAAGAGGAAGCCGCCGCGCTCCACGAAGGCACGCAGCCGCTCCGCGACCATCTTCTTCAACTCGGGGATGTCGCGCATCTGGTACTTGCGCGCGGTCTGCAGATCGCGCTCGCGGGCCTGCACGTACCAGGGTGCGTCACGGAAGCCGAGGTAGAGCTTGTGCTGCTGGCCCGTGAAGTCCTCGTGGTGCAGATGGATCCAGTCGAACTGCGAGAGGTCCGTCGTGATGACGTCGTCATCCCAGATGGTCTGGTACGGGATGCCGGCATAGGTCAGCGCCAGCGTGACGGCGTCGTCCCAGGGCATCGACTGCGGCGGCGAGTACACGGCGATGCGCGGCGCACGCTCCAGCGGCACGGCGTCCATGTTGCCGTCGTTGATCTGCCGGCGGACGGCCGCCAGGGCGTTGCCGTCCAGCGCCTCGAAGGTCACGCCGGCGAGCAGCGCCGCGCGGCGGATGGCCGGCGTGTCGAGCAGCAGGAAGCTGCCGCCGCGGAAGTTGAGCAGCCACTCGCTGCGCATCCCTTCGGTGAGCGCCGAGAAGGTGACGCCGTAGGCCTTGAGATGGTTGGTCTGCGACTCGTCCATCGGCAGCAGGAGGTGCTGCGCGCGGAGGGGCGCAACCGCCAGCACCGCGCTGACGAGCCCGGCCGCGACAAACCGCGTGAATCGGGCCAGACGCGACCTCTGCGCAAGGCCGGTGCTACAGACGTTTCGAGAGCGAGCGAGCATCACAGAAAGCTAAGCGCGCGGCAGCGCGTCCAGCTCGCGCCGCGCCTGCGGCACCAGCGCCGAGCGCGGGTAGGTGATGATCAACTCCTCGAACTGCTCGCGCGCGCCGCGCGTATCGCCGCCGCGCACGAGGATGCGGCCCCACTCCAGCCGTGCCTCGGCGGCCTCGGGTGCGCTCGAGTGCTCCAGCGCGACCTTGGACCACAGCGGCAGCGCACGGGCGTCGGCGCGGCGCGAGGTTTCCAGGCGCGCGGCCATCGTCACGAGTAGGGGCGCGGCCTCGGCCAGCTCGCCGGCCGCCTCGAGATAGGCAGCGACCGCCTTGCTGGTGTCGGCGCGCGCGAGTTCGAGGAAGGCGCGACCCACGGTGACCGAGCGTGTCGCCGTGGTGCGCGAGAGCAATGCCAGCGCATTCACGGCCTCGGCCGCGCTCAGATCGCCGTTGCGCAATGCCACACGGGCGCCGGCCAGGTCGCCATCGAACAGCGCCAGCCATCCGGCGACGGCATCCTCGGCGTCGAGCGGCGCACCGGCCAAGGCGGCGCGCGCCTTGGGCACGTCGCCGGCGCGGATCCAGGCCCAGGCCACCGTGCGGGCGTAGCGGCGCTGGCCCTCGGAATTCAAGCCAGAGTTTGCCAGCGCACGCTCAGCGTCCGTGGCGCGGCCAAGTCGGGCGAGTGCGTCGAGCTCGATGCCCAGCAATTCTTCGTCGATGGCGCCGGGCTGCCGCGCGACTTGCGCGAGGCGCAGCGCGGTCGTCGCATCCGAGGCACGCAGCGCAGCCGTGGCCCCGCGCTTGGCGATGGCGGCGTCGGGCTTGGCGCCCTGCACTGCCACCAACGCATCGCGCGCCGCGGCCCAGGCCTGCGCGCGCTCGGCTTCCTCGGCAAAAGCGCGCCAGACGGCGACGACGGTGTCCGAGGCCGGCAGCTCGGCCAGCACGCGCCACCCGTCGCGCGGCGCGCCCCAGCTGAGTTCCAGCAGCGCCAACGCCTGCCGCGCGCCCAACGGGGCGTCCGTCACCGTCAGCTCGCGGCGGATGGCATCGCGGTAGTCCGACGGCGCGCCCTGCAGCGAGAACACGGTCGCGGACTCGTAGTACGCCTGGTCGCGCATCGTCTCGCGCCAGGCCTCGGCGGCCTCGCCCCATCGTCCGAGCGCGGCACGCAGCTGTGCGGACTCCAGTAGCAGCGATCGCGTATTGCCCAGCGCGCCGGCCGCCTCGCGCAGCACCGAGTCCGCCGAGGCCGTGCGATTGTTGTAGAGCAGCACGCGTGCGTAATCGCGGTAGGGCGTAACGTCGCCCGGCCGCAGGTCGCGCCAGGCCGCGAAGGCCTTCCGCGCATCAATGTCGCGGCCCAGCGCGAGGAGGGTGCGCAGCTGCACCGAGCGCAACTGCGGCTCGCTCGGCGTGATGGGAATCAGCGAGTCGAGCAGCGGCAGCAGCTCGGCTTCCTCGCCCATCATCGCATACGTGCGCTCGAGGCCGAGCATCCCGGAGAGTGTCGCGCCGGAGGCGACGACTTCCTTCCAGGCGTTCGCGGCGTCGAGCAGGCGGCCGGCGTTCTCGTGTTCAATGGCCTTGGAGATCAGCGTGCCGGCGGCGTCCTGCTGTGTCTGCGCGCGGGACGTCGAGGAGAGAGAGGCGAGTGCTGCAATGGTCAGAGCCGCACAACGCAACAACGCACCAGCCTTCACAGGCAAACGCACAGAGGCACTCGCGACGCAACGCGCCGCCTTCCACATCCCCCAACGCCTCACGGCCGACCCGCGGTGGCCGCGGCGTTGAGGCGCCGGAAGTACTCGATCACCAGTCGGCGATCCTCCGCACTCAACCCTCGAAGCTCGTCCCAACTCGGCACCGCGTAGCGCTCGCCCGGCTCACCCTTGCCGTCGCCGCTGGGGCGCAGTCTCTCGGTGGTCCGCGCGGCCCGCGCCTCGCGCCTGGCACTCTCGTCGCGCTGGTCCTGCTCCAGCGAGCGACCCGCATCGAGCATCCGACGGAAGAGCCGCTCCTGCCTCGCCTGCGTGGCGGGATCCACCGCGCCCTGGTCCAGCGCGAGCGCCAGCGCACGCGCCTCGCGCGCCATCTCCTCGGCGCGACCCGTGGGGTCGGCGTCGGCAACGTCGTCGAGCTGCCGCGCCACATCCCGCTGCGCGCGGGCCAACTGCCGCGCCTGCTCGCGCGTGGCCGCATCCATCTGCGACGCGCCGCCTTGGCGCTGCGCCATCGGCAGCAGGCTCAGCATCTGGTTGTTGAGCCCACCCTGCTGTTGCGCCAACTGCTGCAGCTGCTCCAACAGTTCAGCGATACCGGTAGCGGAACGCGCCGAACCGGCGCGCTCGCGATCGCGCGTGAGCTGCGCGGCGGCCTGTCGTAGGGCATCGGCGGCCTCGCGCATGGCCTGCTCGGTCTGCCCGCGGCGACCCTCGGCCGCATCGCGTGTGGCCTGCGCCGCGCGCTGCTCGGCGCGATCCATCAGCTCCTGCGTGCGCGGCGTGACCAGCGTGGAGCGACGGCTCTCCTCCTCGAGACGCTGCTGCGCCGCCTGCACGCCCTGCTGCAGCGCCGACTGCGCCCCGCGCATCTGCGAGGCATCCTGCTCGCCACGCGCCTGGTCGGCCAGCGCGTCCTGCTCGCGGGCCATCTGCAGCATCTCCTGCACCGAACGGTCGAGCGCCTCGGTCAGCTCGGCCTTCCATTCGCCGACCTGCTGGCGACGCGCATCGGACATCGCGTCGGCGGCCTTCTCCATTGACTGCGCGGCCTGCGCGGCGGCGTTGGGATCCTGTCCCGCCTGCTGCATCTGCTGCGCCGACTGCTGCGCCTGCTCCGCGCCCTGCTGCATCTGCTGCGCGCCGGTCTGCGCGCCGGCCTGTTGCAGGCGCTCGGCCAACTGCTGCGCCATCTTCGCGAGGTCCGACGCCTCGCGCTGCATCTGCTGTGCCTGATCCGGCGATGGCGGACGGCTCTGCGCACTGTCCGCCATCTGCCGCTGCCGCTCGGCGAGGTCGCGGCTCTGGTCGGCGACGGTCTGCATCTGCCCTTCCATCGCCGCGCGCTTGAGCATCTCGGCGCTCTTCTCCAGCGTCTCGCGCAGGCGACGCTGCTGTTCGGCGAGCTGCTGCATCGACTGGCGCGTGCGCTGGCCGTCGAGTTCCTGCGTAGACTGCTCGAGGTTCTCCATCGCCGCCATCATTTCCGGCGTCATCGCGTCGCGCAGCATCCGTTGCGCGTCCTGCAGTTGGCGCGCGAGCGAGCTGTCGAGCGCACCGGCGCTGCGCAGGCGATCCTCGAGCTCGCGCGCCGCGTCCTCGAGCTGCTCCACCTGGTTGGCCATCTGCCGCTGCCGCTCGGCGATGTCGCGGGCGCGTTCGGCGCTGTCGTAGTTCAGGCCTTCACGCGGCGCGTTGGCATTGGGCTGCGCGTTCTGCGCGCCCTGCTGCTGGCCTTGGGCGTTCGGTGGCGCGTCGCGGTTCTCGGCGTTGGCGCCACGGTCGGCGCGAGTGCGCGCCTCGTTGGCGGTCTGCTCGGCGAGCGCGGCCTGCGCGGCGGCGGCGGCTTCGGCCGCGCCAACAGCGGCGTCAGCGGCGGCACGTGCCGCGGCGCGGGCCTGATCCGCGGTCGGCACACGCAGCGTGAGCGGCGCGCTCAGGCCTTCACGCGCACCGGGCGCCGCGTCGCGCGCGACAAGTTGAACTTCCACGGCGTCGCCAGGCTGCAGGCGGAAGGGCCTGAGGTCCGCCGCGGCCGAGCCGCTCCAGAGCGCGTCGCGCCCGTCGCTCAGGCGAATCTCGCGCGGCGCGGACTCGCTGCCGCTCTTGCGCAGTCGCAGCCACACGCCGGTGAGGCCGTTGTCGTCCTGCGCGAGCAAGTCGAGAAGCACCGCGACGTCGGGCTCGACGAGCAGCTCACCTGTCGGCGACAGGATGTCGGCGTGCGGCGCGGAGTCCGGCAGCACTTCGATGTCCAGCGGCGGCGGCACGTCGAGGATCGGCTGCGCGGCGCTGGTCACGTCCCAGGCGTAGACATCGCGCCCGCGCGGCGTGAACGCCCCGCGGAAGTGCGAGCCATCGGCCACCATCGCCACGCGCGCCGTCTCGCCGCGCAGCGCGACGGCGGCGAGCGGCTCGGAGGCGTTGCCTTCAATCGAGAGTCGCGTGCCTGCCGGGATGCGCAGCGGTGCGTCGGATGGCAGGCGTTCGCGGGCGCGCTCCAGATACGCCGGATACTCGGCCAACACCGTCACGTTTCCGACGAAGGGCCGGTCCACGACACGAATGGCGATCGAGTCGCTGCCCGCACGGCCGTCGGAGGCCAGCACCACGAGATCGGCATCGGCCGAGGGAATCCGCAGTGCTGCGCGGCCGGTGGAATCGACGAGCAACATCTCCTGCTGCCAGCCACCGCCCGTGGCACGCCAGCGCATCTGCACCACGCGACGCCCCGGCGCCTCGATGCCGAGGTCGATGGCCGAGCCACGCATCGCACGCTCAGGCGCGTCGGCGATGCGCAGGGGCGCGACGAGTGCACCGCGCCAAGCCTCGATCGGATGCAGCAGCGCCGACCAGCCCTCGGGGCGCCGCGCCCAGGACGAAGAGGCCAGCGTGAAGATCTGCGCAAAGGCAAACAGCGACAGCAGCGCCGCGCGCAGGATACGGCGGCGCAACCGCGGGGCCGGCCGACGCGTGGCCTCGCGCAACTGTGCGCCGAGCAACTCGGCGGCGTGTTCGGCGAAGATGCCGGTATGCGCAACCTCGAGCAGGCCCGTGAGGGCGCCGCGGCGCATGCCCTGCTCTGTCTCGATGGACTCTGCGACGTGGTGCGGCGAGGCGCGCCGGCCGAGGCGCAGGGCGAGGAACGCACCGAATCCCACGGCGGCGGCGATCGCCGCGACCCAGACGAGCAGCGGCGTCGCGGCCGGCAGCGTGAGCCAGCGGCCGCCGTCGAACCATCCGGCCGCGGCGCTCAGCGCGCCGAGCAGCAGCGCAATCGGCAGCAGCAGGCGCGGAATGAAACCGAGCCGGCGCAAGCGAGCCGCTTCGCGGCGCACGACGGAGAGGACGCTCATCGTGCCACCTCAACGCAATCGCGACGGCGA
The DNA here is from genome assembly GCA_019637445.1 of Gemmatimonadaceae bacterium. NCBI lineage: Bacteria > Pseudomonadati > Gemmatimonadota > Gemmatimonadia > Gemmatimonadales > Gemmatimonadaceae > Gemmatimonadaceae bacterium. The sequence goes on along the minus strand of JAHBVS010000002.1, from coordinate 546,893 downwards.
ACGCTCATCGCGCCACCCCGCTGGTCACCGCGTACACGAACAGGTTCACGCCCATCCGCAGCGCCGTCTCGTGCAGCGCCGGCGGGTCCTCGGGATACGTGCCGATGTCCTCCCAGCCATTCCCCAGGTCCGCCTCGTGCGAGTAGTAGACCGCCAAGCGCTCCCCGATGAAGATGCCCAGTCCGCGCGGCGGCTTGCCGTCGTGCTCGTGGATCTTCGGCACGCCCTGCGGGAACGGGTACACGATGCGGTAGATCGGATGCTCCAGCGGAACATCCACCAGCGCCCGGTCGGGGAACACCCTGGCGATTTCGCGACGGAAGTTCTGGTCCAGTCCGTAGTTGTCGTCCACGTGCAGGAAGCCGCCGCGCAGCAGGTACTCGCGCAGGCGCTGCACCTCGGCGTCGCTCAGCCGGATGTTGCCGTGTCCGGTGATGTGCAGGAACGGGTGGTCCCAGAGCCGCTCGTCCATGAGAGTCAGCCGGACTTCCGTGGGCTCGACCGCCAGCGTGGTGCGCTGCTGGATGGCGCGGATGAGATTCGGCAGGCTGGACGGGTTCGCGTACCAGTCGTCGCCGTCGTACTGGAGCCGGGCGACGGTGAGTCGGGGGCCAGAGCCCGCGCCAAGGGTCACGGCAAGCAGCAGCAGGAGAAGCAGTCGGGACCGCATCAATCCTCGTGCGCCAACCGGTAGGCCAGATTGCGCGGCGCGCCGAGCGCCTGCAGCTCGCGCTGCACGTCCCGCGCGGACGCGCCTTCCCCACGCCGCGTGGCGGCGCGCTGACGGAGCTGCGCCTCGTCGATGGGCGCCGCCTCCGCTCCGGCAATTACGATCACGACTTCTCCCCGGGGCTCGTGCTGCCCGTAGTACGCAGCGAGTTCGCGGACCGTTCCGCGACGAAACTCCTCATACTGCTTGGTCAGTTCCCGGGCGACGACCGTTGCTCGTTCCCCGCCGCCGGCGGCCTCCAAATCGGCCAGCGTGGCGGCCACACGGTTGGGCGCTTCGTACAGCACCGACGTGAGCGGCGAGCCGACCACGAGGCCGAGCATCTGCTGCCGTTCCCCACCCTTCCGCGGCAGGAAGCCCAGGTAGGTGAAGCGGTCGGCGGCCAGCCCGGAGCCGACCAGTGCGGCGAGCAGCGCCGAGGCGCCCGGTACGGGCGAGACCGGAATGCCGGCGTCGATGGCCGCGCGCACCAAGCGTGCGCCGGGGTCGGAGAGCAGCGGCGTCCCGGCATCGCTGATCAGCGCCAATGATTCACCCGCCTGCAGCCGCGCGATGAACGTTGGCGTGGCCTGCGCCTCGTTGTGCTCGTGGTAGGCCAGCAACGGCGTCCTAATCTCAAACCGTTCGCAAAGAACGCGCGAGTGCCGCGTGTCCTCCGCGAGCACGGCAGCCACCGCGCGCAGCGTGTCCACGGCGCGCGGACTCAGGTCCCCGAGATTCCCGATCGGTGTGCTGACGATGTAGAGAGTGCCCGGGCGATTGTCGTCGGTGAGCGCGCCGCTCACCACTTCACTTTCCACGGCAGGGCATCGTAGAGACCCGCCGACTGGAACACGTGGCGGCGCGAGGCGGTGAGCTCGCGCAGCAGGTCCTCAGGCGTGACGTCGTCGGGAGCCGCTGCCCACAGAATGTCCGCGACCCAGGCGCCGATCGCCTTGGTCAGCGTGTTGGCGTCGGTGACCGGATCCTTGAGGCGCTCGAGCGCCGGCGAGAAGCGGTCCAGTGTGGGGTGCTTCTGCACCAAGGCCCGTCGCGCACCCTCGCTCACCTCGCTGGCGTGCGCCTTGCCCGCGCTCTCCAAGCGCGCCGTCAGCGCGCCCATGAGCTCGCGATACGCCTGGATCAGCGCCGGCGACGCCTGCGCCGGCAGGGGGTCGGGTGTCGGCCACAGGCGCAGCACGGGCGGAGTCGCGTGCGCCCCACCGTGCAGCAAGCCGCGCATCAGCGCCACCGGCTCGCCCGGCCGAGGGTCCACGAAGTAGCCGCGCGATATCTGCCCGCTGGAGACGGACACGAAGTTCACCATCCCGTCCACCATCAACTCCACGGCGCCGTCGTGCATCGTGCCGTGCAGGTACGAGATGATGGGGTCGAGCGTACTGACGTCCAGCTCGCGCGGCCAAGGCAGCGGCTCGCGCGTCTGCGAGGCGTACATCAGGTCCAGCTGCTCGTTGTCCGCCTCGTGGAAACAGATGCTCCCATACTCGGCGGCCGTCGGCACGCGGCCGATGGCATCACTGATGGCGATGGGCGAGAACGCGAAGCCGTCGCTGCTGGTGGTGGCGTTCACCACCTCGCCTTCCTCGAGGTAGAGGCAGATCAGCTCCTCGGGGAGCCAGCAGGCCACATAGCCGGCCACGCGCGCCGCGCGGTCGCGCTTGGCGTCGGTGAGCAGGTTCCGTAGATGCACGTACGCCAAGCGAGTCCTCTGCAACAGGACCCGCTTGGCGGGATAACGGATGGCGTCGCGGATTCCCGGCATCGCCCCCCGAACTTAGCGCGTCAGGCGGCGTGCTGCTCGAACTTCGCGGCCAGCGCCGGCTTCGGCACGGCCCCGATCACCTGGTCCACCAGCTTGCCGTCTTTGAAGAACAGCAGCGTGGGGATCGAGCGCACCTGGAAGCGCATCGCCGTCTTCTGGTTGGCGTCCACGTCCAGCTTGGTCACCTTCACGCGGCCGTCGAACTCCTCGCTCAGCTGCTCGAGGATCGGCGCGATCATCCGGCAGGGGCCGCACCAGGTGGCCCAGAAGTCCACCACGGCGAGTCCCTTGTGCTGCTCCACTTCGTTCGCGAACGAGTCGTCGGTCACGGCCATCGTCTTCGACATCGGCTCCCTCTCCTTATGATGCGGAGCCCGGCGCTCGCGCCGGCCACTTCCGCGATTACGTTTTTGCTCGATGCGACTGCGGTCGCCGAACGCACCGTCCACACCTTGCTATGTCTGCTTCCACTCCGCGCGGCACCCGCATCGCCCACCTCGGCATCGCCGTCGAGAGCCTCGAGGCGATCCTGCCCTTCTACCGCGACCTACTCGGCCTGCCCGAGGTTCCCGTCGACGACGCCGACGGGGCCCGCATCGCAGCCCTCGCAGCCGGCGAATCCCTCGTCGAACTGCTTGAGCCTAAAGAATCCGACTCCCCCATCGGGAAGTTCCTCGCCAAGCGAGGACCCGGCATCCATCACATCTGCTTCGCCGTGGACGACCTCGACGGCACGCTCGCGCGCTGCAAGGCCCAGGGCATCCAACTCATCGACGAGACACCGCGCATCGGCGCCGAGGGCAAGCGCATCGCCTTTTTGCATCCGCGCGCCACGAACGGCGTGCTCGTCGAACTCAGTGAATATTAATCCCGACCGGAACCCGGTCGAACGGGTGCATTTGGTGAACTACAGAAGTCCCGCAGCGGGCGCGGGTCGAACTCCTCGACAAACCAGCGGTTCGTCCGCGCGTTCTGCACGGTCGTGAAGGTCGTCGTTGCCAGCTTGTCGCCCTGCTTGAGCTCCACCCGATAGACCTGCCGCCCCGCTTCACCCGGCGACGCCACGCCCAACCGAGACTCATCGTGCCGCAGCAGGCAGATCATCACCAGCAAGCGCTGCTCGAGCTCCTGTCGGCTGACCTCGTCACGCGTCGGGCGTGCCGCGTTGCCCCACACCGCAGACATCTGGTCGAGGTCGCGCGCCCGCGCGGCATCGAGGAACTGCACCACCGCTTCCGGCGACGTCCGTGTACCCGTGTCGCCCCCACCAGTCGAGCGCCGGCACGCGCCCGCGACCACCACTGCCAGCAGCAACGCCCCGATCGGCAACACGCGTCTCACGATTGACCCTCTGCGATGAAGGAAAGGATGTCCGACAAGATGCCCGCGCAGCGCCTCTACATCAACATCGATCACGTCGCGACATTGCGGCAGGCGCGACGCGCGAGTTATCCCGATCCGGTCGCCGCCGCGCAGATTTGTGAGGATGCCGGCGCGGACGGCATCACCGTGCACCTGCGCGAAGATCGACGACACATCCAGGACCGCGATGTCGAGCGCCTGGCCAAGGTCGTGCGCACGCCGCTCAACCTGGAGATGGCGGCCACCGCGGAGATGACCGGCATCGCCATCGCGCTCAAGCCGCACCAGGTCACGCTGGTGCCGGAGAAGCGCGAGGAGATCACCACCGAGGGCGGGCTCGACCTCTTCGCCAACCCCGCCAGGTTGCAGGCCACCATCGACGCGCTCGGCGCCGCCGGCATCCGCACATCGCTTTTTATTGACCCCGACCTCCGGCAGATCGCCCGCGCCGCGGAGCTTGGCGTGCCCGCCATCGAACTGCACACCGGACGCTACTGTCACCACCCGGAGCAGCCCGAGCACCTGCGCGCGCTTCAGGACGCCTCCCGCGACGCCAAGGCGCGTGGCCTCGCCGTCCACGCCGGCCACGGGCTCACGCTCGAGAACGTTGGGCCGGTCGCGGCCATCCCCGAGTGCGAGGAACTCAACATCGGGCACGCGATTGTCAGTCACGCCGTCTTCGTCGGCCTTGCCGAGGCCGTGCGGGCCATGCGCGAGGCCATGGACCGTGCGCGCGGCTAGCCCCGTCGCCCCGTTGACCACGGGCGGTCGGCGGGCGAACCTTAGCGTTCCTATGGAGACGCGATGAGCGGCCTGCTCGACTTCTTCACCCTCGAAGCCAGCGAATACGTCGAGCAGCTCGACGGCCTGGTGTCGCGGGCCACGTCGTCGCCGCCGGAACCCGAGCCCTTCGCCCGGGCACTGCGCGCCCTTCGCGGCAGCGCCACGATGGCCAAGGTGGATGGCATCGCCGAGTTGGCCTCCGCAATGGAGCGCCTCGCCAAGCAGGTGCGCGACGGCAAGCTGGCCTGGGACACGGAGACCCGTGGGGTCGCGATCGCCGCGGTGGACGACGCCAAAATCCTCATCCGTGGCGTGCGCAACTGGGGCTCGGCGCAGACGCAGCGTGCGGCCGCGCGCGTGGATGAGATCGAGCGCATCGCGCCCAAGCCGGAGAGTGCCTCGGCGGAGTCGCGAAAGGCGAGCAACTATCTGGCGAAGGCGGCGGCCGAGGCGGCCGCGGCGCTGCTCGAGTACGTGGAGAGCCCGGGTTCGCCGCAGCACTTCACGCTGGTGATGGGCAAGGTGCGCGCGCTGCGCGGCGTGGCGGCGCTGGCCGACCTGCCGCCGCTGGCCGAGGTCGTGGACGCCGTGGACGCGGCGGCCAAGCCGCTGGAGCTCGGGCTCACCGAAGCGACCGCCGAACGTCGTCGGCTGCTGCGCACCGCCGCGAAGGTGCTGCTCGAAGGCGGCGACGCCATCCGGATGGGTGGAGCGCCGCCGCTCAACTCGGCGGCCGTGCAGGAGTTCACGCTCGCCGCTGCCGCACTTGGCGCGCAGCAGGACGCCGACCACGTGGTGCCGATTGCCTCGCTGCTGGAGGACGTGCCGGACGCCGTGCAGGCGGCGCCCAACCCGCCGACGACGGCTGCGCAGCGATTCCGGCTCGAGGTCGTCAGCCAGGCGGAGCATCTGCGGCGCCTCGTGCACGATGGTGGCCGCGCGCAGGATGGCGCCACGAAAGAGCGGCTTACGCGCGAGGTGCGCGCGGCGGTGCGCAGTCTCGCCCGCGCTGCACAGAGTTTCGGCGCGACGCCGATCGCCGAGTTGTTCCTGGCCGCTGAACGCGGCGCCGCGGCATTGCAGCCGGAGACGCTCGGCGTGCTGGATCGCGCCGCGCAGCGCCTGAGCGCGAGTGATGCCGCGCCGGACACGCTCGACGCCGACTTCGCGGCCTTGATGTCTTCCCTGGCCACCGAGCGCCCGCGCGCGATGACGCCGTCAGTCGCCGCTGTGGTCGCCAAACGCGCGTCGTCCGGTGAGATGGCGGCCGTAGGAGCGGAGCGTATGCCCACCCCCGCCCGTGGCTCGACAGCCACCCGCACGCCGACGCCGGCCGCGACGCGAACCGCAACACCCGCGTCGATGCCCGCTGTTGGCAATGCCGGTGGTGCCGGCTCGCCGCCCTCCGGCGCCGCCCTGCGCGACTTGCTCGCCGTGGGCATCGCCGGACTCGCGCCGCTCGACGAAGTGCGGCTCGCCGATCCCGTGATCGGCGAGGACGACGACGTCATCCCGATCGAGGAGTTGCTCTACCGCGGGAAGGACGCGCTCAGGCGCGCCATCGAGATCGGCGAGACGCTGCGGCAGGCCGCCAGCACGCCCGACGACGACACCCTCGCCGAACTCTACGACCTGCTGCAGCTCGCGGCGGTGGAGTAGGCCGCGTGCGCCTCGGATGGCGCGGACTGCTCGGCATTGCGCTCAGTGTCCTGCTGCTCTGGTTCACGCTGCGTGGCGTGGACCTGCACGAGGTTTGGACGGTGCTCTCGACCTCGAGCATTCCGCTATGGATCGCGTCGACGGTCGCGGCGACGCTGATCTTTCCGCTGCGCGCGCGGCGCTGGCAGGCGCTGTTGGCTCCGGTGGCCGGTCGCCTGCCGCTGGGACCGCTGTGGCGCGGCACGGCCATCGGCATGATGGTGAACAACGTGCTGCCGATGCGCGCGGGCGAGCCGGCGCGCGCCTACGCGCTCACGCGCGAGCGGCGTGAGCTACGATTCACCGCCGCGTTCGCCTCGCTGGCCGTGGATCGATTGTTCGACGGGACGGTGGTGCTCGGCCTGATGCTGTTGGCCACGATGGATCCGCGTTTCCCCGCCGACGCCACGGTGTTCGGCGCCACGGCCTGGAGCATCGCCGCCTCCGCGGCGACGGTCTTGGCGGCCGTGTTCGTGGTGCTCGCGCTGCTGGCCTACGCGCCCACGTTCTTCCTGGCCCTCTCCGATCGCATCTGGGGCGCGGTGCTGCCGGGACTGGCGCCGAAGATCCGCGGCATGCTCGAAGGCGCCATCGGTGGCCTCGGCGTGATGCGCGATCCGAAGCTGGCGCTCGAGGTCCTCTGGTGGGCCATCCTGCATTGGCTGATGAACGCCTTCGCGTTCTGGCTGGGCTTCAAAGCGCTCGCGATTGCCGCGCCGTTCTCGGCCGCGCTGTTCACGCAGGGACTGATCGGCATCGGCGTGTCCCTGCCCTCGGCGCCGGGATTCTTCGGCATCTTTGAACTCGCGGGCAAGGCAGGACTCTCGTTGTACGGCGTCAGCGACGCGGATGCGGTCAGCTGGGCGCTGGGATTCCACCTGCTCTCGTTCATCCCCATCACGGTGCTCGGGGCCTGGTACTTCTCGCGACTCGACCTGCACCTGGCGGACATCAAGGATGCGAAGGAAGAGGCCGCGCACGTCGGTGAGGCGCAGGGCCCCGACGCGTGACCGCGACCGCCGCCAGCGTCGACGCGCAGGCAAAACTCAACCTGCGACTCTGCGTGCTCGCGCGCGAAGCGTCGGGCTATCACCAGCTTGAATCGCTATTCGTCCGCATCGATCTCTCGGACGCGGTGCGCGTGGCCACCGATACGTCCGCGCGCACGCTGGACTGCCCCGGCGTCGACCTCCCCGCGGAACGCAACCTCGCCTTTCGCGCGGCCGTCGCGTTCGCCGAGGCCGCTGGCTGGCCGACGGGGTTCGACATCAAGATCGAGAAGCGTATCCCGGCCGGTGGCGGACTGGGCGGCGGCAGCGCGGATGCCGGTGCCGTGCTCCGCGCGCTGAACGCACTCGCGCCCAAGCCGCTGGACGGCGCCCGCCTGATGTCGCTGGCCCTACAACTCGGCGCCGACGTGCCCTTCCTCGCCACGGATGCCGCACTGGCCTTGGGCTGGGGCCGCGGCGAGCGCCTGCTCGCGCTACGCCCGCTTCCCGCGCGCGAGGTGCTGCTCGCGCTGCCAGGCTTCGGTGTCGAAACGGCGGCGGCATTCAAGTGGCACGCCGCCCAAGGCGATGGCACCCCGGCCGCCGCACCGCCGCCGCTCACACTCGACGACCTCGACCGCTGGGACAACATCGCGCCGCTGGCGATTAACGACCTCGAACCCGTGGTCTTCGCGCGGCACGAGGCCGTGCAGCAATGCGTGGAGCGTCTGGCCGCGGCGGGCGCGAAGATCGCGCGGATGAGCGGCTCCGGCTCCACGGCCTTCGGCGTCTTCGATCGCCGCCCGATGCCCGAACCCAGCGGTTTCCCCGACGGCACCACGCTCGTCCACACGCGGACGTCCACGAGCGTCGCACAGGTGAAGCTGCTCGATTAGCTTCCCCGCAGTGGTACTGCCCCTTCGTCCAATGGCAGGACATCGCACTTTGGATGCGAGAATGGTGGTTCGAATCCACCAGGGGCAACTCTTCAGCTAGACGGCGAACACCCCACCCTGCGGCCCCGCGAGCCATTCGGCGAGCGTCGGGGCCGCTCGGTCTTTGGGGGAGACTTCAGTCGCAGTGAGCGGCCAGGGGATCCCCAGCGCGGGATCGTCGAAGCGGATGCCCGCCTCGCCGGCACCGGAGTAGGTCGCGGTGCAGAGGTACTCCACCTCTGTGCCATCCTCGAGCGCCTGCAGCCCGCGGGCAAACCCTGCCGGCGCGAATACCCATAGGTCTTCGTCTGCCCGCGTCTCGCGCCACCACGCGCGCCCACAGGTCTTACTGCCGCGGCGGATATCCACGGCGACGAGGAACGCCCGCCCCTTCGCCACGCGCATCAGCTTGGCCATCGGCGGCTCAAACTGGAAATGCAGGCCACGCACCACGCCAAGCGCCGAGCGTGAGTGATTCATCTGTGCGAACTGCGACGGCAAACCGGACGCCGCGAAGTGGTCGGCCCGGAACAGTTCGCGAAACGAGCCACGCGCGTCGGGATACGCTGTGACGCGCGCAATCACGAGATCGGGGATGTCGGTGGGCTCGAGGGTGACGGGCATTCGGGCGACGAGAGCGAGGGCTGGAGGCAGCGAGTTAGCGGAGTTGATGGACGCAAAGGCGTTGTGATGCTCGCGCCGTCACGAGTCGTTCGGCTTGAGCGTGGCAAGATACTCGTCCAGCGCGTCCTCCCACGAGCGCCGCGGTGGCGCGCCTGCCGCGGCGAGCAGCGCATCGAGCCGCGAGCAGTCCAGCACGCTGTAGAGCGGCCGACGCGCCGGCGTCGGGAAGTCCGCGCTGGCGACCGGTGTGACGCCCTCGGCGAATGCCGCGTGTGCGAACGCGCGTCGTGCCACCTCGAACCACGTGGTCTCACCGCGATTGCTCCCGTGCAAGACACCACGCGCCTCGGACGCCATAAGCGTCCAGCACCAATTAGCGAGATCAACCGCAGCCGTTGGCGTGCCCCGCTGATCGGCGACCACGCGCGCCGCCTCGCGGCGAATGGCCCGCTCCCACATTGCGCGCGGGAAGCTGCGGCGGCCGGGCCCAAACACCCAACTCGTCCGCACAATCACGTGCGCGGCACCGCTGGCCTCGAGCGCCAACTCACCGTCGCGCTTCGATGTCGCGTAGGCACCGTGGGGGTCGGGCGCGTCATCCTCGCGCCAGGGGCGGCCGGGATCGCCCTGAAACACGTAGTCGGTGCTCGGCAACAACACGCGCGCGCCTACATCTGCCGCCGCGCGCGCGACGTGGGCGACCGCCGTCGCGTTCAGCACGCGAGCCAGCTCCGGCTCGGACTCGGCGCGATCCACCGCCGTGTACGCTGCGCAGACCGCAATCCAATCAGGTCGCGCGGCAGAGACGGCAGCGGCTACGGCGTTCTCATTCGTGATGTCGAGCTCGCCACGCGGCGGCGCGATCACCGTCACACCGGACGGAACTGAATCGCGAAGCGCCGAGCCAAGCAAGCCCGTGCCACCGAAGAGGAGGACCTTCATACGCGGGTCGGCAGCGGCCGCGCCGCGCGCGCCACCGGCACGCCGCGAGTGCCCGAACGGCGCGATGTCACGCCCTTGGCGTCACGTAGAGCGCCTCGGCCGCACGGGATGCCTCGCGCTGCACTGCGCGCCACCAGGCCTCGTGCTCCACGTACCACTGCACCGTCTCGGCGAGGCCGCGCTCGAAGGGCACGCGTGGAGACCAACCGAGCTCCGCACGCAGTCGCGTCGCGTCCATCCCGTAGCGGCGGTCGTGGGCGGGTCGGTCGCGCACGTGGCTCACCAGCGAGTGATCACGCCCCAGCGCGTCGAGGATCGAATGCACCACCGCGAGATTCTCGCGCTCGCCATCCGCACCAATGTTGAACACGTGGCCACCGGAAGCCTTGCTCTCGGATACCGCCCACAGCGCGGCGGCGTGATCCGACACGTGCAGCCAATCGCGTACCTGACGCCCATCGCCGTACACGGGCAGCGACTCGCCGGCGAGCGCGCGCGTGACCATCAGGGGAATCAGCTTCTCGGGAAACTGGAACGGCCCGTAGTTGTTCGAGCAGCGCGTAATGACGGCGTTGATCCCGAAGGTCTGGGCCCAACCCTGTACCAAGAGGTCCGCCGCGGCCTTCGACGCGGCGTAGGGCGAACTCGGCGAGAGCGCGCGCGACTCGGTGAAGCGTGCCTCGTCGGGCCCGAGAGAGCCGTAGACCTCGTCCGTGCTCACGTGCACGCACCGGAGCGATTGTCCCGCATCGCCGCGTTCCCGCAGCGCCTCTAGCAGCCGCAGCGTGCCGATGACATTCGTGTCCACGAACACCGCGGGATCGAGGATCGAGCGGTCCACGTGCGTCTCGGCGGCGAGGTGCCAGACCGTGTCGGGGCGCGGCACCGCGCGGCCGGCAGCATCGCGTGCCTCGCCCGCGAGCACCCGACGCAGCGCGTCGCCATCACGCACGTCGGCGCGAATGAGGAAGTGCCGGCTCTCGTGCCCGGCCGTCACCATCGCCAGGCTCTCGGGATGCGCCGCGTAGGTGAAGGCATCGTACGAGATGACCGTCACCTGCGGCTGCTCGCGCAGCAGCCACGCCACCGTATTCACGCCAATGAACCCGGCAGCACCGGTGACGAGAATCGTCGTCACGCCTGCTCCGCCGCGACCCGCTGCAGGTACTGCCCGTACTCGCTGGTCGCCAACGGCGCGGCCAACGCCTCCAACTGCTCCCGCGTGATGAATCCCATGCGGAACGCAACCTCTTCGGGGCAGCCAATCTTGAGCCCCTGCCGTGCCTCGATGGCCTGGACGAACTGCGCGGCTTCCTGCATCGCCGTCACCGTGCCGGTGTCGAGCCAGGCCATGCCGCGCCCCAGTTGCTCGAGCGTCAGCGAGCCATCGGCGAGGTACGCCGCGTTCACGTCGGTGATCTCGTACTCGCCGCGCCCGGATTTCCTGAGGTCACGGGCGATGTCGAGCACGCGATTGTCATAGCAGTAGAGCCCGGTCACGGCGACGCTCGACGCGGGCTTGGCCGGCTTCTCGACAATCCCACGCACGCGCCCCTCGCGATCCACATCGACGACGCCATAGCGCTCCGGGTTCCGCACCGGATAGCCGAAAATGGTCGCCCCGCCGCTGTCCGTCACGCGACGCACCGCGTTCCGAAGCCGCGCCCCCATCCCTGCCCCGAAGAACAGGTTGTCGCCGAGGATCAGGCTGACCGGGTCGCGGCCGACGAACTCGCGGCCGAGCACAAACGCCTGCGCCAACCCCTCCGGCGCCGCCTGCGCCTGGTAGCGCAGCGAGATCCCCCACGGCGCTCCATCGCCCAGCAGAGCCTCAAAGCGCGGCAGGTCCTCGGGCGTGGAGATGACCAGGATGTCCCGCACGCCCCCGAGCAGCAGGGTGCTCAGCGGATAGTAGACCAGCGGCTTGTCGTAGACCGGGAGCAGTTGCTTGGAGACCACCCGCGTCATCGGCGCGAGGCGGGTCCCGGCCCCCCCGGCGAGCAGGATGCCTTTCATCGTCCCCAAGGATACCGACGGCGCCCCGGCCGAGCCACTCCGCCCGGGGCCTTCCCCCTGCCATTTTGGGCCGGGTTGCCGTAGCTTTCGAGGCTGTCCCGCGACCCCTCGTTTCGAGGGACGTGGACACAGGCTATCTCCAACGGCGTTCGCCTCTTACACCCACTCGACTTCCGATGGACGGACTTGCAGTTCCCGTACACGGCTTTCGCATCCTCACGGGGAATGCGAACCGTGCCCTCGCCGAGGGCATCGCCAAGCAGTTGGACGTCGAACTCTCGAAGGCCACGGTCACGCGCTTCGCCGACGGCGAGGTGTTTGTGCGGCTCGACGAGAATGTGCGCGGGGCGGACGTGTTCATCGTACAGCCGACCAACACGCCGGCCGAGAGCATCATGGAGCTGCTGCTCCTGGTGGACGCGGCCAAGCGGGCGTCGGCAGCACGCATCACCTGTGTGATCCCGTACTTCGGCTACGCGCGGCAGGACCGCAAGGACCAGCCACGCGTCGCCATCGGGGCCAAGCTGATGGCGAACATGATCATCACCGCGGGTGCGGACCGCATCCTCGGACTCGATTTTCATTTTCACCAGCTGCAGGGCTTCTTCGACATCCCGGTGGACCACCTCTACGCGGCCCCCGTCTTCACGGCGCACTACCGGAAGAAGGGACTCGTGGACCCGGTGGTCGTCGCGCCGGACGTCGGCTCGGCCAAGATGGCGCGTGGTTTTGCCAAGCGTCTCAACGCCTCGCTGGCGATCATCGACAAGCGTCGCCCCACGGCCAACGTGGCCGAGGTGGTGAACGTGGTGGGTGAAGTGGAAGGCCGGGACTGCGTCCTCGCGGACGACATGATCGACACCGCGGGCACGGTCTCGGAGGCGGCGAAGGCCCTCAAGGCACTCGGCGCGCGCGACATCTACGTCTGCGCGACGCACGCGTTGCTCTCGGGTCCCGCCGTCGAACGGCTGTCGAACGCCCCGATCCGCGAAGTCGCGGTGACGGACTCGATCGCCATCCCGGAGGACCGGCGTTTCCCCTCCCTCACGGTGCTGGGGGTGGGCGAACTGCTGGCGAAGGCGATTCGCTTTACGCACTCCGACCAGAGTGTGAGTTCGCTCTTCGAGTAGTGACAGTTGTTGCAGCACCGTAGGTCGGCGCTGGTCCGGATTCGCCGGGAACCCACGTAACCGACCACAACATTTCCAGAAGGAACCGAAGCAATGGCTACCGCCAACCTGAACGCCAAGTCCCGCTCGACCACCGGCAAGGGTGTCGCCCGCAAGCTGCGCGCCGCCGGTGAGGTCCCCGCGGTCATCTACGGACACGCCCGCGAGCCGCAGTCGCTGTCGCTGAACGCGCACGAGCTCACGCTGCTGCTCGAGAAGGTGCCCTACCAGAGCACGGTCATCGAGCTCGCCATCGAGGGCGGCACGGCGCGCACGCTGATCCGCGAGATCCAGCGCCATCCGTTCAAGAAGCAGATCATCCACGTGGACTTCCAGGAACTCGTCGCCGGTGAGAAGGTCTCCGTCGAGGTGCCGATCCACTTCGTGGGCACGCCCGACGGCGTGCGGCACGGCGGTGGCGTGCTCGACCAGATCCTCCACGAGCTCGAGATCTCGGTGGATCCGTCGAACATCCCGTCGCGCATCGATGTCGACGTGACGCCGCTGACCATCGGCCACTCCATCCACGCGGGTGAGGTGCCTCTCCCCGAAGGCGTGGAGCTGCTCACCGATGCCGAGGCCACGCTCTGCGTCTGCGCTGCCCCGAAGGTCGAGGCCGCGCCGGCCGCGACCGAGGAAGCTGCGGCCGCCGAGCCGGAGCTCATCCGCAAGACGAAGGACGAGGACGAGGCCGAGGAGAAGTAAGACCCTCGTCCGCCCGCTGGCGCGCAGGGTCCCGCGATGAAGGTCATCCTCGGGCTCGGCAACCCCGGGCAGGAGTACGCCGATACGCGCCACAACGTCGGCTGGTGGATGCTGGACCACCTGGCCGACCAGTGGCGGATGGACGGATGGCGAAAGGACGGCGAGGCGATGACGGCCTCGGGCACCGTGGACGGCATCAAGGTCCGGCTGGTCAAGCCACAGACCTTCATGAATCTCTCCGGTGCCGTCCTCAAGCCCTGGCTGCGGCGCCCCTTCTGGGCCGCGGCCACCGACCTGATGGTCGTGTCGGACGAAGTGCAGTTGGAGACCGGGACCTACCGGTTCCGGGCCCGCGGCTCCGCCGGCGGGCACAATGGGCTCAAGAGCATCGAGCAGGCGCTCAAGGGCCAGGAGTATGCGCGGCTGCGGATCGGCGTCGGACCTAGCGACCCGCAGCGGCGCATCGGCGACTTGGCCGACTACGTGTTGGATCGGTTCGGGAAGGCGGAGGCCGCGACCGTTCGCGACCTGCTCCCCACCCTCGAGGAGGCCCTGCGCCTCTGGACCGCGGAAGGCATTCTGCGCGTGATGAACGCGTTCAACCGCTGACGTTCACCACAGTAACCCTCTCCCCACTCCCCCAATGATCGAGAATCTGACGCTGTACGCCCTCGGGATTGGCATTGTCGGGCTCATCGCCTGCGTGCTGACCTACCAGGGCATCGTGCGCCAGTCCGCCGGCTCGCAGACGATGCGCGACCTCGCCGAGCAGATCCAGCTTGGCGCGATGGCCTTCCTCAAGCGCGAGTACACCGTGCTGATGCCCTTCCTGCTCCTCGTCGCCGCGCTGCTCGGCTTCGCGGTGGGCTGGAACACCGCCGTCGCCTACGTCATCGGCGGCCTCTGCTCCGTCGCCGCCGGCTGGGCGGGCATGACCTCGGCCACGCGTGCCAACGTGCGCACCTCCGAGGCCGCGCGCGCCAACGGCCAGGCGGCCGCGCTGCGCGTCGCCTTCGGCGGCGGCGCGGTGATGGGGCTCGCCGTCGCGGCGCTCGGCCTGATCGGCATCGCCGTCGTGTTCATGATGCATAAGGGCCTGCTCTTCGGCGACAGCGGCTTCAAGGAGTTCGGCGAGATCATCTCCGGCTTCGCGATGGGTGCCAGCTCGATCGCCCTGTTCGCCCGCGTGGGCGGCGGCATCTACACCAAGGCCGCCGACGTCGGCGCCGACCTCGTGGGCAAGGTCGAGGCCGGCATCCCCGAGGACGACCCGCGCAACCCCGCGACCATCGCCGACAACGTCGGTGACAACGTGGGTGACGTGGCCGGCCTCGGCGCCGACATCTTCGAGTCGTACGTGGGTGCGACCATCGCGACCATCGCGCTGGCTGCCACCTCGACGCTTATTCCCGACACGGCGCGCCTCACGGCCGTGCTGCTGCCGGTGGCCTATATCGCCTCCGGCCTCGTCGCCTCGCTGGTCGGCATCCTCGTGATGCGCGTGCTGGCCAAGGGTGACCCGGCCAACGCGCTGCGTCTGGTGACGTTCATCGCCGCCGCGCTGTTCCTCGCCTTCGCGTTCTTCCTGACGAAGGCGATGCCGCTGAACATGGTCGACCCCGACACCGGCCGCGTGCTGCCGGCGCTCGGACCGTTCTTCGCCGTGCTCGCCGGTACCGTGTCGGGCATCGCGATCGGCCTCGTGACCGAGTACTACACGGCGGCCGGCCCCGTGCTGCGCATCGCCGAGTCGTCCAAGACCGGCCCCGCGACGAACATCATCGCCGGCCTGGCGGTGGGCATGGAGTCCACGATCGTCCCCGTGCTGCTGATCTGCGGCGCCACGTATGTGGCCGTGCAGAGCGCGGGTCTCTACGGCGTGGCGATTGCCGCGGTCGGCATGCTGGCCACGGTCGGCGTGACGATGTCCGTGGACGCCTACGGCCCGATTGCCGACAACGCCGGTGGCATCAGCGAGATGAGCCACCTGGGTCCGGAAGTCCGCAAGATCACCGACGGCCTCGACGCGCTGGGCAACACGACGGCCGCCATCGGCAAGGGCTTCGCGATTGGCTCGGCGGCGCTGACCGCGCTGGCGATGTTCTCGGCCTACGCCTCGGCGGTGGGCCTGCGTGAGACCGGCCTCAACCTGGTCGACCCGATGGTCGTCATCGGCCTGTTCATCGGCGGCGTGATGCCGTTCTTTGTCGGCGCCAACACGATGACCGCGGTGGGTCGCGCCGCGCAGGGCATGGTGGAGGAAGTCCGCCGCCAGTTCCGTGAGATCCCCGGCCTGCTCGAGGGCAAGGAGGGCGTGAAGCCCGACTCCGCGCGTTGCGTGGACATCTCGACCTCGGCCGCGCTCAAGGAAATGATCGTGCCCGGCGTCGCGTCGGTCGCGCTGCCGGTGATCGTCGGCAAGCTGTTCGGCGTGCAGGCGCTCGGCGGCCTGCTGGCTGGCGCCACGGTGACGGGTGTGATGATGGCGCTGTTCATGGCCAACGCCGGCGGTGCCTGGGACAACGCCAAGAAGGCGATCGAGGGCGGGATCCACGGCGGCAAGGGCAGCGACGTGCACAAGGCGGCCGTCGTCGGCGACACGGTGGGCGATCCGTTCAAGGACACTTCCGGCCCCGCGATGAACATCCTCATCAAGCTCATGAGCGTCGTTTCGCTCGTGCTGGCTCCCTGGTTCATCGGGTAAGTCGTTGCCGTTCACTCATGACTCACAACTCACGACTTACAACTGCAGTTGTGAGTTATGAGTCGTGAGTTATGAGTCTTTGAATGCGGAGGGGGGAGAAGCCTGGCTTCTTCCCCCTCTTCATTTGCGGGCCTCAGGATGCGGGTTTTTTGCCTTTTCGGCGACTCGCTTTCGCAGCCCCATCAGCATCGCACGCACTTCGCTCAGGCGCGCCTCCAGCTGCGCATACTCCTTCGAGCCTATGAGGTCGAGGTCGCGCGCAAGGAGTAGTTGGTAGTCGGTCTCGCAGGCCGAGGCGAGGGCGATCTCAAGGAAGCGCTTGAACTGCGCTGGCGAGACGTGGCCACTGCCCTCCGCAATGTTCGTCGGGATGGCGGCGGCGGACCGACACAGCTGGGCACTGAGGCCAGGAAACCTCCGCAGTCCTCCTTCCTCCGCGAGCCGAAACACACGCAGCGTCAGCTCGTGCGCCTTCTCCCACACCGCGAGACGTCGAAACGGTTGCATGCGCGAACGCTGCGCCTCCGCCTCCCGCATCCCATCATCCGCATCCCGCCTCCAGTTACCTTTCCCCTCACAACTCACGACTCACAACTCACGACTGCAGTTATATGCTCAGCCTAGGCATCGTCGGCCTCCCCAACGTCGGCAAATCGTCCCTCTTCAACGCGCTGACGGCAGCCAAAGCCGAAGCCGCCAACTACCCCTTCTGCACCATCGACCCGAACGTGGGTGTGGTGAACGTCCCCGATCCCCGCCTCGACAAGCTCGCGGAGATCGTGAGTCCAGAGCGCACCGTCCCCGCCGCCGTGCAGTTTGTCGACATCGCCGGCCTCGTGAAGGGCGCCAGCAAGGGTGAAGGCCGCGGCAACGCCTTCCTCAGCAACATCCGCGAGACCGACGCCATCGTGCACGTCGTGCGCTGCTTCGACGATCCCGACGTCATCCACGTCGACGGCTCGGTGAACCCGGCCCGCGACCGCGAGACGATCGAGTTCGAACTCGCCCTCGCCGACCTCGGCGTGGTGGAGAAGCGACTCGACAAGTCCAAGCGCACGGCCAAGACGGGCGACAAGGCGGCAGCGGCCGAGGCGGGGGTGCTGGAGAAGGCGCTGGCGCCGCTGCAGGAGGGCAAGGCGCTGTGGCACGTGGCGCTGACGCCGGAGGAGCGCGAGACGCTCCAGCCGCTGCAGCTGCTGACGCTCAAGCCCATCCTCTACGCGGCCAACGTCACCGACGGCGAGCTGACAGGCGAGGAGGGCGCGCATGTGAAGGCCCTGCGCGCGGCCATCGCCGCCGACCACGAGCCGGCCGAGGTCGTCACCTTCTCGGCCAAGATCGAGTCGGAGCTGGCCGAGTTGCCTCCGGAGGATCGCACGGAGTTTCTCTCGTCGCTGGGGCTGGAGAGCGCGGGTCTCGACCGACTCATCCGCGGCGGTTTCCACCTGCTCGGCCTGCAGACCTACTTCACGGCGGGCGAGAAGGAAGTGCGCGCGTGGACGATTCATCAAGGCGATACGGCGCCGCAGGCGGCGGGCGTGATCCACACGGACTTCGAGCGCGGCTTCATTCGCGCGGAGACGGTGTCCTTCGCGGACTTCGTGGCGAATGGTGGCTGGAAGGGCGCGCGCGAGAAGGGCGTCGCGCGGGCTGAGGGCAAGGAGTACGTGGTGCAGGATGGGGATGTGATGCTGTTCCGATTCAACGTCTGATCAACGCCAAAGGACGGAGGCCGGATGACGAAGGCTGAACAACGGGACGTGGCGGGGCCGACTCTAGCGGTCGCCACCGCGCGCCTCGCCACCACGCGC
Organism: Gemmatimonadaceae bacterium; assembly: GCA_019637445.1. NCBI lineage: Bacteria > Pseudomonadati > Gemmatimonadota > Gemmatimonadia > Gemmatimonadales > Gemmatimonadaceae > Gemmatimonadaceae bacterium. The sequence continues at coordinate 528,663 of JAHBVS010000002.1, read as the reverse complement.
GTCGCGGCCTTCGCGCGCGGCGCGGCGCTCATGCTCCTCGCAGCGTCGCCCGTCGTGCGCGCGCCGCTCGCCGCGCAAGCACCGCCCCAGGACCTGCCCGCCGCCCGGGCAGCCTGGGAACGCTCCCCGCGAAACGTCGACTCCATCATCTGGTTCGGGCGGCGCACTGCGTACACGGGCGCCTTCGCCGATGCGGTGGTCATCTATACGGAAGGGCTGCGACTGCACCCGGACGAACCGCATCTGCTGCGGCACCGAGGACACCGCTACATCTCGCTGCGGCAGTACCCGCTGGCGATTCGCGACCTGTCCCGCGCCCTTGGCGTCGTTGGCGGAGCGCCGGATGAAATCGAGCCCGATGGCCAACCCAACGCGCGCGGCATCCCGACCAGCACCCTGCATGGGAACATCCGCTACCATCTCGCGCTGGCCTACTTCCTGACGGGAGAGTTCGCCCGCGCCGCGGCGCTCTGGGAGGACGACGCGCGTCTCGCGCGCAACCTCGACCATCGCGTCGCCGCCACCCATTGGGCGGTGATCGCCCACGGCCGCGCCGGCGACCTCGACAAGGCCAAGGCCCTGCTCGCCCCCATCCGCGCGGACTGGGACATCATCGAGAACGGCTCCTACCACCAGGTGCTGCTCTGGATGAAGGGCGAGCGCACCGACGCCCAGATTCGCAGCCAGATGACCGCCGGCACCCCGGCCCAGACGATGGCCAACGGAATGGCGCAGTGGTACCTGGCGAATGGGCGGCGGGCGGAGGCGGAGCGGCTGTTTGCCGAGATCCTCGCCGGGGAGCGCTCGGCTTCTTTCGGCTACTTGGCCGCCGAGGCTGCTCGACGGGGAATGCGGTAGGGGCAACCGCAGTCGTGAGTTGTGAGTCATGAGTCGTGAGCATTGCGATGATTGCCCGGCCGCTTCTCCTCACGACTCACAACTCATAACTCACCACTGCCCTTGACCTTACCCCCTGTCCCCACCTAAGCTTAAGGGCTGTTCCAAACTTACAGAGCGGGCCGAAACCCCGCCCCTCCATCCCTGTCGGCAACCCAGGGATGGCGGTCACGACCAAAGGGAGGATTGCCGCATTGTCTCGTGAATACGAGGCGGTGTACATCTTCGATTCCGCACTCGAAGACACCGCCATTGCCGAGAAGCTCGAGAAGCACCACGGGCTCCTGGCACTCGCTGAGCCCGCGACCCTGGATCACTGGGGCCGTCGCCAGCTCGCCTACAAGATCAAGAACAAGGAAGCCGGCTACTACGTCGTCGCCCGCTTCACGGCCGAGGGCAAGGTCCTGCCCGAGTTCGAGCGCGCACTCAAGCTCGACGAGGGCGTGATCCGCTACCTCATCTCGGTGCACGAGCACGAGCTCGGCGCCCCGCCGATGACCGAAGAGCAGCTCGCCGCCCGTCGCGCCCGCGACGGCGATGACGACGACGACGAGGAGTAGCCCCATGCGCCGCAACAAGAAGGTCTGCCCGGTCACCGAGGCCGGCATCCGCCACATCGACTACAAGGACGAGCGCTTCCTGTCCCGCTTCGTGACCGACACGGGGAAGATCCTCCCGAGCCGGCTGAGCGGCGTGGACGCCCGTCACCAGCGCCAGCTGGCCAAGGCCATCAAGAAGGCCCGCTACCTCGCGCTGCTGCCGTACTCGAACAGCCAGTCGGCGCAGTAAGCCACCGGCGTTCGTGACGTCCGAGGAGGGCGCGGCTCCGCCGCGTGAGCAGGGCTGGTGGGGACCGCTCCTCGCCACGCTCGTGCTCCTGATCCTGCCGGCCGCACCGCCCCTGGCGATGCTGGTGCCGGTGGATCAGACCCTTCTCCTGCTGGCCCCGACCCTCGCGGCATTTGCGGTGGTCGGGTGGCGGGCCGGGGGGCGACTCCCGCTCGCGTTGGTCTGGACCGCCTTTGCGGTGTGGGTCCTGTGGGTGCCGGCCACGGCGGGCACCTACGAGATCCTGGCCCGCGGGTGGGGCGTGCTGGTGGCGGCGAGCTTCGGCGCGCTGCTGCTGCTCGGCAACCGGGAGCGTTCGTTCCTTCCGCAGGCCCTGCTGGCCATCGTGATCGCGATGGCGGTGGCGCTGCTCGCCACGATGCTGGCGAGTGGTGGGCTGACGGAGGCGGGGACGGTCCTCGGGGACGAGGTGGCGCGCCGTGCCGAGTTTGGCTTGGCGGCGTGGCGGCAGTTCACCGCGCGGCCGGAGTGGCTGGAGATGGTGCGGGACAACCCAGCGGCGGATCAGCTTGCCCGCCAGGTGGAGCAGCAGTTCGAGGTGCTGCCGCAGGTGGCGCGGGTGCTGGTGCCGGCGATGCTGGCCCTGGAGTCCCTCGCCGCGCTGGCGCTTGGCTGGGCGGTCTACCACCGCTTCGGTCGGGTCCGGCTGGGGCCGCCGCTGGCCCCGCTGGCGGAGTTGCGCTTCCACGACGCGTTCGTGTGGGGCGTGATCGCGGGACTGTTGGTGCTGGTGGTTCCGATGCCCGACGCGGCGCGAGCCGTGGGCATCAACCTGATGGTGTTCTTCAGCGCCCTGTACGTGCTGCGCGGGCTGGGCGTGCTGCTCTGGTTCCTGAAGCCGGGACGATGGATGCTGGTGCTCTGGACCATCGTGCTGGTGCTGTTCCTACAAGTCGTCGGTGCCGTCGCGCTCGCGCTCGGTGTCGGGGACACGTGGCTCGACTGGCGTCGCCGGGCGCGGCCGAAATCCCAACGTTCGGAGTAATCATGGAAGTCATTCTTCGTCAGGCCGTGGACAACCTCGGCCACCCGGGCGACATCGTGGACGTCTCGTCCGGCTACGCCCGCAACTTCCTGCTGCCACGCGGCATCGCCTACGAGGCGACGCCCGGCAACAAGAAGCGCATCGCGCAGGAGAAGGAGCGCCTCGAGGCCGCCGAGAACGCGCGCCGCGACGCCGCCTCGACCATCGCCAAGCGCCTGGAGGAGGTTTCGCTGACCTTCTCGGCCAAGGTGGGCGAGGAAGGCAAGCTCTTCGGCTCGGTGACGACGGCGGACATCGCCCACCAGCTCGAGGCGCAGGGCTTCAAGGAGGTCGAGAAGCGCATGATCGACCTGCACGAGCCGATCAAGGCGCTGGGCGTCTACAAGGTCGCCATCCGCCTGCACGCGGACGTGAAGCCCGAGATCAAGGTCTGGGTCATCAAGGGCTGATCCGCCCTTTCGTTCGTGCTCGAGACATCACGCCCCTGGGCTTTGGAGCTCAGGGGCGTGGTTTGTTTCCGTGGTTGGTCAACGGCGATTTGCCACAGAGACACGGAGACACAGAGAACTGCGGATGCGGAATGGACTGCGGATGCGGGTAACCCCCGAACGGCGGTGCGGGAACGGCAACAGCCTTTCAAAGAGGGCCCTTGGACGGATCTCTGCGTGGCGGCTCCCCCAAGAAGCAGTTGTCGTTCCGGCATCGCCTCTCGCCGTTGTCCCGCATTCGCCGTTGATCCCGCATCCGCAGTTCTCTGCGTCTCTGTGTCTCCGTGGTAATTCAAGAAGATCCATCCAAACCCCGGCACCAGAACGCGAACACCAATGCCAACCAAACCCTTGCCCGAGTCCAAGCACTCGGGAACCTTTCGGTATCCACAGGGTTGGCTCTCCCATTCACCGCACTCCCACTCGATGGCCACTGACGCCACGGATTCGATGACCGCTGCCCGCCGCGCCGCGCAGGTGTTGCTCGACAACAAGGCGAACGACGTCGTGATGCTCGACCTGCGCCCCGTGTCCGACATGGCCGACTTCTTCATCGTCGCCAGTGGCACCTCCGACACCCACGTGCGCGCCACCGCCGGCCACGTCGTCGACACGCTCAAGGCCGAGGGGATCAAGGTGCACTCCGTCGAGGGACTCGAGCAGGGACGCTGGGTGCTCCTCGACTACGTCGATTTCGTCGTGCACGTCTTCCATCCGACGCTGCGCACGTTCTATCAGCTCGAACGGCTCTGGGGGGACGCCCCGGCCGTGGCCGTCACCGCGTAGGGACCATATGCGCCGACCTGTTCGCCTCCCCGCCCTGCTCCTCGTTGCCGTCGCGGCCGCACTCGCCGCCCCGCTGAACCCGCTCGCCGCGCAGGGCCAGTACTTCGGCCAGAACCACGTCCAGTTCCGCAAGTTCCGCTGGCAGGTGCTCAAGACCGAGCACTTCGACGTCCACTACTATCCCGAGCTCGAGGACGTCGCGCAGTACACGGGACAGATGGCGGAGCGGACCTACGCGCGGCTCAAGGTCGTGTTCAACCACGAGTTCCGCGAGCGCAAGCCCATCCTCATCTACGGCTCGCGCAACGAATTCGCCCAGAACAACGTGATCGGCGACCCCGGCGAGGGCACGGGCGGCGTCACCGACGCGCTCCGCCAGCGCAACATGTTCTTCTTCACCGGGGACATGAAGGAATCGGAGCACGTGCTCGCCCACGAGATGGTGCACGTGTTCCAGTACGACATCTTCGGGCGCGGCCGCGCCGGCGGCGGCATGCAGGCGCTGGCGCAGGTGGGGCCACCGCTCTGGTTCACGGAAGGCATGGCCGAGTACCTGTCCATCGGCCCCGAGCATCCGTACACGGATGCCATCATGCGCGACGCGGCGCTGAACGGAAACATCCCCAGCGTCGAGCAGATGACGCAGCGGCCCGACCAGTACTTCCCGTACCGCTTCGGCGAATCGTTCTTCAAGTACGTCGGCGCGCGCTGGGGCGACGAGATCATCGGCGAGATCATGCAGGCCGTGCCCTCGCTGGGCATCGAGCGGGCCTTCCGCCGCTACACCGGCACCGACCTCGAAGTCCTCGGCGACGAATGGAAGGAGTCGGTGCAGACCGCGTACCTGCCCGACATCCCGAACCTCGAGCGCCCACGCAAGGTCGCCAACGCGTTGCTGGACGAGCGCCGCACCGGCGGCCTGATCCCCGTGTACGTCGCGCCCTCGCTCTCGCCGGACGGTCGCCAGATCGCCTTCATCTCGATGGGCTCGCTGCTGCGCGCGGAGGTCTTCCTCGACCTCTACCTCGCCGATGCGACCACCGGTAAGCGCACGGCGCGACTGACGAAGAGCCAACTGGACCCCGAGTTCGAGGAGCTGCGCTTTGGCTACTCGCAGGGCGCGTTCTCGCCGGACGGCCGGCTCTTCGCCTTCACGGCGCAACGCCAGGGCCGCGACGTCATCTATCTGCACGACGTGCGCCGCAACCGCACCGCGCGCCGGCTCGACACGCCGCTGGTCCAGATGCTCGGCCCCTCGTTCTCGCCGGATGGCCGCCAGATCGTGTTCTCCGGCATCGCCGGCGGGACCAGCGACCTCTACATCATCGACGCCGACGGCAAGAACCTACGGCGCCTCACGCAGGACCCCTACGGCGATGTGCAGCCACAGTGGTCGCCGGACGGCCGCTACATCGTGTTCGCCAGCGAGCGCGGCCCGCAGTCCGACCTCGAGACGCTGTCCTTCGGCCACTGGCAGCTCAGCATCTACGACCTGCAGACCGGCAACATCGAGGTCCTGCCGAACCAGGATGGCAAGAGCCTGAACCCGATGTGGTCGCCGGACGGCCAGTCGATTGCCTACGTGAACGACCGCACGGGCATCCCGCAGATATTCCTCTACGAGCTGGGCGACAAGCAGCACTACCAGCTCACCAAGTTCGTCGGCGGCGTGTTCTCGCTCACGGAGCACAGCCCGGCCATCACCTGGGCGCGGCAGGCGGACAAGCTGGCCTTCACGTACCACGATGACGGCGAGTTCGCGATCTGGAGCATCGTCGACCCGCGGTCGCTCAAGAAGGAGCCCTTCAGCCCGAAGGCCGCCATGCCGGTCATCGCCGAGGGCGCGGGGAGCGACAGCAGCGCGGCAGGCGCCGACAGCCGCGCCGGCGCGATCGCACGCATCGCGGAGATTGCCCGCGCCGTCGGCGACAGCGGCGCCCAACGCCTCAACACCCAGCGTGTGACGCCCGAGCGTCGACGCGCCGTCTATCTCGGGGCGGACGGCTGGCGACCCTCCGCCGTCGCCCCCGCCGTTGCCGCGCGCGGTGTCAGCGTCGCCGCCCTGCTCGACAGCGCGGAGTTGGCGCTGCCAAGCGTCAGCGACTTCACGACCGAGCGCTATCGGGCCAAGCTCTCGCCGGAATACGTGGCCACGCCGTCGGTCGGCTACTCGCAGGACAACTTTGGACGCGGCGTGTACGGTGCCACCGGCATCGTGCTCTCCGACATGGTCGGCAATCGGCGCCTGATGATCGCCGGCGGCATCAACGGCCGCCTCAGCGAAGCCCAACTCTTCCTGCAGTACAACGACCTCGGCAGCCGCAACCAGTGGGGCATCGGACTGCAGCACTATCCGATGTTCTTCCTCTCCGGCTTCCAGCAGCTGCAGCAGGGCAGTGTCATCGTGCAGCAGCAGGTCCTCTCGCGCTTCATCGTCCGCAGTGCCTTTGCGATGGGGCAGTACCCGTTGAACCGCTTCACGCGCTTCGAGTACGGGTCGTCGTTCAACAACATCGACCGCTCGCTGATGTACATCTCGGCGGCCTACGATGCCTTCTCCGGCACGGGCGGCGGCTACCTCGTCGACTCCATCGTCGGCCAGGGCTCGCTGAACTACTTCTCGCCCTTTGTCGCCTTCGTTTCCGACAACGCGCTGATGGGCGCCACGGGCGGCATCTATGGCCGGCGCTACCGCTTCCAGCTGGAGCAGACCACCGGCTCCGTGCGCTGGACCACGTACTCGGCCGACATCCGCCGCTACGACGCCATCCTGTTCAACTTCCTGACCTTCGCCACGCGCCTCGCCGCGCACGTGTCGGTCGGCCCGGACGAGGACGAGTTCCCGAAGTACATCGGCCGACCCGATTTCATCCGCGGCTACGACCGCGAGACCTACGGCGCGGACTGCGAGGCGTCGATCAGCGATCCCACGCAGTGTTCGGCCGTGCAGTTGCTGGGGTCTCGCGTCGCCTACGCCAACGCCGAGTTGCGATTCCCGCTCCTGCGCCGCGTGGATCTCGGCATCCTGCCGATCTCGCTACCACCGGTGGACGGCTTGTTCTTCTACGACTTCGGCATGGCCTGGACCGCGGGCCAGAAGCTGCATCTGGCGCGCCCGTCCAACTATGACTTCCTGTCGGATCGCTACCCGCTGCGCAGCTACGGCTTCGGCATCCGTCTGAACCTCTTTGGCGTCGCCCTGGTGCGCTGGGACTACTCCATCCCGCTCGATGGAGTGCGCCGCGACGGCTATTGGTTCTGGACGCTGGGGCAGTCCTTCTGACGGCCGCGCGCGACTAAGTTTCGCGCGTGCGCCCGATCTCGCGACTTCTTTTCCTGACGGCCGTCCTCGCCGCTGCAGCCTGCGGGGACGGCCGTCGTTCGTCCGGCTCCGCGCTGGCCGTGATGGGCCCGGACGCCGTGCTCCTGCGCGTCCCGTCGCGCGGCGGCACCGCGCGCGCCCACCGCGCCGGCAGCGACAGCGTGCTCTGGGAGTCGCGAGCTGCCGTGCCAGCTGCCGAGCAGCTGCTCGGCTTTGACGATTTCCTCGGGCTCGTGCTCGCGCGCGACCCGCGCGGACGCGTGCTCTCCATCAACCTGCGCCTCGGCACGCTCGACACGCTGGGCAGCGAACGCCTCGGCGCGCAGGCCGTCTCGGAGGGCTCGTCGGTCTATGGTCTCGATGCCCAGGGCAAGCTGCTGCGGCTGACACCCTCGGCCACCTGGACCTGGTCGGGGAGCGGCGGCACCACGGCGCTGCTGCCCAACCCCGATGGATCGCTGGTCGTCCTCGGTGGGTCGGCGACGCGCACCACGGTCCGACGCCTGATCCCGCCGGACTCCCGCACGCTGGACTCGGCCGAGGTGCCGCCGGTGCGTCTCGCCGCGCGCACCGCGGCCGGCGACCGCCTCTGGATGGTCACCGACAGCGGCCTGATCGCGCTGCGCACGCGAGAGCTCGCACGCGTGCTGCGCCTGCCGCTGCGCGACTCCATCGTCGCCTTGGTGCCCACGCCAAGTGGTGACCGCGTCTTCCTCGCCACGGCCGACGACGGCATCCGCGTGGTGGACCGCTACGCGGAGGACTTCGACGGCCAGATCGACCTGCCCGCACCGGCGACCGCGCTGCGTATCGATCCCGACGGACGCTACCTGCTGGCGCGCGCGCGCGGCAGCGATTCGGTGTTTGTCATCTCCATCGGCACGATGCGCGTCGTGAACACGGTCGTGACCGAGTGGCGCGACGACCTGCCGCTGGTGACGCCAGAGGGCAACGTCCTCGTGGCACGCAGCGCGGCCGCCGTGCTCTTGGACGCGGAGACGGGGCGCGAGCGCATGCAGTACGCGGGTGGGGCCAGCGACCGCTGGGCCCTGATCCGTTGGAACGGCTTCCGCCCGCGCGCCGCCGGACTGGACCGCCCGGTGGAGTTCGAGGAGTTTGCCGCGGACTCGGCACGTGCGGACTCGGCGCTGGCCGCGCTGATCGCGGCGCGCTACGGCGACCTCTCGGGCCTCACGCGCGCCGCGCCACTGCCGCAGGAAGAGGCTCCGCCTGCCGCCGAGCCAGCGTCCGATCCGGCAACGACGCGCGGGGAGCGCGGGACCTGGACAGTGTCCTTCGCCACTCTGCTCGACGAGAATCGCGCGCGGCAGCTGGCGGAAACGATCATCGTGGACGGCCGCCGCGCGCGCGTGGTCTCGGGTGACCGCGACGGCGTCCCGGTCTGGCGCGTGCTGCTCGGGCCCTTCAACACACGGCAGGATGCCGAGCGCGCCGGCATGACCTCCCGACTCTCGTACTGGGTGTTCGAGGGCGTGCCTTGAGCCCAGAGCGCCTGCCGCCCGCGCTCTGGGCGGACGAGGGGCAACGGGCCGCGCCGGCCCTGGCGGAGGTAGCAGCGGCGATCGTGACCGGGCGGGACCCGGAAGCGGCCGCCGCTGTCGCATTGGGCCTCGCACGCGCCCACGCCGCGGAGCGCCGCGTGGCCATCGCGGACTTGGTGGGCGGGATTCCGGCCCTCACCCCGCTGGCGGACCAACCCGGATTGCTGGAGTGCCTGCGCGATGGGCACCCGGTCTCGGACATTGGCCAGGCGCTACCAGGGCTCGCCGACGTGTACGTACTCCCGTCGGGCAACGGTCCGATCGCCGAGCGCTGGGTGATGGAGAGCCGCCGATGGGAGCGGCTCATCGGTGGCTTTCGTGAGGCCGATGCGCTGCTGCTGCTCGTAGTGCCGCCTCACGCGCCAGGGATTGCGTCGTTGATCGCCCAGGTGGATGGCGTGGTCGCGGTGGACCTGCCACCCGCCGAGCTACGCGCCTGGCCGCTGCTGGCGACGGTTGATCACCCGGAACCTGAGCTGCCACCCATCATTCCTGCCGCCGGACGGGCCGCCGACGCGGATGAGGCACGCCCTGTCGGAGTGGATGGTGCGCGCGGTGGCACCCAGCCCAGGTTGCATCGCGGCCTGCGCCAGCGCCCCAGGCGCGTGGGCCGCTGGATACTCGCCGCGACCCTCGCGCTGGGCGCCACCGGCTGGTGGTGGCTCAATCGCGCTGAGCGCTCACGACTGGGCTCCGCTTCGCCGGTGGACAGCAGCGCCGCGCCAGCGCCCATTCCCGACTCGGCTGCGGGCGCCGAGCGCGAAGGCGCCGCGCCGGAAGCCACGGCGCCTGCCCCGCGAATTCTCGAAGTGACGCTGGGTCCGCTCGTCAACCCCTCGGACTCCCTCGCCGCCCAACGATTCACGGTCGAACTCGTAGCGGCGAACACCCTCACGAGTGCAAATTCCACGCTTCGCTTTCCGAGCGGGACACCGCCGGTCGCGACCGTGTCGCCCGTGCTCTTGGGGGCCACGCCGCGCCCGTGGTACCGCGCCCTCGCCGGGGCGTGGCAGACCCGCGACGAAGCCGAGGCTTGGCTCGCGGCGCGACGCGCCACGGGTGAGGTCCGGGAGGGGGTCGGACGCGTGCTCGAGGCGCCGTATGCCTTGGTGCTCGCCGACGGGCTCTCCACGACGGAAGCGTCGGCCCTCGTGGCCGAGTGGGAGATGCGCGGGGTCGCGAGCTATGCCCTGCGCCAGGAGGCAGGACGGGTGCGCGTGTATGCGGGCGCCTTCGAGACGGTGGGCCAGGCCGCCTGGCTTGCCAGCACGTTGCGTGACGTGACGGGAGAACTCCCGCGCGTGGCGTATCGAACCGGGAGAATGTTCTAAGTGCGGTTGACCAAGCTCGAGTTGCACGGCTTCAAGTCGTTTGCGGATCCGGTGTTCCTCACCTTCGACCACGGGGCGACGGCGATCGTCGGCCCCAACGGCTGCGGCAAGTCGAACGTGTCGGACGCGGTGCGCTGGGTGCTGGGTGAGCAGCGCGCGCGATTGCTGCGCGGCGGCAAGATGGAGGACGTGATCTTCCAGGGCTCCTCGGCGCGGCGCGCGACAAACATCGCCGAGGTCTCGCTGCACTTCGAGAACGAGGACGGCCAGCTGCCGGTGCCGTTCAAGGAAGTCGTCATCACGCGGCGCCTCTCGCGCAGCGGTGAGAGCGATTACTTCCTGAACCGCGCGCCCTGCCGCCTCCGCGACATCCACGACCTCGTGCGCGGCACGGGGCTCGGTGCCGATTCCGGCGTGGTCATCGAGAGCAAGATGATCGATGCCCTGCTCTCCGACCGGCCCGACGACCGTCGCGAGCTGTTCGAGGAAGCGGCCGGCGTGGGCCTGTATCGCGATCGCCGTCGCACCACGGAGCGCCAGCTCGAGGCGACCAGCGCGGACCTGATTCGCATCGACGACCTGATGTCTGAGGTGCAGACGCAGGTGCGCTCGCTGCTTCGCCAGCGCAACAAGGCGGAGAAGTCGGCCACGCTCACGGCGCGCCGCTTCTCGGTGGAACTCACGCTCGCCTCGCGCGAGATGGCCGCCTGGCAGGCCGAGCTCGCCGACCTCGAGTCGCGGCTGGGCTCGCTGCGCGAGGCGCTGCCCACGCGCCAGCAGGCCGTGCGCGACGCCGAGGTCGCGCGCGACGCGGCGCAGGCCTCACGTGCCGCCGCTGAGACGCAGCGCCACGAGCGCGCCGCCGTGGCCGCAACCGCACGGCAGGCCGTGCTCGAGTTGCAGCAGGAACTCGCGGTGGCCGAGGAGCGCCATCGCAATGCGCTGACGCGCCGCGAACGCGCGCAGCAAGAGCAGGCCGAGGGCGCCGCCTTCGGCGATCGCCTCAAGGGCGAGGCCGAGGCAGCGGCTGCGGAGGAATCGCAGTGCGCCACCGCCCTGCACGAAGCCAACGACCTGCTGCGCCAGCGCGTGCAGGCTGAGGAGCAGGCCCGTCAGGGCGTCGTCGAGGCGCGTAACGCCGCCGACGCCGCCGACCGCGGCGTGCGCGAGTTGCGCGACCAGTCGCGTCGCCTGGAGCTCGAGCGCGAGAATGCGGAGCGGGAGCTGGCAGAGGTCGCTCAGCGCAGCGAGGCCCTGGTGGCCGAGCACGAAGCGCTGGCGGACCGCCTGGGCCTCGCCGAGCGCGAGCTGCAGGCCGCCGACGAGTCGCTGGCCATCGCCAAGGAAGCCTCCGACGCCGCCGACGCCGCCTTGCAGGCCGCGCGCGCCGCCGCGCGCGACGCGCGTGAGCGCGAGGGAGCGGCCCGCGCCGATGTGCGGCGCATCGAGGAGGAGCACACGGCGCTGCAGGGTCGTCTCGCCGCGTTGGAGCGCCTCGAAAAGGAGCGCGTGGGCCTGGCGCCGGCGGCGGCGCGCCTGATCCGGGAGCGCGAGCGGTTTGCGCAGGATGCCATCCTCGGCCCGCTCTCCGACTTCATCGGCGCCGACGCCGAGGCCGCCGTTCAGATCGAGCGCTTCCTCGGGGCCTCGGTGCACGCCGTCGTCGTGCGGGATCGTGCGGCGGCCGACGCCGTGCGCGCCTGGCACGCCGAGGTGAACCCTGGTGCCCTCCTGCTGCTGCCGCTGGACTCGCTGCAGGCTGAGGGCGGCAACGCAGATCCCAGTGAACTCGCCGCCCGCGTGCGCGCCGAGGGTGCAGGCAGCGGCTGGGTGCGCGCCCTGCTCGGCAAGGTGCGCGCCACCGGCGACGGCAACGGGTTCGTCGATGCGCGTGGTGCGATGTGGCTGCCCGCGCGCGATACCGGCGCCGGCCCGCTGGCGCGGCGCGCTGAACTCGACACGCTGCGCGCCTCGCTGGCCACGGTGGACACGCGCCGCGCCGACGTGCAGGCGCGCGCGCAGCAGGTACACAACGAGGTCGTGCAGGCCGAAGCCTCCGCGGCGCAGGCGGCCGACGGCGCCGCCGCCGCGCAGCAGCAGTTGGCGCAGGCCGCGCAGCAGCGGGGCGAGCGGGATCGCGTGCGCGAGCGCGCGGCGCGCGAACTCGCCGACGCGGTGGCCCTGCGCGAGAAGCTCGCCGGCCGCCACACCGAGCTCGGCGATCGCGTCAACGCCAGCCTGACGGCGCAGGATGAACTCGCGCGCCGTCTCACCGAGGCCGATGAGTCCGCCGGATCCGTGCGCGGGTTGCTTGCCGCCGCCGAGCGGGCGCAGGACGAAGCCCGCGAGTCGCGCGCCGCCCAGCAGGTGGCGCACGCGCAGGCTGAGGCACGTCGACAAGTCGCCGCCGAGCGCCGCGAACGCCTCGAGCGCGAGCGCAACGCCGCGCAGGATCGCCTGGCCGCACTCGAGCGTGAGATGCAGTCGCTGGCCGAGCAGGATGGCGCGCTCGAGCAGCAGATGACCGTGTGGCAGCAGGAGCTGGAGTCGCGGCGCGGCTCGCTGGCTGAGGCCGAGCAGGCGTTGGCTGAGGCAGAGGCCACGGTGCGTGACACGGACACGGAGCTCGCCGACGCCGGCCAGGCGCTCGACAGCGCGCGCGCCGACGCCGGCAGCGCCAACGAGACCCTGCACCACGCCGAACTGCGGCACACGGAACTGGCGGGCCGCCGCACGGCGATCCGCGAGCGCCTCGAGGCCGAGTGGCGCCGTCCGCTGGACGAGCTCTTCGCCGACTACCAGCCCGTGGAAGCCGAGGACGATGCCCTGCGCATCGAGGCCGAGGACCTGCGCAAGCAGTTGGAGTCGCTGGGCCCGGTGAACCCGCTGGCCATCGAGGAGCACGAGGAGGAGACCAAGCGCCTCGAGTTCCTCACGACGCAGCGCGCCGACCTCACCGAGGCGCAGGCCAAGCTGACGCAGGCCATCAAGGAGATCGACGTCACGGCGCGCGACCTGTTCCTGGCGACCTTCGCGCAGGTGCGGGCGCACTTCCGCGAGATCTTCATGACGCTGTTCGGCGGTGGCGAGTGCGACCTGCGCCTCGAGGATCCCGACAAGCCGCTGGACTGCGACATCGAGATCCACGCCAGCCCGCGCGGCAAGCGCACGCAGCGCATCCACCTGCTCTCCAGCGGCGAGCGCGCGCTGGTCGCGCTCTCGCTGCTGTTCGGCATCTTCCTCACCAAGCCCAGCCCCTTCTGCCTGCTGGACGAAGTGGACGCGCCCCTGGACGACCAGAACATCGGCCGCTTCGTGCGCATGCTGAACGAGTTCAAGAAGAAGACGCAGTTCATCGTGATCACGCACAATCCGCGCACGACCACCGAGGCGGCCGACGCCGTCTACGGCGTGACGATGCAGGAGCCCGGGGTCTCGTCGCTGGTCAGCGTGCGCATGCGCGGTGGGCCGGCGGTGGACGAGGACGCAGCTTAACCGGCGGATGCCCTAGGCATCGCCCAAGGAACAGACCGATGCTGGTGGTGATGAAGCAGGGCGCCACGCCCGAGCAGATCGAGGCGGTGTGCCAGTGGATCAAGGACCGCGGCTACTCGCCGCAGCCGATGCCGGGCGCCCAGCGCACGGCCGTCGGCCTCGTCGGCAACGACGGCCGCGTGGATGGCTCGCCGCTGGAGGACTTCCCCGGCGTCGCTGAGATCATCTACGTCTCCAATCCGTACAAGCAGGTCTCGCGGGAGTGGCGGAAGGAGAACACCGTCGTCGAGATCGCGCCGGGCGTGCGCTTCGGCACGAACGAGGTGCCGATCATCGCCGGCCCCTGCTCGGTCGAGAACGAGCAGCAGATCGTGCTCGCCGCCCAGCAGGTGAAGAAGGCCGGTGCCGTGGCGCTGCGCGGCGGTGCGTTCAAGCCGCGCTCGTCGCCCTACTCCTTCCAGGGACTCGGCAAGAAGGGCCTCGAGCTGCTCGCGCTGGCCAAGCGTGAGACGGGCCTGCCCATCGTCACCGAGGCGATGGACGAGCAGGGTGCCGAGATGGTGGCAGAGTTCGCCGACTGCATCCAGATCGGCGCGCGGAACATGCAGAACTACTCGCTGCTGAAGACCGTCGGCAAGCTGAAGAAGCCGGTGCTGCTGAAGCGCGGGATGGCGGCGACCATCCAGGACCTGCTGCTGTCCGCCGAGTACGTGTTGGCCGAGGGCAACCCGAACGTGATCCTCTGCGAGCGCGGCCTGCGCAGCTTCGACACGACCTCGCGCAACCTGTTTGACCTCACGGCGATCCCGGTGGTGCAGCAGCTCTCGCACCTGCCGATCGTCGCGGACCCCAGCCACGGCACGGGTCGTCGCGACAAGGTGCTGGCGATGTCGCGCGCGGCGGTGGCCGCGGGCGCGGACGGCATCCTGATCGAGGTCCATCCGACGCCGGAGAAGGCGATGTCCGACGGTGCGCAATCGCAGACGCCAGAGCAGTTCGCCGATACCGTGGTGCAGCTGCGCCGCGTGGCCGAGGCCGTCGGGCGGAAAATCGCCGGCTAGTCTTCGCTGACGAAGACGTCGCGCGGGCTGCGCGCGCGACGTAGCAACTCGGCCGCCCGCGCCACGACGGCGTCGTTCCGCACCAGGCGACGCTGCGAGTAGGGGATGCCCCAGCCCTGCCGCGCGATCTCATTCCCCAGCGACCGATCCACCAGCGACGGCACGGCGTCGAAGGTCGCAGCATTCACGCGCACGCCAAGCTGCGCCAATCGCGCGCGCACACGGCTGCGCCAGGCCGGGTTCACCGTGAACATCGAGTCACGGACGGCCCGCTCGGCAATCAGCGCGCGAGCCTCGGCGGTGAGGGCCTCACGCCAGCGCGGCACATCGACGCCCAACTCGGCGAAGAAGCGGCGCTCGGCGAGGTTCGGCAGGCTGTCGCCGGCGAACACATCGGGTACGATGCCACCGCCGCCGAGGACGCGCCGGCCTTCCGCGGTGCGGAACACGGGTCGCGCGGTGTCCGCGTCGGCCAGCGGAATCTCACCCGGCAGCGGCGTCTCGAGACTGCGCCCGAGCGGCGTGAACCAGCGCGCGTGCGTGAGCACCACGGCGGCGCCGTTCTCGAGCGGATACACCGCCTGCGCGCTGCCTTTCCCGAAGGTGACCTGCCCCATCACCAGCGCGCGGTCGTGGTCCTGCAAGGCGCCGGCAACGATCTCCGCGGCGCTGGCCGTGCCAGCACTCACGAGCAGCACCAGCGGCATTCCCGCCCAGCGCTCGGCGGATCGGTCCATGTACGAGGCATTGGCCTCCGCCACGCGCCCGCGCGTGGTGACGATCTGCTTGCCCTCGGGCAGGAAGAGATCGGCCACGCCCACGCCTTGGTCGAGCAGTCCGCCGGGATTGCCACGCAGGTCCATCACGAGGGATCGCGCCCCGACGCGCCGCAGCGAGTCCACCGCGGCAATGAGCTCGGCCTCGGTGGAATCGCTGAAGTTGGCGACGGCCACGTAGCCGACGCCGTCGGGCAGTACGGTGGCCCGCGTGACTGCCGCCACGCGGATGTCGGCGCGCTCAAGCGTGACCGGAATGCGCGTGCCGCTGCCGCGTTCGATGACCACGTGCACCGTGCTGCCGAGCGGTCCGCGCAGCGCCGTGCTGGCCTCGCTCACGGCCCAGCCCTGCATCGAACGGCCATCGACCTCCACGAGGCGATCACCCGGCTGCAGGCCGGCGCGCTCCGCCGGCGAGTTCGGCCGCGGTTGCAGCACCGTGATCCAACCATCGCGCACGTCCACCTGCAGGCCGACGCCGCGATACGAGTTCGAGACGGAGCGCTGTAGTCGCTCCACGCGCTCTGGCGTCAGGTAGGCCGAGTGCGGATCTCCAAGCTGCGTGACGAGGCCCTGCACCGCGGCTTCCCAGAGCCGCTCCTCGGGCACCGAGTCCACGTAGGCATCGCGCACGCGCTGCATCACGATGTCCAGCAGCTGGGCGCCTTCGCGCGCGCGGCGTTCGTCGCCGTTCACGGCGCGGGCCACGAGCCAGACACCGGCGGCAAGGCCCAAGCCAAGCAACGCGGCGGGTGGCAGGAGCCGGAGGCGACTGCTCACGCGCGGACTCCGGCGGCGGTGCTCAGCGCCGGCAGGCGCAGGTTCAAGGTGTCCAGCACGCGCTGCTCGACGTCATCCTCGCTGCCCACGGCGTCGATGGAGACGATGGGCCCGCACTCCGGATGCGCGGATTGCCAGGCCGGATCCGCGAAGGCGTCGAAGGCGGACAGCACGCGTTCGTGGAAGCCGCGGTCGGCGCGTTCGAAGCGGTCGGCCGCACCGCGCTGCGCGGCGCGGGCCAAGCCTTCCGCCACCGGCACGCGCAGTAGCAAGGTGAGATCGGGTACCAGATCCGCGATGGCGAGACGGTTTGCCGCGCGCACCTCGTCCTCCGGCAGTCCGCGACCGTGGATCTGGTAGGCGTAGGTCGAGAGCAGGTAGCGGTCCAGCAGCACGTGCCGTCCCTCCGCGAGGGCCGGCCGCACCATCTCGTGCAGCAGCTGCGCGCGCGAGGCGATGAACAGCGCCACTTCCGCGCCCGGTGCGAGCGCCACGTCCGCGTGCAAGAGCAGCTCGCGGATCCGATCGCCCGTGGCCGTGCCTCCGGGCTCGCGAAACATCGCGTGCGGAATGCCGGCCGCCTCGAGGCGTGCGACGAGTCGACGGAGCTGGGTGGTCTTCCCCGCCCCCTCGCCGCCCTCGAATACCAACAGCCGGCCGCGCGACACGCTGCTCACCCGAGCGTGATGATCGAGCTCGTCGCACCCTTCCGGATGCCCTCGAGCATCCACTGGTTCACCTGCACCATCACCTTGTCGAAGTTCTCGTTGGCCGCGACAAACTGTTGGTAGAGGGAGTTGCCCTGCACCTTTTGCAGCAGCGTGTCGAGCTCCTGCTCCATCTGCTCGCTGGGCTGCTCGCCGCGGCCGATCAACTCCTGCGCTTCGGCGCGGAGCTGCTCCATCCGCTGCAGGGCCGTGACCACCTCACGGTCGCCATTGAGCGCCTCATTGGCCCGCTTCACCGCCTGGTACTCGGCACTCTGGCCGATCAGGCGACCCACTTCGACTGCCTTGTCCTGCAGCATTACGACTCCTGTCGTCGGGCCACCACGAAACGCGGGCGGCCGGTGAGATCGAGACGATGTTCCACTTCGGTGAACCGGGGGTCCGCCGCGACGGCCGCCACCGCGAGGTCGGCGCGCCTGGCGTCCACCTCGAGGGCGAGCAGTCCGCCGGGCAACAGCACCGCGGCGGCCTCAGGGACGAGGGCCCGAATGGCCGCCATCCCGTCGTCGTCGGCGAAGAGCGCGAGGTGGGGTTCCCAGTCGTGCACCAAGGCCGGGAGTTCGCGCGCTTCCGCCGGGGAAATATAGGGCGGGTTACTGACCACCACCTCCACCCTCTCTCCGGCCACGGGGGCCAGGAGCTGGCCCTGCCGGAACTCCACGCGGGCGCGGCGGTCCTCGGCGATGGCGCCCAGGTTCTCGTGCGCGACGGCGAGGGCGTCCGCCGAGATGTCCGTGGCAATCACGCGCTCGAATCCGCCCTCGGAGGCGAGCGCTAGGGCGATGGCGCCCGAGCCGGTCCCCACGTCCACCACGGTGCCCCGCCCCCCACGCTGGGCCGCGAGCACGAGTTCGACGAGCAACTCCGTCTCCGGCCGCGGGATCAGCACGCGGCGATCCACGGCGAGGGTGAGCTGGCGGAAGCCTGCCTTGCCGACGGCGTACTGCATCGGCATGCCCTCGCGAAACCGTGCGGCAGCGGCCTCTATCGCCAGGGCGTCGGTCGCGGCAAGTGCAGAATCCGCGTTGGCGGAAGGCCAGAACCGCGGTCGATCAAGCACCGCGGCGATGAGGTCACGCGCCTGTGCCCGGGCCGGCGGCACTCCCGGCCCGACGAGTCGGCGCGACAGCGATTCCATCAGCTCGCCGACCGTCATCGCGTCGGCGTCAGCCGCCGTCACCCGCCAGCCGCTCCTCGATGTCGGCCAGGTGCAGCGCGTCCATCAACTCGTCCAGCTCCCCGTCCATCACCCCGGCCAGATCGTGCGTCGTGTAGCCGATGCGATGATCGGTCACGCGCGACTGCGGGAAGTTGTAGGTGCGAATCTTCGCCGAGCGGTCGCCGGTGGAGACCTGCGACTTCCGCATCCGCGAGCGCTCGGCTTCCTGCTCGGCGATGCGCAGGTCGAGCAGGCGCGAGCGCAGCACCTCCATCGCCTTCAGCTTGTTCTGCAGCTGCGACTTCTGGTCCTGCTGGCTGACCACGAGCCCCGTCGGGATGTGCGTGATGCGCACCGCGGAGTCCGTGGTATTCACCGACTGGCCACCCGGGCCCGACGAGCGGAACACGTCGATGCGCAGGTCCTTGTCCTCGATCTTGAGGTCGATTTCCTCGGCCTCGGGTAGCACGGCGACGGTGGCGGCCGAGGTGTGGATGCGGCCGGCGGCCTCGGTGGCGGGCACGCGCTGCACACGATGCACGCCGGACTCGAAGCGCAGGGCGCCAAAGGCACCGGGCCCGCTGACCTTGAAGATGACTTCCTTGATCCCGCCGAGGGCGCCCTCGGAGTAGGAGATCGTCTCCACGCGCCAGCCGCCGTGCCGCTCGATGTAGCGCGAGTAGGCGCGGTGCAGGTCCGCGGCGAACAGCGCGGCTTCGTCGCCGCCGGTGCCAGCGCGGATTTCTACGATGGCATTGCGGTCGTGCAGCGGGTCCGGCGGGACCAGCAGCGGCCGCAGTGCGAGTTCCTCGGCCTCGATGTCGCCGCTCAGGCGCTCGACCTCGCGCTTGGCCTCGGCGGCGAGGTCGGCATCATCAAACGCAACGAGCTCGCGCGCCTGCGCGAGCTCGTTCTCGAGCTTCTCGAGATGCTGGGCGCGCTCGACGACCTGTCCGAGGCGCTGGTGCTCACGGCCCAGCGACGCCATCAAGCGGGCGTCGCGGACCGTCTTGGGATCGAGAAGGTCGCGCTCGACCTCGGCGGCGCGCCGCAGCGCGTCGGCGAGCCGGTCGCGGAGACTCAGGCGCTCTGCTTCCCGTACTTCTGGCGGAAGCGCTCAACACGGCCAGCCGTGTCGATCAGCTTCTGCTTGCCCGTGAAGAACGGATGGCAAGCGGCGCAGATGTCGGTATGGATCTCGGCGACGGTCGAGCGCGTCTGGAACGTGTTGCCGCAGGCGCAGGTGACGGTCGCGGTGGCGTACGTAGGATGGATTTCGGCCTTCATGGGTGCCTCAGGAGCGGAATCGGAGTTAGCAATGAATGATAGCCGAGATGGCTGGTAAGATGCAAGGTGACAAGGGTTTGAACGTTTGACACCGTCTGGCCCCAGACGTAGCTTCGCCCCGGTCAGGTAGTTCCCGGCCTCCCACCGCCCGCCGCCCGTATGAACACCGCCGATTTTCTCGCGACCGTCCCGCTCTTCAAGACCCTTGCGCCGGCGGAAGTGGCCAACTTCGCGACGATGGCGCGGGAAAAGACGTATCCCAAGGGCAGCGTCATCCTCTTCGAGGATGATCCGGGCGATTCGCTCTTCGTGGTCCGCGCCGGCCGCGTGAAGGTCGTGCTCGTCGCCGAGGATGGTCGCGAGGTGATCCTGGGCATTCTGGGCGTCGGCGAGCACTTCGGCGAGTTGTCGCTGATTGACGACCAGCCCCGCTCGGCCCACGTGGTGGCGATGGAAGACAGCACCCTGCTGGTGCTCCGCCGCGAGGACTTCCGGCGGCGGGTGGAACAGAGCCCGCAGGTGGCCTGGGCCCTGTTGATTGAGCTTTCCCGACGCCTCCGCCGCGCGGACGACAAGATCGGCTCGCTGGTGCTGCTCGACGTCCCCGGTCGCATCGCCCGCGTCATTCTCGATGCCGCGGCCGAGGGCGGGAGCGATGAAATCGCCAAGCCGCTGACCCACCAGACCATCGCCCACGTGATTGGCGCCAGCCGCGAGACGGTGTCGCGCGCCATGCGCGACTTCGTGGAAGCGGGCTGGATTACGACCGAGAAGCGGCGCATCCGCATTGCGGATCGCGCCGGACTGGAGAAGCGCTCGCAGCAGCGCCTGTGACCGCTATCACCGCGACCCCGTGATGCCCTGCCTATACCCCTCGCCGAAGCACCGCGCATCTTTAGGTGTGCCGTGGGGAACGCGATGAGCCTGCGCATCCGATTCTGGGGAACGCGTGGGTCCATCCCGACCCCTGGCAGCAAGACCGTGCGCTATGGCGGGAACACGCCCTGCGTGGAACTGCGAACCGACGACGGGTGGCTGGTGATCCTGGACGCCGGAACGGGGATTCGCGAACTGGGGCGTGAGTTGCTGATGCGGGCCAATGGCGGGCCGATCAAGGGAGACATCTTCCTGACGCACGCCCACTGGGACCACATCCAGGGCATCCCGTTCTTCGCGCCGATCTTCGGCCGGGGGAATCACTTCACGATCTGGGGCTCCGAGACGCTGGAACGGAGCTTTGACAAGGTGTTGCGGGACCAGATGTCACCGGTCGTGTTTCCGGTGACGTTCGAGGAGCTGGACGCGACCATCGATTTCCGGGGCCTGCCGGCGGACACACCCACGGCGGGCTCGGGGTACGAGGTGACGGCGTTCGAGGTGCAGCATCCGGGGGGAGCGATGGGGTATCGGTTCTCCCAGCCGGGGCGGCCTGGCGGCGATTTGGTGTATGTGTCGGACAACGAGCTGGCGCCACATCCGCGCTATGCCTCGACGCCCGACTGGCGGGACCGGATGGTGACCTGGGCGAGGGGGGCGACAGTCCTCATCCATGACACCACCTACACGACGGACGAGTACGACCATCACCAGGGCTGGGGGCACTCGACCTATGCCGAGGCGGTGGAGCTGGCGCTGGACGCGGAGGTACGGACGCTCGTGCTGTTCCATCACGAGCCCCGCCGCACCGACGACCAGTTGGAGCAGTGCCTGGCGGATTGCCAGGCGATGGTGAAGGACCGTGGCGGATCGTTGCAGGTGATGATCGCCGCGGAGGGCTTGTCCCTGACTCTCTAACCTCTCCGGAGGCAAGTGATGCTGAAGCAGATGATCCGTGCCACCGCGGTGCTCGCGTTCGCCGCGGCCCCGATGCTCGCACAGGACGATATGCGCCCCACGGTCGCGGTGCTGCCGTTCGTGAACAGCGCCATCGGCCAGTCCAACTCCGAGCTGGCGCCGCTGTCCAAGGGCATCGCCGACCTGCTCATCACCTCGATGGCGCAGAACCCCGGCATCCGCCTCGTGGAGCGCGAGAACATTGAGCGCATCCTGGCGGAGCAGAACCTCGCCCGTGACGGCCGCGTCGATGACGCGACGGCCGCCCGCGTGGGCAAGCTGCTGGGCGCCCGGCACATGCTGACCGGATCCTTCGTGACCGATCGTTCGGGCACGATGGTCATCACCATCAAGTCCATCGACTCGGAGACGGGCCGCATCGCCTACACGGACATGCACCGCGGCAAGACCGAGGACTTCCTGATGCTGGTGGACCAGTTGGCCGAGAAGACGAACCGCGGGCTGAAGCTGCCGGAGCTGACGGCGCAGGCGCGGCAGACCAGCGAGGCGCGCAGTGAGCGCCAGCGCCGGGTGCCCTTCCAGGCCGTGATGATGTATTCCCGAGCGCTGTCCGCACAGGACGCCGGCAACAAGGCCGAGGCCCTGACGCTGTTCAACCAGACCATCGAGCGCTTCCCGGACTTCGAGGATGCGAAGTCGGCGAAGGCAAAGCTCGAGAGCGGCGGCTGATGGCCGACTGGCGGCAGTCCCGCCCGCGACGATAACCTTTGAGCCGCCGGCGCCCCCTTGGGGGCGTCGGCGGCTCTCGCATCCTTCCCTGTGCCCACGCTGATCCTCGCCCCCGTTGGCCGCGCCGTTCCGGCCCTGGACCGCCTCGAGACCAATCCCGAGGTGGAGGTCCGGCGCGTGCCCGCGCTGCCGGCACCGGATGCGCTCGACGCCGACGCTCCGGTCGTGGCGTTGATCGATGCAGCGCTGGCCGCTGCGGCTGGCGCGGACGCGTTGTCGGCACTCTCGGGACGCGTCGCGCTGGTCGGCGTGGGTGAGCCTGGCGCGGACACACCCGAGGGCGCGCTCGCCGAGGCACCCTTGGCGGGATGGCTGCCCGCGGACGCGTCGCCCGGCGCGGGCCGCACCGTGCTGCAGGCGGCCCTGCGGCACGCCGGCGCCTTGGTGGCGGCGCAGCGCGCCGAACGCCTGCAGGCCTCATCGGCCACTGAACTCAACGAGCTCTCGCGGGTCGGCGCGGCGTTGGCTACCGAGCGCGACCTCGACACCCTGCTGGGGATGATCCTCACGCAGGCGCGGCGGCTCTCCAGCGCCGACGCCGGTTCGCTGTACCTCGTGGAGTTCGACGGCGAGGGCAACGCCACGGCGCTGCGCTTCAAGCTCTCACAGAACACCACCCTGCCCGACCTGCCGTTCTCCGAGTTCACGGTCCCGATCAACCATTCGAGCCTGTCGGGCTACGTGGCCGCCACCGGCGAGCGGTTGATGATCGACGACGTGTATCTCCTCTCGGAGAACGTGAGCTACCGGCAGAACCGCAGCTTCGACGAGAAGTTCGGCTACCGCACGAAGTCGATGCTCGTGCAGCCGATGTTCACGCTGAAGGACGAGACGATTGGCGTGCTGCAGTTGATCAACCGCAAGCGCGACGGCGCAGTCCCGCTGACCTCGCGCGAGGCGGTGGAGGCGCAGGTCATTCCCTTCGACCAGCGCTCGGCCGACCTCGTGGCGGCCCTGGCCGCGCAGGCGGCGGTGGCGATCGAGAACTCGCGGCTCTACGAGGACATCGAGCGCCTGTTCGAGGGCTTCGTGACCGCAGCGGTCACGGCGATCGAGGCCCGAGACCCGACGACCTCGGGCCACTCGTTCCGTGTGGCGACGCTCACGACCGGATTGGCGGAGTCGGTGGACCGCCACGGCGAGGGGCCGTACAAGGGCGTCACGTTCAGCCGCGAGCAGTTGCGGGAACTGCGCTACGCCGGACTGCTGCACGACTTCGGCAAGGTCGGCGTGCGTGAGCAGGTGCTGGTAAAGCAGAAGAAGCTCTACCACCACGACCTGGCATTGGTGCGCAATCGGTTCCAGTACCTGATGCAGCAGGCGGACCTCGAGTACGAGCGCGAGCGCGCGGAGTTCCTGGCCGAGCACGGGAAGCGGGACTACGGCGAGTTCGTGACGCGCCTCGACGTGGACCGGCGGATGCAGCGCGACCAGCTTTCGCGCTGGATGGACGCCATCGTGCGGGCGAACGAGCCGACCATCCTGCCCGAGGGCACCTTCACCGAGCTGGAGGAGATCCACCGCCAGACCTACGTGGACTTCGACGGCGTCGTGCGCCCGCTGCTCTCCGAGGACGAGCTGCGGTTCCTGATGATCAACAAGGGCAACCTCGACCCGCGCGAGCGCCGCGAGATCGAGTCGCACGTGACGCACACGTTCCGCTTCCTCGAGCAGATCCCGTGGACGCGGGAGCTGCGCGGGATTCCCAACATCGCGTTCGGGCACCACGAGAAACTCGACGGCTCCGGCTATCCGCGCCGTGTGAAGGGTGAGGAGATCCCCATCCAGACGCGGATGATGACCATCGCGGACATCTACGACGCGCTGACGGCGACGGACCGGCCGTACAAGCGCTCGGTGGCGCCGGAGCGGGCGCTGGACATCCTGCAGGCCGAGGCGAAGTCGGGCTTCGTGGACGCGCACCTGCTCAAGACCTTCGCGGAGGCGGAGGTGTTCCGACGCGTGACGCCGAGCGAAGGAACGAAGCGGCGCACGTCGTGGGTGATGACGCCGCCGCAGGGCTGAGTCACGGCGCGAATGGGACGCGTCCGGGTCGAAAGCTTCACGATCTCGCTCGACGGCTACGGCGCCGGCCGCGACCAGGCGCTCGAGCGACCGCTTGGCCTCCACGGCGAGGAGCTGCATCGCTGGTTCCTGCCGACGCGCACGTTTCAACGCGCGCACGGTGACGGCGATGGGACGACCGGGCTCGACGACGAGTTTGCGTCCCGGGGATTCAGGAACATCGGCGCCTGGATCATGGGGCGAAACATGTTCGGCCCAGTGCGCGGCCCCTGGCCAGACGAGCAGTGGCGCGGTTGGTGGGGCGAGCGGCCGCCGTACCACGTGCCGGTGTTCGTGCTCACGAATCACCCACGCGCGCCGCTCGCGATGGACGGCGGCACGACCTTCCACTTCGTGAACGACGGCATCCAGGAGGCCCTTGAGCAGGCCCGCGAGGCGGCGGGCGCGGCGGACGTGCGCATCGGTGGCGGTGTCAGCGTCATTCGGCAGTATCTGGCCGCTTCGCTAATCGACGAGTTGCACATTGCGGTGTCGCCCGTGCTGCTCGGCGGCGGTGAGTCGCTCTTCGCTGGGCTCGACCTGCGAGCGCTAGGCTACGCGTGCACCCGCACGGCAGCGTCGGACGCCGCGACGCATTTCATCATCCAGCGCGCGGGCGGCTAGCGCAGCGCTGCCGGCGGGCCCCGTTCGCGCCGCGCGAGAACGCGACACCCGTCTCCTTCCGCTCGTCGCCAGCGCCTCGTAGTATCTGCGTCGCCCCCACCAATTCGGAGCGTCGCATGCGTTTGGCCGACAGTCCTTCGCCGGTCTTCCGTGTCCTGTGGACCCTTGCCTCCCGCGCCGTCGTCGCGGGAAGTGCGATCCTCGTCACCGCAGCGATTGTTGCGACGCTTGCCGCAGCGACACTCGCGGCGCAGGTCGCGGCGACTCGACCAGACCCCAGCGCCTGGCGCGGCCTCGAGTGGCGTCACATCGGGCCCGAGGGCAATCGCTTCTCGGCCGCCGCCGGCGTGCCGGGTGACCCGCTCACCTACCTCGTGGGCGCCGCCTCCGGCGGCATCTACAAGACCACCGATGGTGGCGTGAACTGGGAGCCCGTGTTCGATGGGCATCCCGTGCAATCCATCGGCTCGCTGGCCATCGCGCGCTCGGATCGCAACGTGGTCTATGCCGGCACGGGCGAAGGCAAGATCCGCAGCCATATCTCGCTGGGCCAGGGGCTCTACAAGAGCGTGGATGGTGGCGAGACCTGGGCGCTCTCTGGGCTGGAGAAGACGGGACGCATCCCGCGCATCGTTGTGCATCCAACCGACGCGAACACTGTGTTCGCCTGCGCCCTTGGCACGGCCTATGGCCCGCAGGCGGAGCGCGGCGTGTACCGCAGCACGGATGGCGGCACGAGCTGGCAGCTCGTGCTGCACGTGGACGCGAACACCGGCTGCTCGGACATCGCGATGGATCCCTCGAACCCGCGGGTGCTCTTTGCGGGAATGTGGCAGTTGCAGATCAAGACCTGGGGCCGCGTGAGTGGCGGGCCGGGCAGCGGGCTCTTCGTCTCGCGCGACGGCGGCTCGACGTGGACGCGGCTCCGCGGCAATGGCCTGCCCTCGCGCCCAGTGGGCAAGGTGGCGGTGGCCATCTCGCAGTCCAACCCGCAGCGCGTGTACGCGCTGATCGAGACGGGCGACGGTGTGCCGTGGAACGGACAGGAGACCGACAGCGGCCAGCTCTGGAGTTCCACGAACGGCGGGCGCAGTTGGAGCCTGATCAGCAAGGACCGTAACGCGATGGGCCGCGCGCACTACTACTCCCGGATGGCCGTGGCGCCGGACGACGAGGACGAGACCTACTTCCTCACGGCCTCCTTCTCGCGCTCGATCGACGGCGGCAAGACCATCGTGCCCTACGCGCGCAACGACGCGCCCGGGGGCGACCACCACGACATCTGGATCGACCCGACCAACGCGGACCGGATGATCGTCGCACACGACCAGGGCCTGTCCATCACGCAGAACCGGATGAAGACCTGGTTCCGGCAGCGGCTGACGAACGCGCAGATCTACCACGTCACCGTGGACAACGCGATTCCCTACAACGTGTTCGGCAACAAGCAGGACGAACCGACGTATCGTGGTCCGTCAAACGGTCGCCTCCAGGGCGGCCGTATCCTGCGTGGGCAGTGGCACGCGGTGGGCGGCGGTGAGAGCGGCTGGGCCACGCCGGATCCCACCGATCCGAACATCGTGTGGTCCACGGCATCCGGTTCCGGCATGGTCGGCGGCATCGTGGTACGCTACGAGGTCGACCGCCGGATGTTCCGCACGGTGGAGATCTGGCCGCAGCAGTCCAACGGGCCGGCGGAGCAAGTGCGCTATCGTTTCGTGTGGGACTCGCCGCTCACCATCTCGCCGCACGACAACAACACCATCTACGTGGGCAGCCAACACGTGCATCGCACGCGCAACGCCGGCCAGAGTTGGGAGGTCATCAGCCCGGATCTCACACTGAATGACCGCAGCAAGATGGGCAGCTCCGGCGGCCTCACACCGGACAACATCGGCGTGGAGTACGCGGGCACCGTGTACGCGATCGCCGAGTCGCGGCTGGAGCGCGGGACCATCTGGGTGGGCACCAACGACGGCCAGGTGCAGCTCACGCGGGACGACGGACGCACGTGGACGAACCTCACGCGCAACCTGCCGGGCATCCCGACCTGGGGCTCGGTGCGCAGCATCGTGCCCTCGCGCTACGACGCGGCCACGGCCTACCTCACGGTGGACGCGCACCAGGAGGACAACCGCGACCCCTGGGTGTATCGCACCACGGACTACGGGCGCACCTGGCGATTGATCATCAACGGCATCCCCAAGAGCCAGTTGAGCTACGCCAAGGTCATCCACGAAGACCCGGTGCGGCGCGGCATGCTCTATCTCGGCACCGAGAACGCCATCTACGTCACCTATGACCACGGCGACAACTGGCTGCCGTTGCAGAACAACCTGCCGGCGGCACCGGTGAGCGGCATCCAGGTGCAGGAGCACTTCAACGACCTGGTGATCTCCACCTACGGCCGCGGCTTCTTCATCCTCGACGACCTCTCGGCGCTGCAGCAGTTGACGCCTGAGGTGCTGAACGCCGGCTCGCACTTCTTCACGCCGCGCGCGGCGTACCGGTTCCGCACGGTGACCGCACCCAGTTCGTCGTATGATGATCCGACGCGGGGCTTCGACCCGGACTATGGGGCCTCACTCAACTATTGGCTCAAGGCGCCGGCGGCGCGTGCGCCGACGCTCACGATCTCCGACGCGCAGGGGCGCGTGGTGCGTCGGCTCACGGGCAGCAATCGCGCGGGCATCAACCGCGTGACCTGGAACCTGCGCGACGAGGCCTCGCGCGAGACGCGGCTGCTCACGCCGCCGCTCTACGTGCCGGACTTCGCGATGGACGAGGATGGACGCCCGGCACCGGGCACGGGCCGGCAGAGTGCGCTGGTGGCGCCGGGGACGTACACGGTTGTGCTCAGAGTCGGAGATTCTGAACAGCGGCGCACGGTGGAGGTGCGAAAGGATCCGAACACCGGTGGCAGCGAAGCCGACATCGCCGCGCAGCTACGGCTGTTCAACGAGATCCGCAGCGATATGGACGCCGGTTCCGTGGCGGTGGAACGCATCGAGGCGGTACGCGTGCAGTTGAAGGCGTTGCAGGCCCGGGTGTCCGATGCGGAGGTGCAGCGCGCGGCGGGCGATCTCGAGACGAAGCTGATGGCGGTGGAGTCGGAGTTGGTGGAGCTGCGGATGACGGGCCAGGGCCAGGACGGGGTGCGCTGGGGCTCGCGGTTGCTGAGCAAGCTCAACTACCTGGCGAATGGGCTCTCCGGCAATGACTTCAGGCCGACGGACCAGCAGGTGGAGGTGCAGGCACTGCTGCGCACGCAGCTGCGCGGGCATCTCGACGCGCTGGAGTCGCTGCTCGGCGGGGACCTCGGCGCGCTGAACGCGATGTTGCGGTCGAAGAACATTCCCAACGTGGGGGGAGCGCCCACGGTTGTGCCGTAGTGCGGCGCGACTCCCTCATCGGGGCAAGAATCACCTCGCTGGGGGCGTCGCGGTCGCCTCGTAGTCCCCACTCAGGTCAAGGAGGATTGATGCAGCAGCGCACCATGCGGGACGGTCGGCGCAGCACGCTCCGAGCGGTACTCGCGGCCTCGGTGCTCCTCGCCCTGGCGGCGCCGCGCGCCGATGCCCAGATGGCCCCGGGTTGCACGGGCGACAGCTGCGCGTTGCGCATCGAGTATCGCGTACTCGGCGATCGGCTGGTCGGACCGGGCGGAACGGTGGTGGCCCGCTCGATCACGCCGCGATCGTTGCGCAGTGCGGTCACCGGCAATGCGGCCGCGGAACAGCTGGCCGATCAGTTTGACGCGACCACGCGCAAGGCACGGCGCTGGTCGCTCGTCAGCACACTGGCCGCCGTCGGGTGGATCGTGGCGGGACAGAACGGCCTGTCCGACTGGGACAGCGGACACCGCACGGCGGTCATCGCGAGTTCCCTGGCGGTGGGCACCGTGGCCGGCATGTTCTCGGGTCGCTGGAACCGCGAGGCCTTCGCGCGCCGGCAGCAGGCCGTCGACGCGTTCAACGCCAGGCGCTAGCCCCAGCCGCCGCCGCCCGGGGTCCGGATCTCGAGCAGGTCGCCGGCCTTGAGCTCGCGCCGGCATTTCGCCGGCAGCGGTTCGCCGTTGAGCAGGTTCTCGCCGCAGGCGCCGTCGGCCCCGCCGTCGGCGCCGCGCGGCGCGTGCCGTCGGCGCTCGGTCAGCAGCGTGACCGTGCAGGGCTCCAGCACGCGGTAGCGCCGCAGGATGCCGTCGCCGCCCGCGTGTCGGCCCAAACCGCCGGAGCCGCGGCGGAGTTCGTAGCGCTCGATCACAATGGGATACGCGAGTTCCAGCGACTCGATGGGCGTGTTGCGCGTGTTGCTCATCCCCACGTGCACGGCGCTGGGACCGGGCCCCGCGATGCTGGCTCCCTGCCCGCCGCCCAAGGTCTCGTAGAAGGTCCAGCCGCGGCCGCCGAAGGTCACGTTGTTCATCGTGCCCTGACCCTGCGCCGGCACGGGAACTCCGGCGGCCGCGAAGGCGGCGAAGAGCAGATCGGTCACGCGCTGGCTCATCTCGACGTTGCCCGCGGCGACGGCGTGCGGGGCACGGGCAGAAATGCAGCAATCGTCCGGCGTGGTGATCTCGATCGCGCGCGCGATGCCTTCGTTCGTCGGGACATCATCGTCGAGCAGTGAACGCAGTACGAAGAGCGCTGCCGCGCGTGTCACCTGGATCGGGCAGTTCACGTTGCCGGCGACCATCGGCGAGGTTCCGGCGAAGTCGAGGTGCAGCGATGCGTCCCGCACGCGCAAACGCACGCGCAGTGGGATGTCGGCGTCGGTGACACCATCGCCCTCGAGCCGGTCCTCGGCCACGCCCTCCGAACCCTCGAGCCCCTCAAGCCGCGCGCGCGCGCGACGCTCGGCGTAATCCAGCAGTGCCTGACCCGCGGCCTCCATGGTGGCGCGTCCGTGCCGCTCGAGCAGGGCACGCCATCCGTTGGCGCCGGCGCTGCAGGCGGCGCGCTGCGCGGAGAGATCGCCGCGTCGCTCGTCAGGCGTGCGCACGTTGGCCAGGACCAATCCGAGCAACGATTCGTCCAGCACGCCCTCGCGCACCAGGCGCACGGGAGGCAGCACCAACCCTTCCTGCACCAACTCCGTGGCACCCTGCGGCATCGAGCCGGGGCTCATCCCGCCGACATCAGCGTGATGCGCGCGGACGACGGCGTAGCCCGCGATGCGGCCCTCGTCGGCGATGGCCTCGACCATCGTGAGGTCCGGCAGGTGCGAGCCGCCGTGCCAGGGGCTGTTGAGCAGGAAGACGTCGCCGGGCCGTGGCTGCTGCGCGCGCACGGCGCGCACGCTCTCGGGCAGCGCGCCGAGGTGCACGGGGATGTGCGCCGCCTGCGCGATCATCTCGCCGTCGGCGTCGAACAGTGCGCAGCTGGCATCACGGCGCTCGCGGATGTTTGGCGAGAGCGAGCCGCGCACGAGCACGCTGCCCATCTCCTCCGCGACGGCGGCGAAGGCCGACGACCAGACGGCAAGAGAGAGGGCGTCGCTCACGGGCCGCTCCTCGTGAGGCGCCAGCCGCCGATGTCCAAGGCCTCGGCGCGCCAGCCGGGCGCGACGAAGAGCGTGGCGTCGGGCAGCGCGATCGTGGCGGGGCCCTGCACGCCGGCGTCCGGCGCCGGCCCGCCGTGATCGATCGACGCAGCACCATCGAACACAGGCTTGTTGGTATCGCGCACGAAGCGCGCCTCGCGCGCGGGCTCGCCGGCCCAGTGCCTGAGGGCCACGCATTCGACCGGGAGCTCGAGCTCGAAGCCGTAGCGCTGCCGATGCGACGCCGAGAAACGCTGCGCGAGCGCGGCGCCGTCATCGCCAGGAAGCACCGACACGTCGAGTTCGTGGCCCTGCCCGACGTAGCGCACGCGTGCCAGCGTGCGCCGTTCGCTGCCCTGCACTCTCGCCTCGAGCGCCGTGACGGCCGTGGCGATCGCAGGCGCCGAGAGCGCGTCGCAACGGTCGAGAAGGCTGGCTGCGGCCTCGTGACGTTCGGGAGCAAGCGCCAGGCCCACCGCGCTCAGGACGCCTGCGAAGGGCGGCACCAAGACGCTGGGAATGCTCAGGGCGTCCGCCAGCGCACAGGCGTGCAGCGGGCCACCACCACCGAAGGCGACCAAGGTGCAGTCGCGAGGATCCACGCCACGCTCGACGCTGACGCGGCGCAGCGCGCGGGCCATCTCGGCGTCGGCGATGGCCACGACGGCGGCGGCGACGTCCTCAGGACCGCGTCCCAGCGCCGATCCGAGCGCGGCGAGTCCGGCCCGTGCCGCATCGACGTCGAGCTGCACGCCGCCGCTCATCGCGCGCGCCGCGATACGGCCGAGCACGAGTTGCGCGTCCGTGACCGTGGGCTCGATGCCGCCCTGTCCGAATGCAATCGGACCAGGACGTGCGCCGGCACTCTGCGGGCCGGCGCGAAGGGCTCCGCCGTCGTCCACCCAGGCAATGCTGCCGCCGCCCGCCGAGACCGTGTCCACGAGAACGCGTGGCAACGCGATGGGCACACCCGCCACTTCTCCGCCTGGCTCGACCAGCGGTTCGCCGTCGAGGATGAGTCCCGCGTCAGCGCTGGTGCCGCCGATGTCGATGGTCAGCGCCGTCATGATGCCCAACGCGCGCAGCACCGCGGCGGCCCCGACGACACCGCCTGCCGGTCCCGAGAGGGCCAGCGCCGCCGCGTGCCGCGCGGCCGACTCCGGTGGCTGCATCCCGCCTCCCGACGTCATCACGGACGGTGCAGGATGCCCCGCCGCCGCGAGCCGATCGCTCAGGCGTGCCAGATAGCGCATCACCGCGGGGCGCGCGTAGCCCTCCGCGCTTGCGGTGGCCGTGCGTTCGTACTCGCGGATCTCGGGCAGGACCTCGGCGCTGGTGACGACCTCGAGCGTTGGCCTGGCGGCGCGCAACGCGGTGGCAAGCTGCTGCTCGTGCCGATCGTCCGCATAGGCGTGCAGCAGCGCGATGACGACGATGTCGGGATCCTGCGCCAGCACCTTGGCGACGACCGATTCCACGCCCGCTGCGTCGAGCGCGCGTTCGATGCCGCGCGCCGTCTGTCGCTCGGGTACGGCGACGACGCAGTCATCCGACACCAGCGGCGGCGGATGGTGGCGCGCGAGATCGTACAGGGCGGCGCGGTCCTGTCGGCGGAGGCGAAGGAGGTCCGTGGCGCCTTCGGTTGCGCAAAGCACGACGCGAGCGCCGCGCCGTTCGAGCAGGAGATTCGTGACGACGGTCGTGCCGTGGACGATGCGAGCGGCGGTGCCATCGAGCGCGCCCAGCGACGAGACAACGCCCTCGCCCTGGTCGCCCGGCGTGGACAGCACCTTCCTCGCCTCGACGCGTCCGTCAGCCGCCAGCGCCGCGCGATCGGTGAAAGTGCCACCGACGTCGACGCCGACGCGCCAGCTACCGCTCACGCGGCAACTCGAGCGCCCGCGACGGCCTCAGCGACGGGCGCGGGCGGCAGGGGCCGCGTGTGGCGCCAAATCGCGATGGCGAGGCCGAGATGCGCGGGCAGCGCGAGCAGGAGCGGACCGGCCAGCGCCTGCCGGACCATCGGCGCGAGCAGCAGCGTGAGCGCGGCCATGACGACGACCGCAGTGATGATCCGACGCGCCAGCGTGTCGAGCTCACCGCGAAGAATTGCGCGTGGTGCCAGCACGGCCGCCACCAATGCCAGCGGCGAGAACAGCAGGAGGTTGTAGTTCCCGTACCAGAAGACGTGCGCGGAGCCGACCCACATGCCGAGCAGCAACAGCCCAAGGATTCCCGAGACCGCGTAGAAGAGCGCGGCCATCACCGCGGCGGGCACGCGCGTGCGCCGGCGTGCGACCGCCGACAGCGGCGCGAGCAGGAGCATCCAGGCGCCGAGCACTGGCCCCCAGGCGCCGATGCTCAGTCCGCGGCGCTCGGCGGCCTCCGGAGCGCGCGTCGCCTCGTGCAACACGCGTTCCGTGCGCACCAAGGGCCGCGCGCTGCCGTCCTCACCCGGCACCGTGACGTCGCGAAGGAAGTCGCGCAGGCGCATCGGGACGTACATCGCCTGCCAGGCGCTCATCGCGGCGTCGGCTGGCGTGCCGAGCGCGATGTCGATGCCGGCCTGGGCGAGGCCATCCCCTGCCGTGAGGCGCACCGCCTCGCTGCGAAACGTCCACTCGGTTCGGATGGTCGAGAAGCGTCGCTTCAGCGCGCCGCCGAGCGTGACATCTATCGCATCACGCAGGCGCGTCGAGCAGTTGTCGAGGAAGTAGTCGTAGCGGTAGAACTTGTTCTCGTCGCGCGCGTTTGTGGCCACGAACTGCGCCAGCTGGG
This sequence comes from Gemmatimonadaceae bacterium, assembly GCA_019637445.1. Classification (NCBI taxonomy): domain Bacteria; kingdom Pseudomonadati; phylum Gemmatimonadota; class Gemmatimonadia; order Gemmatimonadales; family Gemmatimonadaceae; species Gemmatimonadaceae bacterium. The sequence goes on along the minus strand of JAHBVS010000002.1, from coordinate 495,567 downwards.
CGCGCTGCGCCGGCGTGAGTTCGAGCACCTGCTCGACGGTCTGGCGATCCTGCCCTGCGTAGATCTGCACCAACCACTCAGTCGGAAAGGCCTCGACCCAGTATTGTGTGTCGCCGGAGAGGAAACGACCAAGGAAGTTCGGCTGCTCGAACGAGAACATCCCCCAGTTGTAGGCGAGGTCGAGGCCGCTGCTGGTGTCGCGCACGCGGAGCGCGTTGTGGCCGAAGCGCTCGAAGACGGCGTCGCCCTGCCCGAAGGTGAGCACGGAGATTTCGAGCGTGGCGCCGGGCTCCTGTGCGGGGAGCGGCGCGGCCTGGGCCGCGGAGAGTGCCAAGCACAGCGCCAAGAAGCGCGCCAGCCAACGCGCCGACGTTTGCGAAGATGCCTGTTTCGACCACTGCGCCGACCCGTGCGCACTCACAGGCGGATCTCTTTCGCCTCGTCGCCGGCCTTGTAGATGTGCTCCAGCAGCTTGTAGACCCGGATCTGGTCCTTCGGCGGCTCGTACTTCGCCTCGCCGCTGATCACGGCGAGGAAGTGCGCCAGCTCGGCGCGGTACGACTGCACCGTGGCCGTGTCGCGCTGCGCCGCACCACCCGGCGCGACGTCCATCGGCTGACCGTGCATCGCCTTGGAGATCCGCAGCGGCGCGAGACGGCCGCTGCCCTGCGTGCCGACCACCTCGAACCACCAGCGGTCTTCATCGCCGACGTAGTTCCAGCGCGTGTCGATGGTGACCGTGAATCCGCCCTGACACTCGATAAACACCAGCGCGGCGTCCTCGACGGCGTTCGCGCCGCGCCCGCGCTCGAGCGCGGTGCTCACGCGCACAACGCGCGGGAAATCGGTGAGCCAACCGGCCAGGTCCAGCAACGGGAGCCCAAGCTCGAAGAAGGCTCCACCTCCGGCCTCGGCGCGGCGCTGCCGCCAGTTTGCCTGCGGACCGCGACGACGATATGCGCCGGCGCGCACGGCGACGAGCTTGCCCAGCTCCCCACCGCGCAGGAAGGCGTCGAGCGTCTGTGCGTCGTGCCGGAAACGATGGTTGTTGGCCACCATCACCCGCCGATTCGCCTTCTCCGCAGCCGCGATGATGCGCTCGACCCCGCGTGCGCTCAGTGCCAGCGGACGCTCGCAGAGCACGTGCTTCCCCGCGCGCAGCGCCGAGAGCACGTGCACCTCGTGCAGGTGGTTCGGCGAGCAGATGATGATCGCCTCGAGGCCCTCGATCTCCAGCAGCTCGTCGATGTCCGTGCACCAGTTGCGCACGGAAAAGCGCTGGGCGATGCCGCGCGCCTTGGCCGCGTCGTTGTCGCAGACCGCCGCGATCGCGGCGCCGCGCATCCGGCTCAGCACCGGCAGGTGGGCGGTCTGGGCGATCGCACCGAGTCCGAGCACGCCGAAGCGCGCGGACTGGCGGGAGTTGGTGGGCGAGGGGGTGGGCGGCACGGAAGCGGGGGCTACAGGACGATCTGGCTGCTGCGGAGCGGGGCGACGCTGGTACCCGGGAAGTAGGTGCGGAGGATCTGCGCGGCCCCTTGGCCGGCCCGCGCGCGTCCGATCGCTCCCCACTGACACATCCCGACACCGTGTCCGAACCCGTTGCCCCGGAGGAGTGCACGTTCGATGCCACCCGAGGCAGACGGCGTGATGGACACAGAAAAATAGGAGCTGGGCATCAACTCGCCAGCAGTGGTGCGCAGGACGGAACGGGCGGTGTTGCCGCGTAGCTCGAAGGTGCCCCGCGCCGTCCGAAAGGCGACCACGTCGGCGCGGCCGCTCGCGGTGCGGCGCACGATGCGCACGTCGCGCACGTCGCCGGGCCCGCCTGGCGGCACATCCGTGTAGCTGCCGAGGTAGCGCGCCACGACTTGGTTCAGGTCGGGGCCGCTCAGTGTGCGCTCCCAGTAGAAGCGCGGGGCGATGTCGCAATAGTAGCGGTTCCGCGAGCCAGGAATGCGATCGCTGACGCGTCGCAGGTACGGATGCGGGGTCTGCCACACCTCCTCGGCTCCAGCCGTCTCGCCACCGCAGGTGCTGTGGTAGGGCGCCTCGATGACGCGACCGCCGTACGTCAGCACCAATCCAGCCGTCGCACGCACGGCGGCGCTGGCGTTCGGCTGCTCGGCGTCGGCGCCGCCGTAGACCTGGTCCGACGTCGTGCCGACCAGGTCGAAGTGCGGGGATCGGCCCCGTCCGTTGCGCGCGGCGTTGAGCCGGATCACGGTGAACGAACGCGCGGCGATGGCCTGCGCTTCGAGTGCCGCGCGCTCGGCGGTAGGACGTTCGCCGAGTTCGAGTGGCACGACGCCGAGCAGGTAGTCCTCGAGCGCGATGACGTTGACGACCAGCACGCCGGTGTCCGTCGGGATGGCCTGCAAGCTGCCGCGATAGGACTTGCCGCGAAAGCGCACGAGTCCGCCGCCATTTGCAGCGCGGGGCGACGGCGCCTCGGCAGCCGGCACCGTGGCCAGGGCGATGCGGATCTCGGGTCCGGGACCACCGGCGGCCCGCGGAGTATCGCTGCGCGGGCCCGGAATGCAGCCGCTGAGTGCGAGGAGCGCGCCTGCCGCCAGCCAGACCGCAGCGCGTCGACCGCCGTGCAAGCCGAGCTCGACGCCGTGCCGTACGCCGCCATCACGGTCGGCGCGGCGGCGGCTCACCGGCCGAAGCTCCCGACCGACGTGGCGATGAGCGGCAGGCTGCGGGACTTCGCGGCACTCGGCGCGGCCGCGGGGGCTGGCGGCCCAGTCAGCGTGCGCTGGTAGGTCGCGTGGAAGTCGTAGTCGTCCACGACGGCGGTGACTTCGACCTCGACGATGCTTCCGGCGGGAGCGTCGGTATCGACCCAGGTGAGGCCGTCGATGTCATCGGCCTGCCAGGGAAGCCGCGCGCGCGCCGGCGTGTCCGCCGTGCCCGCGGCCTCGACCAGCGCCGGCGCCATCTGCCCGATGCGCGACTCATAGCGCTCAGCCGTGATATGACGCTGGAGTTCCTGTACCGCTTCCAGGCGTTCGCGCTTCACGGTCTCCGGCACATCGTCGTGCATCGCAGCGCCGCGCGTACCCTCCTGCGGCGAGTACGTGAAAACGCCAACGCGCTCGAACTGGATTTCCTGCAGGAAGTCGATCAACTGCTGGAAGTCGTCCGCCGTCTCACCGGGGAAGCCGACGATGCAGGTCGTGCGGATGGCGACGCCGGGCACGGACTCGCGGAAGCGCGCGACCTTCTCGCGGGTCGTGCGCTGGCGCTCAGGGCGGCGCATCCGCTCCAACACCGCGTCTGACGCGTGCTGGATGGGCATGTCGAGATACGGCTGGATGCGCGGTTCGCGCGCGATGACCTCGAGCAGCTTGGGCGTGATGCCCGCCGAGTAGAGGTACATGTTGCGGAACCAGGGAATCGACGTCTCGGCGACGAGTCGTTCGAGCAGCTCCGGCAGGCGCACGTTGAGGTCGCGGATGTCGCGGCCGTAGTGCGCGAGGTCCTGCGCCACGAGGTTCACCTCGCGTGCACCCTGCAGCTCGAGCAACTGCGCCTCGCGCACGATCTCGTCGGGCAGGAAGGAGCGGTGCTTGCCGCGCATCAGCGGGATGGCGCAGAAGGCACAGCCGTGGTCGCAGCCCTCGCTGACCTTGAGGTAGCGCACGAAGGGCGTGTCGCCCGAGTGGACGCGCACCCCGGGATGCTGCGTGATGGGATCGCCCACGAGCCCGCGCTCGCGCAGCTTGGGCAGCAGCAGGTCGGACTCGGAGGCGCCGAGGAAGAGATCGACCTCCGGCAGTGCCTCGGCGAGCTCTGACTTGTGGCGCTCGACCATACACCCGACGGCAACGACGGCCTGCGCACTGCCCTTCCCCTTCAAGCGCCCCGCCTCGACGATGGCGTCGATGCTCTCGCGCTTGGCGGCATCAATGAAGCCACAGGTGTTGACGATGATGATCTCGGCGTCACCGGCGTCGGCCACGGGCTCCGCGCCGTGGTCGAGCAGCTGCGCGAGATAGCGCTCGGAGTCGACGGTGTTCTTGTCGCAACCGAGGGTGACGACCTTCACCCTCACCGATAGTTCCCGAACTGGAGGGCGACGCCGAAGTCCTGCGACTTGCAGAAGCCGATGACGGCCTGGAGCTCGTCGCGGCTGGGCGCGGTGACGCGCACGGTATCGCCCTGGATGGAGGCCTGCACCTTCTTGAACTTCTCGGCCTTGATGGCAGCGACGACCTTCTTGCAGGTCTCGCCGTCGAGCGACTGCTTGAGCTTCACGTCGCGATGCCAGGTGTCGCCGCCGCCGGGCGTGGGCTCGCCGGCGTCGAGGTTGGCCACGGGCACGCCACGCTTGATGAGCTTGGACTGCACGATGTCCCACATCGCGCGCAGGCGCATGTCGGTGTCGCTGGAGATCTTGATCAGCCCCTCGGCGCGCTTGAGCTCGACGGTCGCCAGCTTGGCGTCCTTGAAGTCGTAGCGCTGCGCGATCTCCTTGGACGCCTGGTTGACGGCGTTGTCGACTTCCTGCAGGTCGACGGATGTGGTGATGTCAAAGCTTGCGTCTTTGGCCATTGCGTTGGGCTGGCTCTTGGTTCTTGGCGGCTGGGATCTGTGCTTGGAAAGTAAGTGCAATTTGCCACAGAGGCACAGAGACACAGAGGGTTGAGCCCGCCCCGTCGCCTCCGTGCCTTCTTTCTTTGGGAACTGAAGGGGGCTCGGCGGACTGATCTGTCCGCCGAGCCCCCTAAGAAGTTGCCGTTGGATCAGACACAGAGGCCAACGCGCGCCTCGACCCCTCTGTGTCTCTGTGCCTCTGTGGCAAAAACTCGCCACACCGACCCCAGCCCTACTCTCCCAAATAGGACTCCAGCGCCCGAGCCCGCGACACGTGCCTCAGGCGGGAGAGCGCCTTTTCCTTGATCTGACGCACCCGTTCGCGGGTGATGTTGAGGACGGCACCGATCTGCTCGAGGGTCATGGGCTCCGAGCCATCGAGGCCGAAATACAGGCGGAGGATCTTGGACTCGCGCTCCTTTAGGCCCGCGAGGGCCTCGTGCACCGAGTCAATCAGCGCTTTGTCAAAGACTTCCTCGTCCGGCGATGCGCTCTCGGTGTCGGGGATGTAATCGAGCAGGCGGTTGTCCTCGCCCGGCGCCATCGGGGCGTCGAGCGAGAGGTGCGTCTGCGAGATCGCCATCGTCTTGGCGACCTCCTCCTCCGTGATCTCCATCCCGTCGGCGATCTCGGCGTGCGTGGCCTCGCGGCCCAGCTCCTGCAGCAGCGCGTTGGCGCGTTTGCCGATGCGGTGCAGCGTGCCGGCACGGTTGAGCGGCACGCGCACGATGCGGCTCTGCTCGGCGAGGGCCTGCAGGATGGCCTGGCGGATCCACCACACCGCGTAGGAGATGAACTTGATGCCCTTCGTCTCGTCGAACTTGTGGGCCGCGCGGATGAGGCCGAGGTTGCCCTCGTTGATCAGGTCGGAGAGGTTCACGCCCTGGTTCTGGTATTTCTTGGCGACGCTGACGACGAAACGCAGGTTGGAGCGCACCAGTGTGTCGAGGGCTTCCTGGTCGTTCTTGCGGATACGCTGGGCGAGGCGGACTTCCTCCTCGCGGGAGATCAGCGGATAGACGCTGATATCGCGCAGGTATTGATCGAGCGAGCCTTCCTCGAACGAATGCCGTTTGTGCTGCGCTCCGGCCATATCCTCCCCAGGGGTCGGCGATGCCTCGTCCGTGCCGGCGGAATGTGCAGACGGGGACTGCGCTGCGGAAGCACCCCCGACGTCACACCGTTAGCGAATCAACTCTCCCAGTCGCTGCCAACGCACCCGCGTCAACCAATCGAAGGATTGCACGCTGTCGGGCTCGTAGCTGTAGTAGACGAACAGCGGGCTGCCACGCACCAACGAGTCGGGCACGAAGCCCCAGTAGCGGCTGTCGAGAGAATTGTCGCGATTGTCGCCAAGCACGAAGTAATGCCGCGGCGGGACGACCAGCGGTCCCCAATCATTGCGGCTGGGATTGTATCCCTGCGGGCTGCGCGCGGGCACGAGGAAGTCGCGCTGCCAGCGGAACTCATCGCCCGCTCCGTCGCGCAGGAAGGGCGAGCGCACGGCATACGGCTCGCGCTGCTCGACGCCGTTGCGCCAGAGGATGCCGGCGCGCATCTCGACCGTGTCCAGCGGCAGGCCGACGAGGCGCTTCACGAAGTTCTTCTCGGGATCCTCTGGCCACTGGAACACCACGACGTCGCCGAGACCCGGTTGGCGCACCGCCGGCAGCTGCTTGCGGAGGAACGGCACCTCGGCGCCATACACCAGCTTGTTCACCAGCAGGAAGTCGCCGACGAGCAGCGTGCCTTCCATGGAGCCCGAGGGGATCTTGAACGCCTCCACGAGGAAGGCGCGCACGAGCAGGAAGAGGATGATGGCGAGCTGGACGGACTTGGCCCACTCCCAGGCCCAGCGGAAGGAGCGACGCGGGCGGGAGGCGACGGCCGTCGGCTGTCCATCGCCCACCACCGTGCCGAGCGAGGCGGTGCCGTCCGTCTCAGGCGATACAACCGGCAGGGACGCCTCCGTGCCGACCGACAGCCGCTGCGCTTGCTGCAGCTCCTCGGTCGGCACCTCTGTCTGCTGCTCGCGCTCGGAACTCGGTTCGGTCATAGGCTCCCCGGCACTCCCTCTGGGAAATACACCGCACAGGGCGTGCCGGGCAAGCCGCTCAGCGCTGCGCGGCGCGGTCCGCGCCCCGAGGCGCGGACTCGCAGGTTCCCATCGGCGCTAGTAGTTGTCGATCTGCGCCCGCTGGAGCACGCCGCTGAAGTCCACGTAGCCGACCTTGGTCTCCGAGTAGAACTCGTAGACTTCCCAGCCGCCCTCGCGATGCCCGTTGCCCGTGGCCTTCACTCCACCAAACGGCATGTGCGCCTCGGCCCCGATGGTCGGGGCGTTCACGTAGGTGATGCCGTTGTCGAGCTCCGACAGCGCGCGGAACGCGAGGTTCACGTCCTGCGTGTACAGCGACGACGATAGCCCGTACTTGACGCCGTTGTTGATGCGGAACGCTTCATCCGCGTCCTTCACGCGGATCACCGAGAGCACCGGACCGAAGATCTCCTCCTGCTCCAAACGGCTGCCGGCCTTCACGTCGGTAAAGATCGTGGGCTCGAAGAACCAGCCCTTGTCGAGCCCCTTGCCGGTCGCACGCTGGCCGCCGAGCGCGAGCGTGGCGCCCTCGGAGAGCCCGATCTCCACGTAGCGCTGCACCTTGGACAGGCTCTCGGCGTGGATCAGCGGACCCACATCCGTGCCCTGCTTGCGCCCGTCGCCGAGCACGAGGGCCTTGGCGCGCGTCTTGAGCATCTCGACGAACTTGTCGTGGATGCCGTCCTGCAGGATGAGCCGGCTGGTGGCCGTGCAGCGCTGGCCCGTGGTGCCGAAGGCGCCCCAGAGCACGCCGTCGAGCGCGAGCTCGAGCTTGGCGTCGTCGAGCACGATCTGCGCATTCTTGCCACCCATCTCCAGCGACAGCCGCTTGTGCAGGCGGCCGCAGGTCTCGCCGACCTTGCTGCCCGTCTCCGTCGAACCGGTGAAGGAGACCAACGCGACGTCTGGGTGCTCGACGATCGCCTTGCCCACGGCGCCATCGCCGTGCACGAGTTGGATGACCTCGGGTGGCAGGCCGGCCTCGAGCAGGATCTCCACGAACACGTGGCCGGTGTGCGGCACGTCCTCGGCGGGCTTGAACACGACCGCGTTCCCGCAGACCAGCGCGGGGAAGATCTTCCAGGTCGGGATGGCGAGCGGGAAGTTGAACGGCGTGATGATGCCGGCCACGCCGATGGGGCGACGGTAGGACATCGCCCACTTGTCGCGCAGCTCGCTGGGGACGGTGTGGCCGAAGAGGCGGCGGCCCTCGGTGGCCGCGTAGAAGGCCGTGTCGATGCCTTCCTGCACGTCGCCGCGGGTCTCGGCCAGCGGCTTGCCCATCTCGCGGGTCATCAGGTCCGCGAGTTCATCCTTACGGGCGATCATGATCTCGCCGACGCGGCGTAGCACGTCGCCGCGGGCGGGAGCCGGCGTGCGGCGCCAGCGCTCGAAGCCTTCGCGGGCGGAGGCCACGGCGCGGGCGACATCATCGGCGCCGGAGAGCGGGAAGCGGCCGATCAGGTCTGACGTGTCGGCCGGGTTGCTATTGTCCTGGTACTTGCCGGTGGACGGCTCGACCCACGCCCCGGCGATATGGTTCTTGAAGGTCTGCATCCTGAAAACTACCTCAGGTGACGCCCCGGCTGCGCCGATGCGACGCCTGCACCCTGCCCGCGCCGCCAGTAAATGGGCAGGCCTCGTCCTGACTTACGCCTCGCAGGACCAGGTGGCGGGATGATCGGCGGTGGGAATCGCGTAGCCGATGCGCGGCAACACATCCAGCGAGGCGAGCACCAGGCCCCAGAGCACGAGCAGGAGCGAGAGCACGTGCGCGCGACCCGCGCGATGCCGGAACGTCCACACCGCAGACCACGCACCGCTCACGACCACGGTGCCAACAGCGCCGAGGTAGGCTGCGAGCCCGAGGCCACAGCGCGCCGTATAGGGCCAGAACACGATACCCACGCCGACCGCGACCGCGAGCATCAATCGCAGGTACACGCCGAAGCCCGTGGTCTGCGGCGCCGGCAAGCCCAGCGGTCCCGTGGCCACGGGCGCCGCCGCGCGCGGCGCGCCAGCCGACGCTGCGGCCTGCGGGGCCGGCGCGGCGCCGGCCGGCGGTGCCGGCCGCGACGACTCCTTGGCCATCGCCGCGTCGATCTTCTTCAGTTCGGCATCCCAATCGCGATCGCTCATCCCTGCTCCCGCGCCAATCCGTGGCGCTCGATCTTCTTGTAGAGGTTCGACCGCGGCATCTCCAGCACGCGCGCCGTCTCGGCCACGTTCCATTCGTATTCGCGCAGCTTGGCGGAGAGGAATGCCCGCTCCGCCGCGAGCTTGAACTCCTCAAAGGTCTTGCACTGCTCCAACGCGCCGAGTCCGCCGCTGGCGTCGCCGGCGCGCACGCCGACCAGTTGGTCCACGTCGCTGCGGGTCACGCGCGTGCCGCTGGCGAGGATCAGCAGGCGCTCGACGGTGTTGCGCAGCTCGCGCACGTTGCCAGGCCAGTCCAGCGCAGCAAGGCGTTCCATCGCCGTCGCATCCACGGTACGCGGCGGCAGGCCACTGTCCACGGCGAGACGCTCGAGGAAGTGCTGCACCAGCATTGGGATGTCATCGCGGCGCTCGCGCAGCGGCGGCACGGTGATCGGTACGACGTTCAGGCGATAGTACAGGTCCTCGCGGAAGCGCCCCTCAGCGATCTCCTCCTCAAGACGCTTGTTCGTCGCGGCGATGACGCGCACATCCACCTTGCGCACCTTCTGCCCGCCGATGCGCGTGACTTCGCCCTCCTGCAGCACGCGCAGCACCTTGGCCTGCGCCGCCAGCGACATATCGCCGATCTCGTCGAGGAACAGCGTGCCGCCATCGGCCTGCTCGAACTTGCCGGCGCGGTCCTGCACGGCACCGGTGAACGAGCCCTTCATGTGGCCGAAGAGTTCGCTCTCGATGAGTTCGGACGGGATGGCCGCACAGTTGACCTCGATGAACGGTCCCTTCACCCGCGACGATTCCTTGTGGATGGCGCGCGCGACGAGTTCCTTGCCCGTGCCGTTCTCGCCGGTGATGAGCACGCGTGCCGGCGTGGCCGCCACACGGCGGATCTGCTCGACAAGCCCACGCACCGCGCTGGAGGCGCCGACGATCTCGCCGTGGCGTTCCACGGTCTGGCGCAGCCGTTCGTTCTCCTCGCGCAGCTGCACCGTGCCGATGGCGTTGCGCAGCGTGACGAGGATGCGATCCGTGTCGAGTGGCTTCTCGAGGATGTCGTAGGCGCCGGCCTGCGTGGCGGCGACGGCGTCGCTGAGCGTGGCGTGGCCGGAGATCATCACGACCGTGGCGGCGGGATCGAGCGTGCGCAGCCGCTTCAGCGTCTCGAGGCCATCCATCCCTTCCATCTTCACGTCAAGGAAGACGAGCTGCGGCCGCCATTCCTCGTAGGCCGAGAGTCCCTCGCGGCCGCTGGCCACGGCGCGCACGTCGTAGCCCTCGTACTCGAGCAGCTGGGCGAGGGCGGCGCGGATGCCCGCCTCATCGTCCACGATGAGCACACGGCGACTCACGCGGAGCTTGCCTCCGCAAAGACGACCCGCACGCCGGGCGCCACGTACAGGCCGACGTCGGGAAGCTCAGGCGCCTTCACCTCGATCTCGCCGGCCTTCTTCTCGAAGTAGGCCTTCACCTTTGGCATCCAGAGCTCGCGGAAGTGCCAGAGCAGCGCGCCGGCAATGAGGAGGACGGCGGCGGTGACGATGCGACCGATGCAGCCGAAGACCATACGCTAGGGAGTCCCGGTGATGCCGGCGAGCACATTGAGGGCGCCCGACCGGTAGGTGGTGAGTTCGACCTGCGTGTAGCCGACGGCGCGGACGGCGGCGTCGAGCGCATCACGCGCCGCTCCTACCGCAAAGGCCGCCTGCTCGTCCCGCGAGAGTTCTACGCGCGCGGTGTCACCAAAGTGTCGGACGCGGAGGTCGCCGCTGATGCCGAGCGCCCGCAGCGCCGCCTCGGCGCGCTCCACCTGCTGCAGCCGCTCCGGCGTGACCGCCGTGCCGTACGGCAGCCGTGACGACAGGCAGGGCGATGACGGCTGCGCCCAGGTGGGCAGGCCGCGCGCCTTGGACAACGCGCGAATGTCCGCCTTGGTGAATCGGAGTTCCGCGAGCGGCGACCGCACCCCGCGTTCGCGCGCCGCCTGTGCCCCGGGCCGATGGTCCTTGAGGTCGTCGGCGTTGCTGCCGTCCACGACAACGCGCATCCCCCGTGCGTCTGCGATCGGCGCCAGGCGCGACCAGAGCTCGGTCTTGCAGAAGTAGCAGCGGTTGGTCGGATTCGCGGCGTAGCGCGGGTCCGACATCTCGTCCGTGTCCACTTCGAGCACGGGGACGTCGAACTGTTCGGCCACCGCGCGCGCCGCTGCCCATTGCGCCGCTGGATAGGACGCGCTGCGCCCGATCACGGCCAGCACGGCCTCGCGCCCCAGCGCCTCGCGCGCCACGACCGCGAGGTATGCCGAGTCCACGCCGCCCGAGAAGCCGACGAGCAACGATCCCTGTGCGCGGCACCAGCCCAGCAGCGCCTGTTCCTTGTGCCGCGGCACGGCAGGCGTTGCTGCGGCAGCGCCGGCCGACGCCTGTTCAGCGGCGCGCGAGCGCGAGGAGATCTCGGCGAAGGTGTCGGGATGGCGATCCGTCATCTCGGAGCGAAAGCTAGTGGCGCGCCGATCCGTCCGTCGCTCCGGGACCGCGCAGGATCTGTCCCGGCTTGGCGCCCGTGTGCGCGCCGCCGCGCCACACCGGCACCCCGTTCACGATCGTGGCCGTCACGCCGACGGAGAGTTGGTGCGGCTGCTCGAAGGTCGCGCGGTCGCCGACGGTCGCGGGATCGAAGACGACGACGTCCGCCATCATCCCCTCCGCGAGGACGCCGCGATTCGCGATCCCGAGCCGACGTGCAGTTGCCGAAGTCATCTTGCGGATGGCGTCCTCGAGCGGGATCACCTGCTCGTCGCGCACGTAGCGGCCGAGGATGCGCGGGAAGGTCCCGTACGAACGGGGATGCACGAGGCCGGCATTCGCGCTCGGCGTCACGCCGCCGGCGTCGGTGCCGATCTTGATCCAGGGTTGCTGCAGGTTGAGCGCGACGTTCTCCTCGCTCATCAGGAAGTAGATCGTCTCCACGCGGCTGCGTTCGGCGGCGATCAGGGTGAAGGCGGCCTCGATCCAATCCGTCCCGCGCGCGGCGGCGATCTGCGAGAGGCGCTGGCCGCCGTAGCGCCGCAGCGAGTCCACGCTGAGCCGTGCGATGAGCACGTTGTCGATGCCGCCGAGCTCACAGAGGTTTTCCCACGCGGAGGTGGGGCGTTCGATCTCGGCGCGGATGCGTGCGCGCTCCGCGGGGTCGGCGAGCCGCTGGAAGAGGCGATTGTCCTCCTGCGCGGCGGGGGGCAGGCAGGACGTCAGCCCGGTGCCGCCCGCCGTGTACGGGTACACGTTGGCCTGCACGTCCAAGCCCTGCGCGCGTGCGGCGGCGATGCGGGCGATGCTCTCCGGCCCCTTGGGCCAGTTGCGACGTCCACCGGCCTTGAGATGGTAGATCTCGACCGGCACGCCGGCGTCGCGCCCGATGGCAATGGCTTCATCCACCGCCTCGAGTAGTTGATCGCCCTCGGAGCGCATATGCGTGACGTAGAGGCCGCCGTAGGGGCGCATGGCTTGCGACACCGCCGTGAGCTCCGCCGTGTTGGCGAACACGCCAGGAGGATAGATCAGCGCGGTGGCCATCCCGAACGCGCCATCCTGCATCGCGCGTTCGAGGGCGCCACGCATCTCGGCCAGCGCGGCGGAGTCGGCGGCGCCGGCGCGCGCACGCATGCCGTAGGCGCGGATCGTGCTGCCCCCGACGAAGGAGCCGATGTTCACGGACATCGTGCGTGTCTCGATGTCCGCCAGCCAGTTGCCGAAGCCGTGCGGCTCCGCGAAGCGCTGCTGCTGCGCGTTGGCATTGGCGGCGAGGTTCCGCGCGTTCAGCGGCGCTGGCGTGCTCCCCTCACCGAGGATTTCGGACGTGATGCCCTGCGAGACCTTGGAGACCAGCCGCGAGTCGCCATAGAGCAGTGCGAAGTTGGATTGGCCCTGGATATCGATGAATCCTGGCGCGACGACCATCCCGGTGGCGTCGATGGTGTCGCGCGCGACGATGCCCGTGAGCACGCCGCGCGGCGCGATGCGTGCGATGCGGTCGCCGCGAATGACGAGGTCGCCGTAGAACCAGGCGGCGCCGGTGCCGTCGACGATGCGACCGTTGATGATGAGGAGGTCGGCGGGGGCATCCTGGGCCGCGAGTTCGGCGGGTTCGGCGAGCTGGACGAGCGCGGCGAGTTGGAAGAGCGCGGCGAGCTGGACGAGCGCCGGGAACTGCGCGGCGGCGACGGAAGGCAGGGCGCGGCGGACGATTGCGCGGAGTCTCGATGGCATTTGCAGGGGCTCGGTGACAGTCGGCGCGGAACATACCCGCGAGCGACGGTCGACGGCGAGCGCGAGAGCTCGGCGTCCCGGAGCTATGGACTGTCCTGCGCGTCGGGCAGCATCGCCCCACAGGGTTCGTGCCTGTCGTTCAGACCCTTCGTGTCCCGGAATCCGCGCCGCGAAACAGCAACGCTTCCGCGATGGAATCGGCCGAGACGGCCGCCTCTCCGCCGAGATCCGCGACCGTGCGCGCGACGCGCAGGACGCGATGGTAGGCGCGGGCGGAGAAACGGAGGCGCTCCGCAGCCTCCGTGAGCAGCGCTCGTGCTTCGGCCGAGAACTCGCCGTGCTGCTGCAGCCATCTGCCGGGCGTCTCGGCGTTCACGCGTACGCCGGGCAGCACGCTGTAGCGGTCGGCCTGCCGCGCGCGCGCCGCAGCCACACGCAGGCGAATGCGGGCGCTGGTCTCCTCGGGCGATCCCGTGGTGGCCCCGAGCGCGGCGAGCGCCACTGCCCCGATGCGCACGTGCAGGTCCACCCGGTCCGCCAGTGGGCCGGAGAGCCGCGCCCGATAGCGCGCGATGTCTGCAGCCGAGCATCGGCAACGGCCGCTGGCGTCCCCATCGTGGCCGCAGGGACAGGGATTGGCCGCCCCAACCAACTGAAAGCGCGCCGGGAACACCACCGACTGCGACGCGCGCACGATGGTCACCCGCGCGTCCTCCAGCGGCTGGCGCATGGCATCGAGCACGTAGCGTGGAAGTTCGAGCAGTTCATCGAGGAAGAGCACCCCGCGGTGCGCGAGTGAGACTTCCCCGGGCCGCGGGCCGGGTCCCCCGCCAATGAGCCCGGGCAGCGAGATCGTGTGGTGCGGGGCGCGGAATGGCGGCGTGCGCGACGGGATGCGGTCCGTCGGCAGTATTCCTCCCACCGAGTGCACCGCGACAACTTCGAGCAGGGCGTCGTCATCTAGGGGAGGCAGGATGCCGGGCAACCGGCGGGCGAGCATCGTCTTCCCTGCACCGGGCGGGCCGATGATGAGGAGGTTGTGCCCACCGGCCGCGGCGATCTCCAGCGCGCGCTTGGCCAGTGGCTGTCCGACAACCTCGCTGAAACAGGCCTCGAGTCCGGATGCAGCCGGCGGCGCGGGAGTCGTTGCGTCGGGCAGGCTGCCGCGGCGCAGTTGCACCACGAGCCGGTCCAGCGAGTCGGCGGGTGCCAGTCGCACGTCGCGCAGAAGGCCAGCCTCCGCGGCGTTGGCCGCTGGCAGCACGAGCGCGCGCGACCCTGCGCCACGCGCGGCGCGCGCCAGTGGCAAGGCACCGCGAATCGGACGGATGCTCCCGTCGAGTCCCAGCTCGCCGGCCACAAGCAGGCCCTCTACTGCGGCGGCCTCGAGCTGCCCGCTGGCGACCAGCACTCCGAGCGCGATGGGCAGGTCGAAGGCCGTGCCGTCCTTCCGTATGTCGGCCGGTGAGAGGTTCACGGTCCAGCGCCTTGGCGGCAGGACGAAGCCGGCGTTCACGAGCGCCGCGCCGACGCGCTCACGGGCCTCCTTCACGCTGCCCGATGGGAGCCCGACCATTGTCCACCCGGGCAGGCCAGGGGCGGCGTCCACTTCGACCGTGACGGCGTAGGCTTCGACCCCGAGCACGGCGGCGGATTGGATGGCGGCGAGCATGCGCGACGATAGGCCGCCCGCGAGGGCAGCCCGACACCGCAATACCGCGCGAGGCCGCGCCACGTTGCGGTGTAGGAACGAGCCATCCCGGCTGAGCCGCCAGCAGCGCGGACGCGGGTTCATCGCCTTATCATTCCGACTATGCGGCCACTGCAACTGGCACTACTGCTGCTCGGACTCGCCGCCTTGGCCAACTCGCAGCCGGCGGGCGCACAGGTACGTGGGCAACCGCGACAGGCTCCGCGGGACACGGCCACGACGCCGACGCCAGCACCGGCGCGTGCTGGCCAGCCTCGCGAGCGCCCAGCCAAGGTCGAATCTCCGCCACTTGCTGCCGGCACCTTCATGGCCACGCGCATCGACCGCGAGCAGCTGCCGCTCAAGGACGAGGTGGTGGACGAGGAAGGGACGCTGTACCTGATCGAGTTTGACCGCCTGGTCCTCTCGTTGCGCGACGACGCGACCTTCCGCGCCTCGGTACGCTTCCGGCGCACGCTGTTCGCGAAGGATCCGCGCGGCCGCTCCCGACCGACGCCGCTGCAAAACATGACGGTGACGGGCACCTACGTCGTGCAGAACGGCGAGATTCGCTTCACGCCCGATGCCTCCGACGAAACGAAGGGCCTGCGGATGCTGGCAGGTACGGTCCGTAGCGCCGCTGAACTCGAGATCCCCTTCCACTACCGCAACGGCACGCGTGATCGCGATCGCGTGCTGGTGATGGCCCGCCGCGACGACATCCTTTGAGCCCGATGCGACATCTCCTTGCCTTCCCGCTCATCCTTGTGCTGGCCGCCTGCGCCGGCAGCACCGCCTCGACCCCGATGCCCGCTCCGGCAGTGCCCACCTTCCAGGCCGGCGTGGTGCCAGACTCATTCGTCCTGCGCCTCGCGACGACGAAGGGCGACATCGACGTGATGCTGCGTCGGCACTGGTCGCCGAACGGCGTGGGCCGCGTGTACGAAGCCGCCTTTGCGAACTACTACGACGGCGCGCGCTTCTTCCGCGCGATCCGCGGCTTCGTGGTGCAGTTCGGCATCGCCGCCGACCCGGCCGTGAGCGCGAGCTGGCGGGAGCGGCGCATCCCCGACGACACGGTGCGCGAGAGCAACCGCCGTGGCACGCTGGTCTTCGCCGCCGGTGGCCCGGACACGCGCACGACGCAGCTGTTCTTCAATCTCCGCGACAACGCGCGCCTCGATGCGATGGGCTTCGCCCCGTTGGGCGAGATCGTCGCTGGCCTCGAGGTGCTGGACCAGCTCTTCACGGGCTACGGTGACGGGTCCGCGGCGCCGCGTCAGGACCGTCTTGGTGCAGAGGGCGAAACGTACCTGGCTGCGGAATTTCCCTTGCTCGACAAGATCAACTCAGCCCGCGTCGTGCGCACATTCGGGCCTGACGCGCCGTAAGGACGGATTCGTGCGCTGAGTTTTTTTGCCACAGAGGCACAGAGACACAGAGATGTCGGGACGGGTCGCGGGCCTCTGTGTCTCGTCAACCTGCAACTTTGAAGGGGGCTCGGCGGACAGATCTGTCCGCCGAGCCCCCTTGTAGTTCCAGAGAAAGAAGACAGGGAGGTGTCGGCTCGCACCGAGGCCCCCTGTGTCTCTGTGCCTCTGTGGCAAACCTCAGCGCACAGATCCCAGCCCCACCTACGCCCGCTGGAGCTTCTTCCGCTTCGCCGCGGCGCGGCGCTGCTTGGCGCGCGCTTCCTCGCGCTGGCGGGCCTCGAAGGTCGCGATGGGCTCCATGATCGAGCCGCGACACTTGGCCGTGCCGCAGAGGCACTTGTACATCTTCTCGTCCGCCTCCGTCTCGTCGCCGCTGCGCTCATAGGCGTAGTCGTAGTGCAGTTCCTCACCGAGGGCGATGTCCTGGATCGCCGAGATCCACACGCGACCGCGGACGATCTCCGTCTCGCAGTTTGGGTCGCAGGAGTGATTGATGAAGCGCGCCTCGTTGCCGCCGTGCGTCGCGTCGATCACCGTGCGGTTGGACACCGTGAAGAGGAAGGTGTGGTGCTCGTCCATCGACTCATCGTCGTAGCGACGGTCGGCTTCCTCGTGGGTGATGCGCTCCCCCGTGTACTCGATGATGCGCTCGCCCTGCTTGATGGGGCGGGTGGCAAAGGCACCGCGGCCGGCGATGGCCGAGTTGCGGACTTCAAAGGCAAGAGATGACGTCGACATGGCGCGCAATCTAACCGCGACGCCAAGCGGCTAGCGCGGGACCAGCGGCAGGGCGATCTCCATCCCCAGGTACCAGTTCCGCAACGGCGCCGGCTCGAGCACACGCCCGCCGAACCCGTTGAGCGTCACCGCGCCCACGTAGGCCGTGTTGAGGGCGTTCTGCACCGACGCGAAGGGCTCCAGGCGCCATCCATTCCACCAGCCCGTGTACGCCGCGCGGATGTTCAACTGCCCCGCGCCCCAGCCGTCCACCGGCACGAGGTTGCGGTCGTCCCCGAACATCTTGGCCTGCGTGGAGTGGTCCACGTCCAGCGTGGCGGCGCCGAGGGTGGCGCGTGCCCCGAGGCGCAGGCTCTGCCGCGGTACGCCGGCGAGGAAGTTGCCATCGAGCGTGTCCGTGGTCGTGGCATTCAGCGAGATCACGTAGTCGGTGAAGCGATAGTCCGCCCAGGTCCAGGCCGCACGCAGCTCCAGCCAGGACCGCGCCTGCGTGACCACACCGAGCTCAACGCCCCGGTTGCGCGTCTGACCGGCGTTGCGGAAGTAGGCGCGGCCGTCCGTCTCGAGGAACTGCACGATGGCGTCCGTGGCATCCACCTGGAACACGGCAAGTTCGTAGCTGCTGTGGCTCCCGATGCGACCGCGCGCGCCGACCTCCACCGTCCGCAGACGCTGCGGTCCGAGCGTGGGATTGAATCCGCCGGCACCATCAGGGCTGGCGTTCAACTCCGTCGTGGTCGGCGTCTCAAATGCCGTGGCGATGTTCGCGTAGGGCACGAAGGCGCGGGAAACACGGAGCGCCGCGCCCACGTGGCCGCTGGCCGCTGTCATCGTGCGGTCGCCGGTATCGTCGGTGCCGTCGGCCAGGAAGCGGTCCTGCACGGAGAAGGCGAGGTGATCGTAGCGGACGCCCGCGCTGGTGGTGAGGCGCGGCGTCGGCTCCCATTGTGCCTGGACGAAGGGGCCAAGGTTGAGCACGGTCTCGCCCTGGTGCACCAACAGGGTGTCGTTGGGCCCGCTGGGACGCCCACCGGTGGCGGCCTGGTTGAGCCGTACGTCGTGGGAGCGCTGCACGTCGAGTCCGGTGGAAACGCGTAGCGGGCGCGCGCTGCCGAGCGACCGTGAGAGGTCCGCGCGCAATCCGGTGACACGCCGGTCCAGCTGGTTGTAGGTGCCGTTCGGATTCGAAGGACTGCCCGAACCTCCAGGCGGCGTCACGGCCAGCGCGTTGTAGACGAAGCGCCGCTGCCCATACAACACCGTGCTCCACTCGCCGCGCGCCAGCGCCCCACGCAGTCGAACCGACGCGTAGCGTTGCGAGACCTCACGACTGGCACCGCGCGTGACGTTGCCCAAAGCCGCGGTGTCCGGATTCGCGTCGTACTCCGCCGCCGTCAGCGCACCAGGATTCAATGCCTTCGGCACCTCGGCGGCCCCGCCACGCAATTGGAGCGTAAGCCGGTCCGAGAGCGCGTAGTCGACGGCGCCGAGCAACTGGCGCGTGTCCGCGGTGCTGTACTGCCGGAAGCCCTCGAAGGTGGTACGCGAGGCCGAGAGCATGCCGACGGCGCGACCAGCGCGCCCGTGCACCCGCGCCTGCGTCTTCTGCAGCCCGAACGAACCCGTGGTCTGCCGCAACGTGAGACCGAGCGGATCAGGCGAGCGGAGGTCCGTCGTGAACGCGATCACGCCGCCGGAGCCATTGCCATAGAGCGAACTCGCGGATCCGCGCAACACCTCGACCTTGTCGATCACCGCCAGGTCCACGTTGGTCAGCTGGCTTTGGCCGTCGGGCAGCGATTGCGGCACGCCGTCGAGCAGCACCTTGATGCCGCGCAAGCCGAAGTTTGCGCGCGAGCCGGCGCCGCGGATCGAGACGCGTTGATCGAGGGCGAAGTTGTAGCGGTTCGCCACGACGACGCCGGGGATGTTGGCCAGCGCCTCGTCAATGCCTACCGTGGCCTGTGCGCGGCGCAGCTCGACCGCCGACTGGCTCCCCACCGCCCAGGGAAGGCGATCCAGGCGGGCATCGCTGCGGGCGACGTCAATCCGGACGGCCTCCAGCGCCTGCGCAGACGAGTCCGGCACCGCGCGGCGCGTGGAATCAGCCTGGGCCGCAAGACCGATGGGAGCCAGCGCCGCAACGAGGAGGGCCGCGGCCGCCCGGGAGGCGGCGGCTCGCGAGGACGCGATTGGGCCGGCGGCGGCTCGAATGGCGTCGATGCCGGCTAGGCTCTGTGCGTTGTTCACGCCGTGTACAGTACCGCCCGTGCTGGCGGGCGTCTATTCACACTGTAGGTTCAACGGGTTCGCCCCAGCCAATGAACCCTCGCAGCCACCCCCCCACCGCCGACAAGGTCGTCGCGTCACTCGCCGCGTGGCGACGGCGTTTGCTGTTCACGGTGGTCTCGCTTGGCGTGGCGGTAGTACTGGCGTTCACGTTTGAGCGCATGGCCTCCGCCGACACGGAGCATTCGTCTGCGGTGCTGCGCGAGGCCAGCCACGCGCAGCGGATGCTGCTGAGCGCCAACTTCCTCGCACAGATCCTGCAGGCGGGAATCCCGGCACACCAGGCGTCGGACCCTGCGGCGCTCGTGGACACCGTCCACGCGGCGGTCGCGACCCTGCGGGCAATGACGGCCGACAACCCGCGGGCGCAACTGCGACTGGACTCGCTGCAGCGAGCGATGCAGCGCTGGGACACCCTCTTCATCGGGCGGGTGCGCGACGGGGAGCCGCCAACCTCAAGCCGCAGCCTCCGCGGGCTGCTGGAATTCGACCGCCTGTCCCGACAGCTCGACACCTTCATTGCCGAGGAGTACCGGCTGGAGGCCGAGCGCCTCGCCCGCCGGTCGCAGGTGCTGTGGACGGCCTTCACGCTCGTCATGCTTCTGATTGTCGGCGCCGGCTTCGCGAGCCAGCGCCTGACCTCCACGTTGGCGCGCGATGCCGAGACCGCCGCCGAGCAGCAGCACTTCATCGAGGAACAGGCCACGGAGCTTGAACAGCAGGCCTTGGTCCAGGAGGAGCAGGCCGCACAGCTCGAGGAGCAGGCCACGGCCCTGCGCGAGCGGGTGGCCGAGCGCGAGGACGCGAATCGCCAGCTGCGCGACACGACGGTGTTCCTCGACTCGGCCCTTGAAAGCGCGCCGATCGGCATCGCCTTCTTCGACCGTTCCCTGCGCTACCACCGCGTGAACTCCGCCCTTGCCACGATCAACGGCATCACCGCCGAGGAGCACCTGGGGCGCACGCTGGAGGAGATCGTGCCGGACCTCGCGGGCAAGACGCGACCGGTGATGGAGCGCGTGCTGGAGAGCGGGGCCTCGGTATCCGGCCTGATCCTTCACGGCGCCACGAGCGCACACGACCGCACGAGGCGCCGCTTCAGCGCCACGTTCTATCCCATCGCGCGGGCGGACGAGAAGCCGGTGGGCGTCGGCGTGATGGTCGTGGACACCACCGAGCAGCACCAGCTGGAGACACAGCTGCGGCAGTCACAGAAGCTGGAAGCAGTGGGTCGACTCGCCGGCGGCGTGGCCCACGACTTCAACAACGTGTTGACCGTGATCCAGAGCTACGCCGAGGTGCTGGCGATGGAGCTGGAGCTTGACGGCCGCGCGGTCGAGGAAGTGACGGCGATTCGCGCGGCCGCCGACCGGGCCGCCGCCCTGGCGCGGCAGCTGCTGGCCTTCAGCCGTCGCGACGTGATCATCCCGCGTGATGTGGACGTAGCCGCCGTGATCACCGGGATGGACCTCATCCTGCGCCGGCTGCTGCGGCAGGGTGTGGAGCTTCGCGTGCTCTTGGCCGACGAGTCCTTCACCGTGCGGATGGACGCCGGCCAGCTCGAGCAGGTCGTGATGAACCTCGCCATCAATGCCGTGGATGCGATGCCCAAGGGCGGCACGCTCACCATTCGCACGCTAACCGACGAGCTGCCGGAAGGCTCAGCCGTGGCCATCGAAGTCGAGGACACGGGTTCGGGGATGTCGGCCGAAGTCCAGGAGCGGCTGTTCGAGCCTTTCTTCACGACGAAGCCGACGGGACAGGGTACGGGCCTCGGGCTGGCGACATCCTACGCCATCGTCCGCGAGGCGGGCGGCGTGATCAAGGTGGACAGCAAGGTCGGCGTGGGTTCGCGCATTCGCGTGCTGCTGCCCCGGATGGTCGCGGGCAGCATCGCCGATCCCGCGCGGCGGCTCTCGCCGGCGTATGGGCTCCCGGCCGCGCGCGACGGCGAGCGCATCTTGCTGGTCGAGGACGAGCCATCCATTCGCGCGGCGCTGTCGCGCATCCTGCGCGGGGCGGGCTATTCCGTGCTCGAGGCTGGCGACGGCGGCGAGGCCCTGCGTCTGGCGCAGAACGACAGCGACCTCATCCACCTGCTGCTGACCGACGTGATGATGCCGGGCATCGGCGGCAAGGAACTGGTGCAGCGCCTCCGGGCCACACACCCGGACACGCGGGTCATCATGATGTCGGGCTACACCGACGACGCGGACCTGCGTGAATCGCTCGGCAGCGCGCAGTTCACCTTCCTGCAGAAGCCCTTCGCCGCGCGTGCCGTGCTCTCGGCCGTGCGCGACGCCCTGCTCCCCAGCGCCTAGGGCGCAGCGCTGGGCCGCGCGCGAAACGCGGCCCCGAGGCGTCGCAACGAGCGCCACACGACATTCCCGGCCCGGCGCTGCTCGCGCATCACGTCACGCACGGTCGTGCGCCAGGCGGCGCGCATCCGCTCGGCGTCGGCGTAGCGCGCCTTCGGGTCGGGCGACAGCGCGCGGTCCAGCCAGCGGGCGAGCGCGTCGGGGAACTGATCGAGGTCGGCGCGCCGCGCCAGCTGCGCCGCGAGGATGGCGCGCCCGTCCTCGCCCTCGAAGGGCACCTTGCCCGAGAGCGCGAAGATCACGATGGCGGCCACGGCGAACAGGTCGGTCCCGACGCCCTGCTCCTCGCCCAGTAGTTGCTCCGGCGCGGCGAAGGCGGGTGTGCCCGAGGCACCGGCGACCTGTGAACCCAGGGCGTTCGCGATGCCGAAGTCGGCGACGCGCCAGCGCCGGTAGCGATCGATCAGGATGTTCTCGGGCTTGAGGTCGCGGTGGATGATCCCAGCCTGATGCGCCACGGCGAGGCCATCCAGGATGGCATCCACCTGCGGCGCGATTTCCTCGAAGGGCCGTGGGCCTGAGCGCTTCACCAAGTCGGCGACGGAGCCCTCTTCCTCGAGCTCCATGATGTACCAGTTCACGTCGCCCTTGTTGTCCCAGGCGAAGATGGGCACGATGGCCGGATGCTGGAGCTGTGCGGCCAGCTGCGCCTCGCGACGGAAGCGCGCCACCGCCACGGCGTTCCGAGCGACGACCGGATGCAACATCTTGAGCGCGACCTCGCGTTCGAGCGAGAGGTCTCGCACGCGCCACACGGAGCCGTAGGTGCCGTTACCCAAGGGCGCGAGCACCTCGTAGTCGTCGCCCGTGGCCCAGCGGAGGCGGTCCTCCTCGGACACCGCAACGTGTTCGCCGCTAGCCTGCTCGGTGCCCGGGAACGCCAGCGCCGCCGTCCCGGAAATGCGCTCGATGCGCCGGAGCATCCCCGCCACCGATGCGAAACGTTCTGACGGCGATTCGTGCAGCAGCTTGTCCACAAGCTCTGCCACCGTCGCCGGCGTCTCCGGCCGCGCGATGCGGATCGGCGGCACGGCGCCTGCCTCGGGCACCTCGCCCGTCAACAGCGCAAAGGCCAGCGCGCCCAGCTGCCACTGGTCGGACTCAGGGGTCGAGCGCCAGTTGCCGCGCCATTCGGGCACCTGCGGGTTCCAGGCCGTGTGCGGCTCCAGGCCCTGCGGGCGCTCGGTGGCCGGCACCGCCCACTGCCAGCCCAGCAGCCAGATGCGGCCCGTCGGCGTGAGGTAGACCGACTCCGGTGACACCGCGCCGTGCACGCCGCCCGAGTCGTGCAGGTACGCCAGCGTGGATCCGATGGCGCGCAGCACGCGCAGCGCGAAGGGCACCGTTTCCGGCCCGTTGCGCCGCAGGCGCTCGCCGACCGTCTCGCCGGAGATCCAGCGCCGCAGGTAGCCGGGTCCGCGCCGACTCCCGACGTGCTGCTGCCAGAAGTGGTAGGTGGTCGGGATGCTCGGATGGTTGCGGTGCGCGAGGTGCCGCGCCTCGGCGAAGAGCCAGGGATGGTGCGTCGGGTCCGGCGCCGTGACCAGCGCCAGCGAGCGGCCGAGGGCATCGATCACCTCGTGCGCGTGGCGATGCGGCGTGTACACGCCCTCGTTCCCCCAGCGCCAGTCCGGAGGCAACTGCCATCCGTCGAGGTGCGGCGGAATTCCGGTCGAGTGACGGTTGGGCGTCGCGGACTCGGCGGTGTTCATCTCCGCCGAAAGCTACTCAGGCTTCGGATGCGGGAACCAGCCGGAGGGTCATCACCGTGCCGGCGGGTGCGTTGGCCGCGGCCCCGATGCTGCCGCCCCAGGACTCAATGAGACGCCGGCTGATGGCCAGCCCAAGGCCGCTCCCGCTGGTGCGGGTGGAGAACTGGGGCTCGAACACGCGCTCCAGCAAGTGGGAGGGAATGCCGCTGCCGTCGTCGCGGAGATGCACGGTGACGCGCGCCTCCCCGGCCGCGGCGCCCGCCGGGGGGGGCAGTACTTCGAGCCACACGCGCGAGGCACCCGCCAGCCGCGCATTCTCGAGCAGGTTGAGCAGCACATCGCGCAACTCGCGCTCGCGGGCCACCACCCGCAGTGGCCCTGGCGGGAGCTCCGACTCCCAGGTCACGGCGGAATGACCCATCTGCTCGAGTTGCAGCACGTCGCGCACGATGGCCACGAGATCCACCGCCTCGGTGGCGGGTGCGGGCGTGGGCGCGGCGCCGTAGCGGCTGAACGCGCGCGCGATTTCATCCAGACGGTCGATCTCGGCGAGCATCCGCGCCGTGTTCTCCTCGAGCACCTGCTCGAAGTCCACGCGCGCATCGCTGCGGGCGCGGCGGAGGTGCTGGAGGCCGAGGCGCATCGGCGTGAGGGGATTCTTGATCTCGTGGGCCACCTGGCGGGCCATCTCGCCCCAGGCCAGCACGCGCTCGGCGCGCGTCACTTCGGTGACGTCATCGACGGTAACGACGGTGCGGCGCGAGCCCGGCGCGAGGCGCGCGAGGCGGAGGCTGAGGCGGCGGCCGCCGGCCTCGAGTTCCACGCCGATGTCGTCGGCACTGCCACTGCGCAGGGCGTCGAGCGAGTCGCCGAGGAGTTCGCGCGCGGCGGCGGGCAGTCGTGCGCCCACCTGGACGGGTTCGCCAAGGACGGCCTCCACGCGCGGGTTGGCGAAGGTGACGCGGTCGTGCTCGTCCAGGGCGAGGACGCCGCTGGCCACGTTCCGCAGTGTCGCCGCCAGCCGGCGCTCGGCGCCCTCGAGCGCCTCGCGACTCTCGGCCAACTCCGCCGTCATCTGTCGGAACGCGCGAAACACCGGCGTGAACTCCAGCGGCGGGTCGTCGCGCAGGGCCGGCGTGCGCTCGCCGCGGGCCAGCGCGAGCGCCGACTCTCGGAGCACACGGATGGGCCTCGACAGCTGGCGCGAGGCGGCGCCGCTGGCCCAGAGCGCGGCCAAGGCGCCGGCCGCCAACGCGAAGAGCAGGAACATCGCGAGGTCGTTGCGCCGGCGGTCGAGCAGACGCTCGTCGAGACGCGCGGGCGCGGCCAGGACGTACTGCACACCGGCAGAGTCCGTGGCGGCGCGGAAGCCGAGCCGCACGTTGGCCGGTCCCACCGACTCTTCGAGGCCGGTCGTGACCTCGTCACCGTCCACCAGCGCGGCGATCACACCGGGTGGCAGGAGGCGACCGACGGGCGCGAGCGCATCGAGCAGCGGATCGCTGGTGCTGACCAGCAGGCCGCTCGCGTAGAGAAAGAGCGGCGTCTCGAAACGCACGGCTGCCGCGGCCAGGTCCACGGTGTCGCCGGCGACGGCGCGCAGCGTTTCCCGCACCACCAAGTCGCGCGCCTGTCGATCGTCGGCCTGCAGGCGGCCAAAGGACCAGAATCCGAACAGCAGCGAGGGTAGCAGGAAGCAGAGGAAGAGCGTGGCCGAGAGGCGCGTGCGGTAGCTCGTGAGGATCTCGCGGCGGCGCGCTCGCCACCAGCGCGGCAGCACCCCTTCGGCGGTCACGATCAAGAGCCAGATGGAGCCGAGGATGGCGAGGTCGAGGAGCACGAGCAGCACGCCGCGCACGAGCAGGGCGTCCATCGACCGTAGGTCCACGACCGCGTGCACGCGTTGGCTGAGCCCGCCGATGCCCGGGAGTTGCCAGTCGCCGTGCAGTTCGCTGCCCGTGCGCTGCCAGGCGCCGCGGAAGCTCGGGGCCGTGGGCGCCGCGTTGGTCGCGTCGCCCTGGCGCAGCGTGTACGGGGGTTCCGGCGCTGGCGGCGGCGAGAGTCCCAGGAAGGCGCCGAAGGGATCCTGCGGCACGAGGCGCGAGCGCGGCGCGACGACCAAGGTGGTCGCGCTGCCATCCGCGTGGGGCACGGCGAGCACCAGGTGCATGCCGGGATCGCCGCGCACCTCGGTGATACTGGGCTGCTGGGTGCGCTGCGCCTCGTAGGCGAACAGGTTCACGCCGTGCGTCGAGCCCGGCGCGCGCCCGACGACCAGGTCGGCCAGCATGGCGCCGTCGGTGCCCCAGCTCGTGATCTCGGCCGGATACTCCGCGCCGGCCAGTTCGCTGCGCGCGAACTGTGAGAGCAACTCGACACGGGAGCGTGCGGCGCGGGCCGGGTCGAGCACCGAGGCGTAGCGATCCAGCAGCACCGCCGCATCGCGGTCGGCCCGCGAGAGTCCCTGCACGTCGGCAATCGCGAGGTCCACCCGTTCGCGCACCGCGGAGAACCAGACCAGGGTCGCGGCGCCGCAGGCCGCCACGATCGCCACGGGCAACACGACGGTGCGCGCGCGCCGCGTGATGCCAAGGGCGGCGATGGCGGCAACCCAGAGGATCGTGTAGGCCTGGGGGAAGCGGCCCGGCGCCTCGAGCAGCGAGGGTGCGAGCAGCGCGGCCAGCACCGCCAGACCTGGTGCGACCCAACTCGGCAGGCCACGATCGCCGGCGATGGCGCCCTGCCCCAGCGTGACGCCGAGGAGCAGCACGGTCACCGAGGCGAGGAAGATCGTGACCTGCCACGACACCCAGAGCCCGGCCGACACGCCAATGGCCGGCACCTGGAGACCGCTGGCCAACTCGCGCAGCAGGAACGGGGCGACGCCAGCGACCACGACGATGCCGATGGCGGCCTGGGCGCGCGTCGGCAGACGGAGGCGTGCACGGCGCGCCGACAGCAGGGCCAGCAGCAAGAGGCCGGCCGTGAGGGCCAGCGCCCCGGCGTTGGCCGTGAAGCGCCAGCCGGATCGTACGAAGAAGAACGAGGGATCGAAGACGGTCCCGACGTTGGACAGGCGCGCCAAGGGCAGGATGACCGGCAACAGCAAGGCCACGGCGATAGCAAAGAACCGCGAGGTGAGGCCGGTCTCCCGCCGCCAGGCCACCGCGAGCAGCAGGAGCAGCATCGCGGCGAGTGCGGTGGCGGCCCGCGGCACGGCGCGCTCCCAGGCGCGGCCGCGCAGCGCGTCGAGCGCCGGCACCATCGCGCGGGCAGCCAGTACGGGCACTCCCGCCACCTGCACCGTGACCGCGCCGGGCACCTCCCGCGCCGCACTCGGCTCCGCGTAGCCGAAACCCTGCACCTGAAACCGGCGCGCGACGTCGGCGGCCAACGATGGGGTTAGGCGGTCCGCCGGCGGCTCCGCGTGCACCACCGAGGTGGCGACGGCCAGGTCCCCGCCCCGCTCGGCCAAGGCATAGGCCACCAAATAGAAGTTGGTCGCCACGATCCCGGTGGCGCCCGGCAGGGAGTCGAGCGCCACGAGCAGTCGCCCGCTCCAGGCGAAGGGACGACGCCCCTTGGCCACGAGGACCGCCCGCGAGCTGCCTTCGGGCACGAGCGCGGCGAGCGCCGCGAAGGCGGTCGCGGGCGCCGAGGGTGCGTCCAGGGCCGAGCGGGCGATGCCTTGGAGGACCTCGATCTCGCGATCAACATCCGCAGCCAGTGCGCGGCCGGCCTGCTCGGTGAGCGCGCTACGCACCTCCTCCCCGTTGCCGGCCATCTGCGCGAGACTGCGGTGGTAGGACGCGACAACGGCCAGCAGCGCGAGTGCAGCGGCGACAAACCACGTGCGCCGCCAGCGCGCGGCGGCCCGCGTTCGCAGGGTCAGCGCCATCAGCCCCAGCACGACGGCCGCCAGCAGCCAAGCCAGCCAGGCGGCGCCTTCGCGCAGCCAGGCTGCCCCGATGAGCACGCTGAGCGACGCGAACCACAGCCAGGGCTCGCGCAGTCCGCGGGGCCTGGTGGCGGGGACGCGTTGCTCCGTGACGAGGTCGACCGGGGGGGTACTCACGGGGGGATGATACCCGTCCGGCGAGCGCGCTCGCCAGCCGCGGACGCGGGGGGCGCGCGGCTCGCTCCGTTAGCTTTGTTCGCATGGCAGCAGCGGCCGAACGAGCGAATTGCTCGCGTGTGAAGACGAATCGGTGGCCCCTGAGACACGGTCTCCGGGCGCTGCTGTTCGGTGCGGCCGTGGCGGCCGGCGTGTTCGCGGCACCCGCGGCGCTCGCCCAGTCTCAGCTGCTGATTCTCGACGAGGGCAGCTTCTCCCTGCTGCGGGACGGCGAGCGCATCGGGCGCGAGGACTTCGGCATCCGGGCCACCCGTGGCGGCGTGGGGGGCGCGTTCATCGCCCAAGGCAACATCCTGTTCGGCGAGCAGCGGCGCGCCGTGATGCTGAATGTGGACTCCCTCGGGAACCCGCTGCGCGTGCAACTCGAGTTGCGTAACGAGGGCGTGCTGGTGCAGAGCGTCGTCGGCGAACTCGACCGCGGCGTGTGGTCCGGGCGCGTGGCGCATCGGGTGGGCGAGTCGGCCCGCGCGTTCCGCCTGCCGATGGACACCTTTGTGGCCGAGGAAGGGCTGGTCCACCACCTGTGGTTCGTCGTCCGGTTCGGCGAGGGGCGCCCCGTCACGCTGTTCACGCCCAGCGTCCTGTCCCAGATCCGCGTCCTCGTACAGGAAGAGGCGCCGGACCGGGTCGCGTTGGGCCTGCGCGAGATCGTGGCGCGCCGCTGGTCGCTGCGCTCGGCCAGTTCCGGGACCCTGCTGTATGAGGTCTGGACCAACGCCTCCGGCCGACTGCTCCGCGTGATCGACCACGGGACGGGGATCGAGGCGCTGCGCGACGAACCACCCGCTGAAACCCGCCCGCCGCTGCGGTCGTAGATGTTGGCGACCTACGACATCCTTTCAATGGTATACACGGTGCTCCGATTCCCTCGCTACGCCCTGATCGCCCTGTGCGCGGCCCTGCCGGCCGCGGCGCAGACCCCGACGCGGACGTCGCTGTCCCTCGACGAAGCCCTCGAGATCGCCCGCCGGAACAACCCGGTCTACCAGCAGGCGGTGAACAGCCGCACGCGCGCCCTCGCCGGCACGCGCACGGCCTACGGCGCGCTGCTGCCCAGCGCCGACGCCAGCTTCGGGGCCAGCTATCGTGAAGGCCGCCCGCAGTTCTTCGGCGGTGTCGCCTTCGGTGCCACCTCGGACATCCTCTCGTCCTCGTGGAACCTCTCGGCCAGCTCGCGGCTGAGCTGGAACACCTTCAATAACATCAAGCGGGCCAATGCCCAGCTCGACGCGGCCGACGCCGAGGTCGAGGCGGCGGTGTTCACGCTGCGCTCGGGCGTGACCGCCCAGTTCCTCCTGGCCCTGCAGACGCAGGCCCGCGCGAACCTTCAGGACACGCTGGTGGTGCAGCAGCGCCTGCAGCTGGAGCTGGCCCAGGCCCGCGCCGGCGTGGGCGCCGGCACCTCGCTGGACGTGAAGCGCGCCGAGGTGCAGCTCGGCCAGCAGGAAGTGGCGGCCCTCCGCGCCCGCAACACCGCGGAAGTGGAGCGCCTGCGGCTCTTCCAGCAGCTTGGCGTCCCGATGCCCGAGGGCGTGGAGCTGACGGCCGAGTTGGCCATCACCGCGCCGAGCTACCAGCTGGGCGACCTGCTGGAAACGGCGCGCCGCCAGAATCCGACGCTGCTCGCCGTGCAGGCGCGTCAGCGCGTCGCCGTGGCCGGCGTCCGCTCGGCGCAGAGCGAGTACACCCCGACGCTGTCGTTCTCGGCCTCGGTGGGTGCGTTCACGCAGAAGCAGACGAACATCGATGTGACCATTGCGCAGGCCCAGGCCGGTGCGCTGAGCAGCCAGGCCAACTGCTTCACGACGGACTCGATCCGCGTCGGAGCCGGCCTGTCGAGCATCGCCGCGCAGTGCGCGGGCATCGTGTTCACGCCGGCGCAGGAGCAGGCGATCCGGGACCAGAACAACAAGTTCCCGTTTGATTTCACGCGAAATCCTTATAACCTGTCGATGGGCATCTCCCTGCCGCTGTTCGACGGGCTGGGGCGCGAGTCGCGCCTGCAGGAGGCCAACGCGGCCCGCCGTGACGCCGAGTACTCGGTGCGCCGGCAGGAGTTGCAGCTCACGGCCGACGTGACGTCGGCGCTGGTGACCCTGCAGGCCGCGCATCGTGCCGTGGAGCTGCAGGAGCGCAATGCGGCCACGGCGCGTGAGGCGCTGCAGCTGGCCGAGGAGCGGTATCGCGTCGGGGCCAACACCTTCGTGGACCTGACCACGGCACGCGGCGAGTACGAGCGCGCCGAGACGGACCGGATCGACGCAGTCTATGAATTCCACCGGGCGTACGCGGCGCTTGAGAACGCCGTCGGCCGCACCCTTCGCTGAGTTGAGGAGCGTATGAGTAAGAAGATGAAGATGGGCATCGCAGGCGCGGTGGTGTTGGCGGTGGTAGCCGTCGCCGCCACCTCCGCCGCACGCTCCAACAACAAGGGCACCGTGGTGCGCGTCGAGGGCGTTGAGGCCCGCGACCTCGTGGCCTCGGTCACCGCCAGCGGCCAGGTCGTGCCGGAGACCAAGGTGGACCTCTCCGCCGACATCACCGGCCGCATCACGCGCCTCTCCGTCAAGGAGGGCGACTGGGTGAAGTCCGGCCAGTTCCTGCTGCAGATCGACCCGCAGCAGTTCGAGGCCCAGGTGCAGCGTGCGGAGGCGGCGCTGGCCAATGCGCGCGCGTCCCTCGCGCAGCAGAAGGCCAATGAGCTCCAGGCGCGCCGCAACTACGAGCGCCAGGAGGAGATCCGCAAGACCAACGCCGCACTGGTCTCCGCCGCGGAGATCGAGCAGCTGCGCACGCAGCTGGACGTGAACCAGGCGCTGGTGACCGCCGCCGAGGAGAACGTCAAGCAGTCGGAAGCCAGCCTCAAGGATGCCAACTGGCAGCTCTCGCGCACGACCATCTACGCCCCGATGACGGGCCGCGTGACGCGGCTCAACGTCGAGGTGGGCGAGACGGCCATCATGGGCACGCTGAACCGTGATGCGGCCATCCTGCTCACGATCTCGGACATGAGCGTGCTGGAGACCGAGGTGAAGGTCGACGAGACCGACGTCTCGCGCATCAGCGTCGGCGACTCGGCCGTCGTGCAGATCGACGCCTTCCCGGACACGACCTTCGTGGGCCGGGTGACGGAGATCTCCAACAGCTCGGTGGCCCGTGCGGCCGCCGGCAGCGCCGACCAGGCCATCGACTACCTCGTGACCGTGCGCATCCTGAATGCCCCGGCGGACACCCGCCCGGACTTCTCGTCCACGGCCAAGATCATCACGGACACCCGCACGCAGGTGCTCTCGATCCCGATCATCGCGCTGACGGTGCGCGAGAACGAGGCCCTCAAGCAGACCGACGCCCCGCCCTCAACGGGGACGGCGGCACCCGAGGTCGGCAAGCGCGACGTCGAGGGCGTGTTCATTGTCGGCGCGGACAACAAAGTCACGTTCCGCCCCGTAAAGGTGGGGATCGCTGGCGAGAAGCACTTCGAGGTCCTCTCCGGGCTGGAGCCGGGCGAGCGCATCGTGGCAGGCACCTACCAGGCGATCCGCGAGTTGAAGGACGGACAGCTCGTCCGCGAAACGCCTGACGCCAAGAAGCCCGAGGAGGGCAAGTAAGTGAGCCACGAGACCGACGAAGCCCCCATCAGCACCACCGCCGAACGCCAGATCGTCACGCAGTCCGCCGGCAACGCGCCGGGCAGCGACTGGGTGATCGTCACCCGCGGCCTGAAGCGCGAGTATGACATGGGCGGCGAGATCGTCCGCGCCCTCCGCGGCGTGGACCTCGCCGTCCGCCGCAACGAATACGTGGCCATCATGGGCCCGTCCGGCTCGGGCAAGTCCACGCTGATGAACATCATCGGCTGCCTGGACACGCCCAACGCCGGCGAGTACTGGCTCAACGGCCAGCTCGTCTCGACGATGAAGGACGACGAGCTCGCCCGCGTGCGCAACAAGGAGATCGGGTTCGTCTTCCAGACGTTCAACCTGCTCCCCCGTGCCACGGCGCTGGCCAACGTCGAGCTGCCGCTGGTCTACGCCGGCATCTCGGCCAGCGAGCGCAAGGAGCGCGCGATGGAGGCCCTGGAGAAGGTGCAGCTGGGCCAGCGCGTGCATCACCGGCCGAACGAGCTCTCCGGCGGTCAGCGTCAGCGTGTGGCGATTGCCCGTGCGCTGGTGAACCGGCCGTCCATCCTCCTGGCCGACGAGCCGACGGGTAACCTCGACTCGCAGACCTCCGAGGAGATCATGCGCGTGTTCGAGAACCTCGCGGACACCGGCCAGACGGTCATCATGGTCACCCACGAACCCGACATCGCCGCGCATGCGCGCCGCGTGGTCGTGCTGCGCGACGGCACGATTGCCAGCGACGAGCGCCGCGAGGTCTTCACCGAGAAGCTCGGCATCCAGCTGTAAGTGGCGGCGGGGCGGCCCCGGCCGCCCCGCCTGCCCTGCCGGACGCCAGCACAACCCGAGATCCATGCCGCTCTTCGAAGCCGTCCGGCTCGCCCTCGCCACCATCCGCGTCCAGAAGCTCAAGAGCTTCTTCACGCTGGCGGGCGTCTGCATCGGCGTGATGTTCCTCATCACCGTCGTCTCGATCATCGAGGGGATGGGGCGCTACATGAAGGAGGACCTCGTCGGCAAGCTGATTGCCGTGAACTCCTTCGAGCTGCGTCGTGCGCCGAACATCCAGCTGGGCGACGTGGACCGCGCCGAATGGGAGTCCTGGCGGCGGCGGCCGCGCATGACCATCGCCGACCTGCGGCCGGTGGTCGAGGCGCTGCCCGAGGGCACGCGCTGGGCCCAGGAGTCCGAGGCCGGCGTCACGGCCGTGTCGCGCTACGCCCGTCCGCGGCAGACGCGGGCCATCGGTGTGGACGGCGACTGGTTCACCATCAAGCGCCTGGACCTCAAGGACGGACGCCAGTTCACGCAGCAGGAACTGTCGCAGGGTGAGAACGTCGTCATCCTCGGCCCCGACATGGTCGAGCGCGCCTTCCCCGGCCTCGACCCCATCGGCCGCGAGCTCCGGATTGGCTCCACCCCGTATCGCGTCATTGGCGTGACCGACACGCGGGGCAGCGCCTTTGGCATCTCGTTCGACAACTTCGTGATTGCCCCGTGGCGCTCGCCGATTCGCAAACTGCTCAACCCGCTGCCCCACCAGATCGACGCGGTGGTGATCCAGGCCGAGAACCAGGATGTCCTGACAGAGGCCAAGGAGAATGTGCGCGCCGTCATGCGCACGCGCCGCGGCCTGCGGCCGGCCGAGGCGGACAACTTCGCGATGCAGACCTCGGACAGCGCACTCGAGTTCTGGAACAAGCTCCAGGGCTATCTCGTGGTCGCCGGCGTGGCCCTGCCCGCCATCGGCCTCGTGGTTGGCGCCATCGTCATCATGAACATCATGCTGGTGGCCGTCGCCGAACGGACGCGCGAGATCGGCATCCGGAAGGCGCTGGGCGCCAAGCGGCGCGACATCCTCGCGCAGTTCCTCGTGGAATCCACCACCCTGAGCACGGTCGGCGCCGGCCTTGGGATCGCACTGGGCATCGGCTTCGCGCAGGCCATTGCGGCGGCCACGCCGCTGCCGGCCAGCGTCGCACCCTGGTCCATCATCGTCGGAGTCGGCGTCGGGATGGGGGTTGGCATCGTCTCGGGCGTGTACCCGGCGAGCCGCGCGTCGCGGCTGGACCCGGTCGTCGCCCTGCGCCAGGAGTGATGCGATGAGCGGCCTGAGTTCCCGCCTCTATAACCTGACCGAGGGCGTGCGTATCGCCCTCGAGTCGATCGTCGGCAACAAGGTGCGCGCTGGCCTGACCATCCTCGGCGTCGCGGTGGGCGTCTTCGTGGTGGTCGTCATCTCGGCGGCCGTGCACGGCATCAACCAGAGCGTGGCGCAGGACTTCGAGTCCACGGGACCGACCACGTTCTTCGTCTCGCGCTATCCGATCAGCTTCGAGGCCTGCGACGGCTCGGACGACACCTGCAAGTGGCTGCGCAACCCGCCCCTCTCCTGGGCCGAGGTCGAGCGGCTGCAGGCCCTGCCTTCGGCGGCCGCCGTCGGCGTGCGCATGGACTGGAGCGGTGCCTTCAAGTACCGCGACCGCTCGCTGGCCAGCGCGCCGATCGAGGCGTATACGGCGAACTGGGCACAGTTCGGCGCGCCCGAGATGCAGCCTGGCAGCCGCGTGTTCACCGAGCAGGAAGTACGTGGGGCGGCCCGCGTGGTGGTGCTGAACACCACGGCCGCCGAGCGCCTCTTCGGGGAGCTGGACCCGCTGGACAAGACGATCTCGATCAACGGCACGCAGTTCACCGTGATCGGCATCTACAAGGACAACGCCAGCTTTCTCTCCGGCGGTGACCGCCCCAAGGGCGTGATGCCGGTGACGACGCTGCAGCGCGCCTTGAACGTGCGCCGCAGTGACATGAGCCTGGTCGTGAAGCCGCGGGCCGACGTCTCGCGCGACGAGATGGTGGACGAGGTGACGGTGACGCTGCGCGCCGCGCGTGGCCTGCGGCCCTCGCAGGAGAGCAACTTCGCCATCCTCACGCAGGACCAGCTGCTGGAGACCTACGACAAGATCTTCGGCATGTTCTTCCTCGTGATGATCGCGCTCTCGGCGGTCGGCCTGATCGTCGGCGGCGTGGGCGTGGTGGCCATCATGATGATCTCGGTCACCGAGCGGACGCGGGAGATCGGCGTGCGCAAGGCGCTGGGCGCCACGCGCACGACGATCCTCTGGCAATTTCTCATCGAGGCCGTGACCCTGACCGGCATCGGCGCGCTTGCCGGGCTGGCCTTCGGCTGGGTGGTGAGCACGCTCATCCGCGCCGGCACGCCGATCAACGCCAGCATCCCGCCGGGTGCTGTGGTCGCCGCGCTCCTGGCGTCCTGCGTCACCGGCATCCTCTTCGGAATGATCCCGGCCGCGCGTGCCGCGCGCCTGGATCCGGTCGAAGCCCTCCGGCACGAGTAACACCTCCCGATGCCCTTTTTCGAAGCCATCCGTCTCGCCCTGCAGACCATCCGCGTGCAGAAGCTGAAGAGCTTCTTCACGCTCACGGGCGTGATGATCGGCGTGATGTTCCTCATCGCCGTGGTGTCGATCGTCGAGGGGATGAGCGACTACGTCGAGAACGACTTCGCGGCGAAGATCATCGGCGTGAACACCTTCGACGTGCGGCGCTGGCCCAACTTCACGCCGAACGAGTCGGACGACGAGTGGCGGGCCTACCTGCGGCGGCCGCGCATCTACGACCGCGACGCGGACATCGTGCGCACGGCCCTCGGCCCGTCGTTCCGCGTGGCGCGGGTGAACGAGACCTTCCGTTCGGCCTTCGTGCCGGGCATCCGGCCGCGCGACGTACAGGCGGTGGCGACGGACGCATCGTACTTCGACATCAAGAAGTTCGGCATCACCAACGGGCGCGCCTTTGGCCCGCAGGACGTGGCCGCCGGCGCCAAGGTCGTGGTCATCGGCGATGAGGTGGCCAAGTACTACTGGCCCAACCTCGACCCCGTGGGCCGCGACCTGCGCATTGCCGGGCAGATGTATCAGGTGATTGGCGTCATCGAGCCGCAGGGCTCGGTGTTTGGCTTCTCGATGGACCGTTTGGCGATCGCGCCCTACACCTCCCCGATGTCGCGCAGCATCCGCCCGCGCGGCGACATCGGCCGCATCACGGTGCAGGCGCCGACGCGCGAGATCCTCGATGACGGCATGGAGCAGGTGCGCAGCTCGATGCGTGGCTTCCGCCGGCTGGGGCCGGGTGACGAGGACGATTTCGCGCTCGAGACCTCGGACGCTGCCCTCAGCTTCTTCGACGAGCTCAAGGGCAAGCTGATCCTCTTCGGCACCGCCCTGCCGGCCATCGGGCTGGTGGTCGGCGCGCTGGTGATCATGAACATCATGCTGGTGGCGGTGGCCGAGCGCACGCGGGAGATCGGCGTGCGGAAGGCGCTGGGTGCCAAGCGGCGGGACATCATCTCGCAGTTCCTGGTCGAGGCCGCCACGCTGTCTGTCATCGGCGCGGCCATCGGTGCCTCGCTGGGCATCGGGATGGCGCAGTTGATTGCCGCCGTGACGCCGCTGCCGGCCAGCGTGGCGCCGTGGTCGCTGGTATTTGCGTTGGTCGTGGGCGCGGGCGTCGGCATCGCCGCCGGGATCTATCCCGCCAGCCGCGCGTCCAAGCTCGACCCCATCGCCGCCCTTCGCCAGGAATAGGCCGTGAGACTCTGGGACCGCCTGCAGATGACCTTCGAGGGCATGTTGATGGCCCTCGACTCGCTGCGCGCCAACAAGGTACGCGCGGCCCTGACCATCTCCGGCGTGGCAGTGGGTGTGTTCGTCGTCGTGGCGATGGGCGCCACCGTGCACGGCATCCGGCAGTCATTCCAGTCGGACATGGACGAGTTCGGCACGGCCACGTTCCAGATCCGTCGCCGCAACCCTGGCTTCAGCGCCTGCAACCCCACCACCGATGACTGCCCCGAGCGCCGCTTCCCCGGCGTCTCGCTCGAGGAGTGGAAGGCGGTGCGGGAACTGCCCGAGGTGGAGAACGCGATGGGCTGGCTCTTCGGCCAGGGCACGGTGACCTACCGCGACCGCATCGTGAAGAACGTGGGCTATGACGCCCAGACGCCGGAGTGGATCGAGACGGACCAGGCGGACGTGGATCCGGGGCGTACGTTTACGGGCGCCGAGCACGATGGCGCCGCGCAGGTCGTGCTGCTGAACAAGAAGCTCGCGGACGAGCTGTTCCTCGAGTCGGATCCGATCGGCAAGGAGATCGACGTTGGTGGGCGGCGGTTCCTCGTGATCGGTGTCTACCACACAAAGGCCGGCTTCCTCAAGTCGCTGGACGGGCGCGGCCCCGATACGCCGCGCATGGTGATGCCGATGATGACGGCGTGGCGGAAGATGGACGTCTGGCGCCGCTCCTTCATGGTGATGGTGAAGCCCAAGGCCGACGTGAGCCGCGACGACGCGATGGACGCGGTGACGGCGACGCTGCGCGGGATGCGCGGCCTGCGCCCCAGCCAGCCCAACTCGTTCTTCCTCGTGGGCCAGGACCGGATGATGGAGGTCTTCGACCAGCTCTTCGGCGCCATCTTCATGGTCGGCCTCGGGCTCTCGGCGGTCGGCCTGCTCGTGGGCGGCGTGGGCGTGGTCGCGATCATGATGATTTCCGTCACCGAGCGGACGCGCGAGATCGGCGTCCGAAAGGCGCTCGGGGCCACGCGCGGGATCATTCTCTGGCAGTTCCTGGTGGAGGCAGCGACGCTGACCTCGCTGGGTGCCTTGATCGGGCTGTTGCTGGGCTCGGCGCTGGCCTGGGTGATCCGGGCGAACACGACGGTGCCGGCCTCGGTGCCGGTGGGGGCGATCATCGCTTCGCTGTTGGGCGCGGCTGCCACGGGCATCGTCTTCGGGATGCTGCCCGCCACGCGCGCGTCGCGGCTGGATCCGGTCGAGGCGCTGCGGCACGAGTAGATCGGCCGCGAGGTCCCCGCGGGGCCCAAAGCCCGCCGCATCACGCCGGACCGGTCCGTATCCGATACTTTAGAGTGATGCGGGACCGGATCTCCCTCCTGAATCGCCTGCTCGGCGTCCCCTTGCTCACTGTGGCATTGGGTTGCGGGGAAGCCGCGGGCGTGCCTGCCGTGGGATTCACCTATACGTTCGGCCCGTCGCCAGTCGACAGCGTACTGCAGGAGGAGGTGGACCTCGCCGGCGGTGCCGGCGCGGACTCGGTGCGACTGCTCATCTCGCCGGAAGGCGGGTTCAAGGTCTTCGCCGCCGCTGTGTTGCCGGCCGAGGTGGCCCGCGCGGCGTGGCTGGTGGACAACCCAGAGGTGCTGGCGGTGGTCGGACCGGGCGGAAGCCGGGAGGCGCTGCAGGTGGCACCGCTCTACGAGGCCGCGGGACTGGCCGACTTGGTGCCGACCGCCACGAGTCGGGCGCTGGCGACGGCGGGCCACACGACCCTGCCGATCTCGCCGAACGATTCGGTACAGGGCGCGTTCATCGCCGCGTTCGCGGATTCGGCGCTACGGGCGCGGCGGGCGGCGATCATCTACGTGGCGGACGAGTACGGCATCGGCCTCGCGGCCGGCACTGCCGCGGAGTTCCACGCGCGTGGCATCGAGGAGGTCGCGCGAGTCCCGCTCTCCACCTGGCGCGCCTGCACCGGCGTGGATGGCCCGGCCTACTACGCCACGATCGCCCAGTCCCTGAAGCGCCAGGGACCGCTGGACGTGGTCGTGCTGGCCTCGCGGACGCAGGAGGCGGTCTGCGCGGCCCGCGCCCTCCGCCAGGAGCTGCCGGCGCTGCACTTGCTCGCCGGCGACGGCGTCTATGTGGACGAGGCGGTCATCCGCAACTGGGGGCCGGCCACGGAACGTCTCTTCCTCGTGGCCTTCTGGCACCCGTCGCAGGCGGACTCCGCGTCCCAAGCATTCACGGCGCGATTCCGCGCGGCCACGGGACTGACGCCGCGCCACGGCGATGCCGTGTTCCGTGACGCAGCGGTCCTCGCAGCGACGGCGATTCGCGAAGGCGGTCGGTCGCGGGAGGCCGTGCTCGCGTACCTGCGTTCGCTCGGCGTGACCCGCGAGCCGTTCCAGGGCATCACCGGCCCGATCGCCTTCGTGCCCGGCATCCAGCGCCCCTTGCTGATGACGCAGGTCCGGAACGGCGAGTCGATCTTGCTGGGGGCGCGATGAGCGAGCGTCGCGCCTCGATCTCCCTGCGCGGCCTCCTGGTCGGCATGGGCGTCATCGCCATCGCCTACGTCAGCGCGCTGACGGTCCAGGTGGTCGTGCTGCTGCGGCCCGCCGCACAGTCGCTGAGTGGTGCGACCTCGGACATCCTGCTCGACCACGACCAGTCGATGGAGCGTGTGCAGCGCTCCCTGTACGCACGGCGAATGGCCGTGCTGCACGTGGTGGCCACTCCACCGCCCGTGCCGATCGAGCCGTCGCTGGACTCGATTCGCCGGATCGTCACGCGACTGATCGAGGAGGCCAGCGCGTCGCGGGCCAGCATCGAGCGCGCCGACATCCCGCTGCAGATGCGCCTGGAGCTGGCGCAGGCGATCGCGCGCGAGACCCAGGCCGCCGTCTTGGTCTCGGACGCCATCCGCTACATCGAGAACGGCACGATGCCGCCGGCCGTCCTGGCGCTGCGTTCCGCCAATGCCGCGACCGATTCGGCCACCATGCACTTGTCGGTGGCGCAGCGCACCGCGATGCTGGAGGTGCTCGGACGCCAAGAGCGCCTACTGGGTCGCCTCGAGACCCTGGAGCGCTGGTCCCAGGCCTGGGTCGTGCTCGGCCTGCTCCTGCTCGCGTCGGGCGTCCTGCTGGTTCGCCGCCGCTTCTACCTGCCCATCCGCGCCCTCGAGCGCGGCGTGCAGCGCATCATCGCAGGAGACCTGGACACCGAGATCCCCGTGCGCGGCAGCGACGAACTCGGCTTGCTGGCCTCGCACGTCAACGACATGACCGGCGTGCTCCGCGATCGGGCGGCGGAGGAGACGCGGGCGCGTGAGTCCCTCACCGAGCGCTTCGGACGCGTGCTGGACGAGTCGTCCAGCGAGATCGGCGTGTTCGATGCACAGACGCTGGGCGTGCTGCAGGCCAACCGCGGGCTCTGCGTGGCCCTCGGCTACACCCCGGACGAGATCGCCCGGCTGCGCCTGGACGACCTCATCGCGGGCCTCGAGGATGCGCGGCTGGCCACGATCCTCGCGCAGTTGCGGGCCAGCCCGCAGGATCGCGCCCTGCTCACCATCTGGCTGCGCCGGCACGACGGGTCCATCCGGCCGGCGGAGGTGGCGCTGCAGTACTCGGCCGGCGGTGACACCCCGGTGTTCATCCTCGTGTCCGAGGATGCCGGCGTGCGCCAGCGCGTGCGCGAGCTCGACAACCGCCTGCGCACCTTTGCGGCCGAGGAGGCGGAGGCCCTGGGGTCGGGCGAGGTGGGGCGCGCGATGCAGGCACTCACGCGATTCGTGGCGACGGCGCTCGAGGCCGATCGTTGCACGGCCTGGCAGACGGTGCAGGACGAGATCCGCCCAGTCACGCAGTACGATGCGGCAGCGGCAGCGCACACGGCGCGGCCCGGACGGCATCCCCGCGAGGAGCTGGCGGGAACCGGGGCGCACAAGGTGGCCATCACCTCGGCCGGCCGCGAGATCGGCGCCCTCATCGTGGAGGCCCGTGACGCGAGCCGCCGCTGGTCGGCGGAGGAGACGGCATTCCTCGCCAGCGCCGCCGACCTCGCCTCGCGCGCGTTTGACGCGCAGGAGCGTCGCGGCCTGGAGCAAGCGCTGGAGCGGGCACAGCGGATGGACTCGATCGGTCAGCTGGCCGGCGGCGTGGCCCACGACTTCAACAACATCCTGACCGCGATCCTCGGCAACCTCGAGGCCTGCCGTTCGGAACTCGAGACCGGGTCCTCGATGGACGAGGCGCTGGCGGAAGCCGAGCAGGCGGCCCTGCGGGCGGCAGATCTCACGAAGCAGTTGCTGACCTTCGCCCGGCGGCAGGTCGTGGAGACGATGGCGGTGGACGTGGCGGCCCGCGCCCGCGACGCCGAGAGCATGCTGCGCCGGCTCATTGGTCCCGAGATCAATCTGTCCTTCGCGCTGGAGCCGGAACTGGGCACTGTGCGGCTCGGCGCCGGCCAGCTGGAGCAGCTGCTGGTGAACCTGATCGTGAATGCGCGCGACGCGATGCCCGACGGGGGCACCATCACAATTCGTGGCGCGCGCCGCACTGTCGGCAGCACGCCGGCCGCCGACTTCCCGTCGCTGTCGGCGGGTAAGTACGTCGAACTGGCCGTGACGGACACCGGCATGGGGATGGACGCGAAGACGGTGGAGCGCGTGTTCGAACCCTTCTTCACCACCAAGCGCGTGGGCGAGGGCACGGGTCTCGGTCTGGCCGTCTGCTACGGCATCGTGCGCAATGCCGGCGGTGCGATTGCCGTGCAGAGCGCACCGGGCAAGGGGTCGACGTTCCGCATCGTGTTGCCCGCGGGTGGGCGCGGTTCGCCGGCTGCGGGACGCCGCCAAGTTGCCGAGCCCACGGGCGCCACGGTGCTGCTCGCCGAGGACGAGTCGGCCATTCGCACCCTGCTGTTGCGCATGCTGACCGCGCGCGGGTATCGCGTGCACGCCGCCGTGAACGGCAACGACGCACTGGCGATGGCGGAGCGCCTCGACACGCCGGTGGACGCCCTGTTGACCGACGTAGTGATGCCGGAGATGGGGGGCGTCGAGCTGGCGCGGGCGATGCGAAAGCGCATCCCCGGCCTGCCCGTGCTGTTCATGTCGGGCTACACCGCCAACGCCGCCATCCAGAGCGGCGAACTCGAGGACTCCGGCTTCATCGCGAAGCCGTTCACACCGGATGACCTGATCCGCAAGCTCGAGGAGCTGTTGGACGCCGTCCGTGAGCGCGAGGACGCGACCGCCTTGTAAGTTGCAGGGGTGCGCCCCCTCGACGTCCTCGGCATCGCGTTCGCACAGATCGTCGGCAACAAGCTGCGCAGCTTCTTCACGCTGCTCGGCATCATCGTCTCGGTTGCCTTCCTGATTGCCGTCGTGGCGATCATCCAAGGGATGAACGCCTACGTGAAGGACAACATCGCGGGCGCGGTAGTGGGCGCCAACGCGTTCCAGGTGCGGCGCACCCCGATCCAGATCGGGCCATTCAACGACGACCAGTGGGCCAAGGTCCAGCGCCGGCCGCGCATCAGCACGCGCGACGTCGACGCCGTGCGCGCGGCCATCCCCGACGCCGAGGCCATCTCGATGCAGTCGGGCTGGCCGACGCCGAGCACCGATGTGATCTGGCGCGGACGGACGATCGGCAGCGTGCTGGTCTTTGGCATCACGCCGGAGTACCAGGTCGTGCAGGACTATCGCATTGCCCGCGGCCGGGCGCTCTCGGCCGTGGATGTGTCCGCTCGGATGCCCGTGGTCGTGCTCGGCAGCGAGGTGGCGGAGAAGCTCTTCGAGTCGGTGGACCCGATCGGCCAGGAGATCCGCGTGGCCGGCGAGCGCTTCACGGTGATCGGCGTCAACGAGGCCAAGGGCCGCGTGCTGGGCCAGTCGTTCGATGCCTTCGCGCTGATCCCCATCTCGCGCTTCGAGATGCGCTACGGCCGTCGGCTCACGACGACGATCTCGGTGAAGATGCGCGAGGCCGAGGACGTCGCACCGGCGATGGCGCGCGCCGAAGAGGCGATGCGGCTGTCACACGGGCTGCGCCCGCTCGAGGAGAATGACTTCTCGGTGGAGACCGCGGACGCCCTGGTGGATTTCTGGCGCAACCTGACCAAGGTGCTGTTCGCCGTCATCCCGGCGGTCGTCGCCATCGGCATCGTCGTCGGCGGCATCGTGATCATGAACATCATGCTGATGGCCGTGAACGAGCGCACGCGCGAGATCGGCATCCGCAAGGCGATGGGCGCGCGCTCGCGGGACATCGAGCGGCAGTTCCTCGCCGAGACGATTGCCTTGAGCGCGTTGGGTGGCCTGATGGGCGTGTTCTCGGGCTGGGCCTTCGCGTTCCTGGTATCGCTGGTCAGTCCCCTGCCCGCGCGCATCACCTGGTGGTCGGTGGCGGTGGCCTTGGCGCTGGGGGCCGGCATCGGCGTGGTCTTCGGGGTGTATCCCGCGCGCCGTGCCGCGCGCCTGGATCCGGTCACGGCGATGCGGGCGGAGTGAGCGTGCGCGTCCTCCGCGTCCTCGACCAATATCGCGAGAATCTCGCGATTGCGATGGACACGCTGCGGGTGTCCAAGCTGCGCAGCGCGCTCACGATCCTGGGCGTGGTGATCGGCGTGGCGACCGTGATGACGATGGCCTCGTTGGTGGAAGGCCTGAAGTCGCAGATCATCCGTACGGTGGAGATCGCCGGCCCGACGACCTTCTACGTGATGAAGGCGTACTCGAGTACGCCCATCAACCCGGACAACCCGCCCGCCTGGGTGCGGATCCGGCCCGACCTCGAGGAGGAGGAGGCCGAGTTGATCAAGCGACTGCCCGAGATCGCCTATGCCGGGATCTGGGGGCAGACCATCTCGCGACTGTCGTATCGCGGCGAACGGACGCAACCGACGGCGATCTTCGGGGCCGATGACGGATTCACGCTGATCCAAGGCGGCGAACTGAGCGAGGGGCGCTGGTTCACGCGCGCGGAGCTCTCGAGTGGCGCGGCGGTCGCGGTGATTGATGACGCGCTGGCGCGCCGCCTGTTCGGCCGCGAGTCCATCCTCGGCAAGACCATCCAAGTCGGCGGCCGGCCAGCGGAAGTGATTGGGCTCTACGTGCCGCCGGAGAACATCTTCGCGCCACCAGGTTCAGAGACGGGCGCCGTCATTCCCTTCCGGATGCTCGACGCTGGCTACCGCATCGACCGCACGAATGCGCTGTGGATTCCCGTGCGGCCGCGCGACGGCGTCACGGTGGAGGACGCAGAGGAGGCCGTGACGATCGCACTGCGCGAGTTGCGGCGCTTGCGGCCGGCGCAGCGCAACAGCTTCGACCTCGTGAGCTCGGACCAGATCCTGGACGTGTTCAACCAACTCACCGGCGTGTTCTTCGTGGTGATGCTGGTGCTGGCGAGCGTGGCCCTGCTGGTGGGCGGCATCGGCGTGATGGCCATCATGATGGTGTCCGTCACGGACCGCACCCGGGAGATCGGCGTGCGCAAGGCGCTCGGCGCGACGCGCGGCGACATCCTCGTGCAGTTCCTCATCGAGGCGTCCACGCTGACCGGAATCGGCGGGGCGATCGGCATCGTGGCCGGGCTCGGCGCCGGCCAGCTGGTGACGCGCCTGCTTGGCATCAGCGCGTCGCCGCCGCTGGGCTTGACCGCCGTGGCCGTGGTGGTCTCGGTGCTGATCGGCGTCATCTTCGGCGTGCTGCCGGCGCAGCGCGCGGCGCGGCTCGACCCGATCGAGGCGCTGCGCTACGAGTAGATCGCGGTTCCGTGGGCGGCGGCGTGGGCGGCGGAGGGCCCACGCCGCGCAGCGGCTCAGCGGAACGTCGCGATCTCGTCCAGCGTCTTCTTCGTGATCTGCGGCACCCGCGCATTCGCCGCCGGATAGCCGACCACCAGCAATAGGAACGGCTTCTCCGACGCCGGCCGTTCGAGGATGCGGTTCAGGAAGTTCATCGGGCTCGGCGTGTGCGTGAGCGTCGCCAAGCCGGCGTGATGCAGCGCCGCAATCAGAAATCCTGTCGCAATGCCCACCGACTCCGGCACGTAGTAGTTCACGCGGCGCGAGCCGTCCTCCTGCGCCCGCCAGCGCTGGGCGAAGATGGCGATCAGCCACGGCGCCCGCTGCAGGAAGGGCTTGTGCTCGTCGGTCCCGAGATGGGCGAGGTCCTCCAGCCAGTCCGTGGTGGCACGACCGCTGTAAAAGGCGCGCTCCTCCTCCTCCGCGGCCTCGCGGATCTCGCGCTTGACCTCCGGATCGGAGACGGCGACGAAGTGCCAGGGCTGCAGATTGGCCCCGTTGGGCGCGCTGCCGGCGGCCATCAGGCAAGGCTCGAGGATACTGCGCGGCACGGGCTCGTCGGAGAAGTCCCGCACCGTGCGGCGGCGGCGCAGTTCGTCGGAGAACTCGCGCGCGCGCGCGAGCATGTCCACTTCGGGCAGTCGGCGGTACTGGTCGAGCGGGATGGTCTGCATGGGGCGCGGCAGGGGAATTCGAGGGAAAGCCTATGAGGGGAATCTGATACCGTGTAGCTTTCCTGCAACGTGCCACCCCGCACGTCACCTGATTTCCGAATTCCAGATGTCCTTTGCAGCACTCGGTATCGCGGCGCCTCTCGTGCGCGCGACCGACGATCTCCAGTGGGCCAAGCCCACCCCCATCCAGACTGACGCCATCCCCCCTGCCCGCGAGGGCCGGGACGTCCTCGCCTGTGCGATGACCGGCAGCGGCAAGACGGCGGCGTTCCTGCTCCCCACCCTGCACCGGCTGCTCGCCGCCCCGAAGCGCGCCACGCGCGCGCTGGTGCTCGTCCCCACCCGTGAGCTGGCCGCGCAGGTCCACGAGGAGTTCGTGGCCCTGGCCAAGCACACGCCGCTCAAGAGTGCGGCCGTGTTCGGCGGCGTTGGCATGAACCCGCAGGAGCAGGCCTTCCGCCAGCGCGTGGACCTCATCGTCGCCACGCCGGGCCGCCTGCTCGACCACCTCGCCCAGCCCGGCCGCTACGTCGACTTCTCGGCGCTCGAGATCCTTGTGCTCGACGAGGCCGACCGCATGCTCGACATGGGCTTCCTGCCGGCCATCAAGCAGGT
The DNA here is from genome assembly GCA_019637445.1 of Gemmatimonadaceae bacterium. NCBI lineage: Bacteria > Pseudomonadati > Gemmatimonadota > Gemmatimonadia > Gemmatimonadales > Gemmatimonadaceae > Gemmatimonadaceae bacterium. The sequence goes on along the minus strand of JAHBVS010000002.1, from coordinate 450,745 downwards.
GCTGCGGCAGCTGCCCGCCAAGCGGCAAACGCTCTTCTTCAGCGCCACGCTGCCGGCGCCGATCGTGGAGCTCTCACGGCAGATGCTGCAGGACCCCGCGCGCTTGAACGTGGAGCGCGTGGCCAAGCCGGCCGTGGGCATTGAGCAGGCGCTGTGGCCGGTCTCCGAGGCGCTCAAGGCCGATCTCTTCCTCGCGATGCTGCGCGAGGACATCGTCGGCAACGTCATCTGCTTCACGCGCACCAAGCACCGCGCGAACCGTCTGGCCGAGATCCTCGCCAAGGCCGGCGTGCCGAGCGCACGCATCCACGGCAACCGTAGCCAGTCCCAGCGCACCGAGGCCCTCGCCGGCTTCAAGTCCGGCAAGCTGCGCGTGCTGGTCGCCACGGACATCGTGGCCCGCGGCATCGACGTCGAGGCGCTGGAGCACGTGGTGAACTTCGACGTGCCGCACCTGCCCGAGGACTACATCCACCGCGTGGGCCGCACGGCGCGCGCCGAGGCGACGGGCGAGGCCTTCACGCTGGTGTCGCCGGAGGAAGAGCAGGATCTCCGGGCCATCGAGCGGGCCATCGGCAAGAAGCTGCCGCGGCGCACGTTGCCGGGCTTCGACTACGCGCACCGTCCGGTCGAACGCTTTGAGGTGCCGTTGGCCGAGCGCATCGCGGCCATCCGCGCGCGGAAGGCGGAGGAGCGGGCGCGCGCCAAGGCCAAGTTGGAGCGGAAGGCGGCGATGGCGCAGACCGAGGGCGCGAGACGCTCTGCCGGTGGCGACCGCGCCCGCCCCACCGACGGCGCCCAGCGGTCCGCCGGCGGCGAGCGCAGCGGAGCAGGCGCCAGTTCCGGCGGACGGCGACGCCGGCGGCGGCGCTAGCCGCCGCCGCTACGAGCCGCGGCGATTCCGCACGCCGCCGCTAGCCGTCTACTGCCGACAGGCCGCGTTGGGTGAGGGCTTCGGCCCGTCCAACCGCGGCCGCTGATCGCGGTTCCCCAGCTCGCGCGCCGCGTCGAGCACCAGGCCGGCCACGTGGTAGAGCTTGTCGTAGTCGATGTACTGCGGCTCGTCCGTGACCTGGTGGTAGTCGAGGTGCAGGCCGGTGAAGAAGAACGTCACCGGGATGCCCTGCCGCGCGTACAGCGCGTGGTCCGAGCGGCAGTAGATGCGCTGCGGGTGCCCGTCGGCGTCCCAGCTGTAGTCGAACTTGAACGAGAAGTCGCGCGCCGCGTTGACCGACTCGAGCACATCGCCGAGCTCCTTCGAGAGCCGGCGCGAGCCGACGAGCAGCAGGAACTGCGGTCCACCGTTCTCGATGTCGCCGACGCCGCCGCGGCCGATCATATCCATGTTGAGCTGGGCGACCACGCTGTCCAGTGGCACCGTGGGGTGCGAGGTGAAGTGCTCGGCGCCCCAGAGGCCCAGCTCCTCCGCAACGTGCCAGACAAACAGTGTCGAGCGCCGCGGCTTCACCGGCGCCGTGGCCATCGCCTCGGCGATCTCCAGCAGCGCGACCGTGCCCGTGCCGTCGTCGTCCGCGCCGTTCTTGATGGAGTCCTGTCGGGCGGGGTACGTGCCCCGTGGCAGCAGCGTCGGCGACGTGCCCGAGCGCTTGGCGTTCGCCGCGCGCAGCGAGTCGTGGTCGACGGGCCATGCCGTCAGCGGGTCGTGGTCGCTGTGGGCGCCGAGCGCGACGTACTGCCCGCGCAGGCGCGGGTCGCTGCCGGGCAGGATGGCGACCACGTTGCGGGCCGGCGCCGCGGCCTGTTCGTACGCGACGTCCATCGCGATGTGCTGGCCCTCCGCGGCCATCAGCGTCTTGGCCATCGCATCGGAGATGATGAGGGCCAGCGGCATCGCACGCGTCGGCTGGTCGTCCACGCGTGAGATGGCGCGTCGCATGGTTGCGGCCTGCAGCGTGCTTGGCATCGCGTCCCAGCCGCCCATCAGCACGGCGGCGGCGCCCGCGAAGCGTGAGCTGACGGGCGGATAGAAGCCGCGCGGGTACATCGTCACCACCCGCGGGCTGGCCTTCAGTAGCACGATCTTCCCGGCGGCCTCCTCGGCGCTGATCCAGGTCGTGGTATCGCCCATCACGCCACCCACGACGATGCTGCCGCCCGCACTGGCGGCCGGCGTGCGCCCCGGCAGCACGAGGCCACCGAAGTCGCTGCCGAGCGCGAAACGCTTGCCCGCCACGCGGATCGAGCCCCCGGCCACGAAGCCGCGCGAGACCACGGGCAGCGATTGGAAATAGCTCCCGTCATCGCCGCCCGGCAGCAGGCCGAGGCGCTTGGCCTCGGCTGCGATATACGCCGTGACCTTCACGTGGCCCTCTGAGCCAGTGGGGCGCCCACCCATCGAGTCGTCCGCGATCTGGTACAGGCGCGTCATCAGGTCTTCGCGCGTGATCGCGCCCACGGTGGGGCGCGGCTCGAGCTTGAGCGGCAGCGCTGCCGGCCGCTGGCCGGACGCGACAATGGGCATCAGGGCCGCGGCAAGGGCCGCCGCCCGGAAGGCTCGCAGGACCATCGGGCTGTCTCCGAACAGTGGAGGGATGGGGCCAGGGGGCGCCCCGCTCGGACCTTCGTAACCTAACGCAACGGGCGGGGCGCGCGTTTACTTAGTGTGCGCGGGGCGTCCGCCCTGTGTGCATACCACTTCGGAGGAAACGATGCGGGCGATTCGTTGGGTCGTGGCGCTGGCGCTGGTGACGGTGGCGTTGCCGGCGGCCGCGCAGCAGGGCGAGGGACGGGGCAATCAGCAGATGATGCAGCAGCGCCAGAACGAGATGCTGTTCAAGGATATCACGCTGAGCGAGGCGCAGAAGGCCAAGGTCGATTCGCTGCAGGCGGCGAACCGTGAGGCCACGATGGCGATGATGCAGGGCGGCGGCATGCAGGACCCGGCGAACCGCCAGAAGATGCAGGAGATGCGCCAGAAGCTGCACGCGGACATCCGCGCGGTGCTCACGACCGAGCAGCAGGCGCAGTTTGACAAGAACCTTGCGGCGATGCCGCAGCCCGGTCAGGGCCGTCGGGGCCCGCCGAACCGCGAGTAACGGGCCGCCGCGGCTACGGTCGCGGGTCGCTGGCCAGCATCGCGTAAAGATCGTTGGTCCGAGGGACGCCGTCGCGATGCACCACGTCGCGCAGGCGTCCCTCGCGCTGCATCCCAGCCTTCTGCATCACGCGGCCGGAGGCTGGGTTCTCGACGTAGTGCATCGCCTCGATGCGATGCAGGCCCAGCCCATCGAAGCCGTGGGCGAGCACGGCCTGCAGGGCTTCGGTAGCGATGCCTTGGCCCCAGGCGTCCTTGGCGATCCAGTAGCCAGCCTCGGCGCGTCGGTGGGCGGCCACGATGTTGAGGCCGATGGCGCCGACCAGCATGTCGGCATGCACGATGGCCCAGATGGCTTGCTTGCCGGCTGCGTACCACTCCGCGTGCCTCCCGATCCAAGTCGCGGCGCTGCCCGGCGGATACGGATGCGGGATGGTCAGCGTCTGCTCGGCGACCTCGCGCGCGGCGAGCCCGCGCTCGACGGCGGCGGCGTCGTCCGGCTGGAACGGGCGCAGCAGCAATCGCGCCGTGCGCAACGTCGCGGGCACCGAGGGCGGGGCAGCGGCGGCCGAGGGCGCTCGCGGTGCCTGCGTTGGAGCGACAGAGGCTTTGCGTGGCGACATAGGCTGATGCTACGCCTCGCCCGCGAGGAGCGGTAGCGGCTCGACTGGGATCGCGGGATGCGAGCCCACGCCTTCCCCGCCCTCCCCGCAACGGGCAGATTGCAGGAATGACGCAAGCCGTGGACGTCCTGGCGATTGCCGCGCACCGCGATGACGTGGAGTTGACCTGCGGGGGCACGCTGGCGCTGCACGCCGGTCGCGGTGTGCGCACGGGCATCATCGACCTCACGGCCGGCGAGATGGGTACGCGTGGCTCCGCCGCATTGCGCGGTGAGGAAGCGAGGCGGGCGGCAGAGGTGCTTGGCGTGGCGCATCGAGAGAACCTCGGGCTGCCCGACGCCGGGATCACCAACACGCCGGAGACGCGGCGGGCGCTGGCGCTGCGCATCCGCGCGCTTCGGCCTCGCGTGGTGATCGCGCCGGCGCCGCGCGGACGGCATCCTGACCATCGCGTGGCGGCGCAGTTGATCCGCGACGCCTGCTTCGTGTCCGGGCTCCGCAAGCTCGACGACGGCAGCGAGCCACATCGTCCGCTCAAGGTCCTGCACGCGATCGCCTACCGCGAGGACCACGTGAAGCCGAGCTTCGTGGTGGACATCAGCGCGACCTTCGAAACGAAGCTCGCCGCCATCAAGTGCTACGGCTCGCAATTCGACGGCACCACCTGGGCCGGCGAGGTTTATCCCAACGGCGAGCCGCTGTATGACATCGTGCGGCACCAGGCGGCGCACTACGGCTCGCTGATCCGCTGTCGCTACGGCGAACCCTTCTTCACCTACGAAACGCAGCGCGTGGACGACCTCCTCGCGCTCGAGGTCTCCACGTTTTGAGCAGCGCGCGCGAACTCTCCTATCCGACGTACCTTGAGCTCGAGACGCTGCTCGGCCTGCAGCGGCCGCAGAGCCAGCCCGAGCATCCGGACGAACTGCTGTTCATCGTGGTGCACCAGGCCAGCGAGCTCTGGTTCAAGGTACTACTGCACGAGTTCGACCAGTTGATCGCGCGCCTCGAGGCAGGGGACGCGCAGGGTGCGCTCACGAGCATGCAGCGTATCAACACGCTGGTGGAGCTGGTGGCGCACGAGCTCTCGGCACTCGACACGCTGCCGCCGCAGCGCTTCGCGCAGTTCCGGGGCTATCTCGGGAGCTCCAGCGGCTCGCAGAGCGCGCAGTTCCGCGCCATCGAGGCAACCTCCGGCCTGCGCGATCCGCACTTCATGGCGGCGCTGAAGGAGCACGGCGAGTTGCCGGCGGTGGTACAGCGGGCGCTGGCTCGGCCGACGCTGCAGGCACTGTTCCTCGCGTTGCTGGAACAACAGGGCGTAACGCTGGAGCGCATCTACAAGGAGCCGGGCCACGGCCTGTTGCAGATGCTGGCGGAATCGCTGCTGGCCTACGAGCAGGGCTTTGCGCGCTGGCGCTTCCTGCACGTGCAGTTGGTGGAACGCATCATCGGGCCGGACACCGGTGGTACTGGTGGAACGCTGGGCGCCAAGTACCTGGCCAAGACCGTGAGCCAGCGCTTCTTCCCGGAGCTGTGGGCCGTCCGGTCGCGGCTGTATGGACGCGGATAGCCTCCGCGACATCTCGGTGGCGTTCGACGCCGACACGCCGGCCTGGCCGGGCGACACGCCGTTCAGCTGCGGCTGGGCCTGGGCAATGGCGGACGGCGCCAGCGTGAACGTCTCGCGTTGGGAGACCAGCCCGCACGTGGGCACGCACGCCGACGCGCCATTGCACGTGATGGCGGACGGCAGCGGCGCCGACGCGCTGCCACTGGAGCCCTTCGTTGGGCGCGCGCGCGTGGTGGACGTCTCGGCCCTCGACAGCGGCATCACGCTCGATGCTCTGGAGCGCGCCGGCTGGCGCCGCGGCGAGGCGCGGCTACTGCTCCGGACGGGACGAAGCACGGCGGTGGGCGTGTTTCCTGACCGATGGCCGGCGTTGGAGGCCGGCGTTGCCGCGACTTTGGTGGCCGAGGGGCTGCGGCTGCTGGCCGTGGACTGCCCCAGCGTGGACGATCGTGAGAGCAAGACGCTCGCCGTGCACCACGCGATGTTTGGCGGCGGGGCCTTCGTGCTCGAGAATCTCGACCTCCGCGGCGTGGACGAAGGCGCCTGTGAGCTCTACGCGTTCCCGCTCAAGGTCGGCGCCTGCGACGCAGCGCCGGTGCGCGCCTTCATCCGCGCGGTGGGCTGACCCGCAACCAGTCGTAGGCCTCCTGCGGCTCGGCGAACACGGCGATGGTGCCGTGCCGGCCCTCGGAACTGAGTTCGAGCATCCGGATCATCCCCTGCACCATCTCGGAGGTCAGGATGAAGGCCCGCTGCGAGGAGGGGCCGTAGGGTGACATCGCGAAGAAGCCGCGCATCGAGCTGGTCGGCACCGTCATCGCCGTCACGCCACGCAAGTCGGAGCAGGAGTGGAAGTCTGGCTCGAAGCCTGGCGTGGAGATGATCTTCTCATAGTGGGCGCGCAGCTCATCGGCGGTGGCGGTCCCCTCGACCCGCATGAAGACGCAGCGCTGGTCGGTGTCCACGACGGTTGTGACGGGCATGGTATCGCTCCGAGGAAGAGGCTGCGCCGTGCGCGTTCGCTTTCCGTGCCAAACCAAGCGTCGTGCCAACGGCTGCGGTTCCCCCGCCGTAGGTATGGGAGCATCAGCTCACAGAGCCCCTCCGGCGGTCCCTCCCCAGCCACCTACCCCGCGCCACATGACGTCCAGCATCCTTCGCCCGCTTGCCATCGTCGCGCTTGCTGCCGCGCTGCCACTTACCGCCACGGCCCAGGCCTACGATCCCGCAGACCCTTGGGCCACACTGCGCGCCGAGAGCTTCGTGCGGCCGCCGGCGTCGGTGGAGCGTATGGTCACTACGCCGCGCACCGACATTTCGTTTGATGCGCTGAGTTCAACCGGCGCCTGGGCCCTGCGGTTGACCGGCCCGGGCCGCGGGAGCATCGCGCAGTATGGCCGTCCGCATCTCTACCTCGGCGGCCTGCAGGTGGACCCCAATGCCAACCGGGCGCGGAGCCTCACCAACGCACGGTTCACTGGCATCGAGCTGGCCGATCCGCGCACGGGGCAGACGCGACGCATCGAGACGCCGAGCGGCATGCGCGTCAGCGACGCGACCTGGTCGCCGGATGGCAATCGCATTGCCTACCTCGCACACACGAACGACGCGACGCATCTCTACATCGCCGACGTCGCCAGCGGCCGCTCGACGCGGCTGACCCGCACGGCGATGCTGGCCACACTGGTGACCGAGCCGCGCTTCACGCCCGACGGCCGCTCGCTGATCGTGGTGCTGGTCCCCGCCGGTCGCGGCGCGGCGCCCTCGCACGGACCGAACGGCATCGAGGACGGACCACAGGTGCGGCTGACGGAAGGCGTCGCCAAGCCGCAGCGCGTGCACGCCTCGCTGCTCGAGGACCTGCACGACAAGGCGCTCTACAAGTACCACACCACAGGCCAGCTGGCGCTGGTCGATGCCCGCAGCGGCGCCACCCGCAACATCGGCTCGCCAGCGATGATCCGCAGTGCCGACGCCTCACCCGATGGCCGCTACCTGCGCGTCACGACGGTGGTGGAGCCGTTCAGCTACATCGTTCCGCACACGCAGTTCGGCACTGTGACCCAGCTCTGGGACACGAACGGCCGCGTGGTCGCGACGCTCGACGAACGGGCCCTGCGTGAGGGCGAGGTCGAGGACGGCCCGCGAAATCCGGCGCCGGACATTTCGCGGCGGAGCTTTGCCTGGCACCCGGATGGCGGCCTGACCTACCTGCAGACGGTCGTCGGCGACAACAACCGGGCCAGCGCCGTGCGCTGGATGCACTGGCGCGCGCCATTCGCCGCAGGTGATACCACGCTGCTGTTCAGTGGAAGCGCGCGCTTCTCCAGCGTGGCCTGGGGCACGGACAAGGGCACGTTCTTCGTGAACGACAGCGGGCAGGTCTCAGCCGTGCGCGTGGCCGACGTCTCGAAGAAGTATCCGCTCGGCCGCGGCGTCACGCTGCCAGGTGGTGGCTTCGGCGGATTTGGCGGCGGCGGCTTCGGCGGCAATGCACAGGCCGACACGGTCGGCACGGGCGGCGCGCTGCAGATCGCCCGCGGCGTGGACGGCAGCGTGATGGTGCGGATGAGCCGCGATGCCGCTGCGGTGTTCGTGACCGGCACCCGCCGCTACGGCGATGAGTGGCATCGCCGCGCGCCGCGTCCGTTCCTCGATCGCGTGGAGATTGCCGACGCGAAGCGCTCGCGGCTTCTGGACTCGCCGGCCTCGACCTATGAAGACCTCGTGACGGCGCTCGACGCGGACTACCAGCAGCTGGTGGTGACCCGTCAGTCCGCCACGACGATCGAGGACGCCTGGTACCGCGACCTCGCGGCGGGCACGGAGCGTAAGCTCACGAACGCCGTGGACGTGGGCCCCGAGGTGACGGGTGCGATCCGCAAGCGCTTCCAGGTCACGCGTCCGCGCGACGGCATCAAGGTCTGGGTGGACGTGGTCCTTCCGCGCAGCTGGCGGCCCGGCGCGCCGGTGCCTGGCATCATCTGGTTCTATCCGCGTGAGTATGCCACCGAGCAGGCCTACGCGCGCTCCAAGTGGAGCGTGAACATCAACGAGTTCCCCGCCGTGCCACAGTTGCGACCGGCGAGCAGCACGGAGCTGTGGGTGGCCCACGGCTATGCGCTGATCACGCCCGACGTCCCGATCTTCGGCGACAGCGGCCGCATGAACGACAACTTCACGCGCGACCTGCCGGAGAACCTCGACGCCGTGCTCGACGCCGTGGTGGACTCGGGCTTCGTCACGCGCGACCAGATGGGCATCGGCGGACACAGCTACGGCGCCTTCGGCACAGCCAACGCGATGACGCTGGTACCGTACTTCAAGGCCGGCATCGCGGGGGACGGCATGTACAACCGTTCGCTGACGCCCTTCGGCTTCCAGAGCGAGCGCCGCAGCTTCTACGAGGCGCAGGATGTCTACTTCGACATGTCGCCGTTCCTGCGTGCGGAGCGGCTCGCCGGCGCGTTGCTGCTCTATCACGCCACGGAGGACCAGAACGTCGGCACGGCGCCACTGGCCTCGGTGCGGATGATGCAGGCGTTGCAGGGGTTGGGGAAGACGGCCGCACTGTACATGTACCACTACGAGGACCACAGCGTGGCGACCTTCGAGAGCGATCTCGATATGTGGGCGCGCTGGTATGCGTGGTTTGATGTGTATGTGCGGGGGATGGGGCCCAAGCGAGATGTGATGTCGCGGTAGGGGCGACGGAGGACGAAGGACGGAGGAGGCGAGGCCCTGCGGCCTCGCCTTCTTCGTTTCCGGTAGGTCGACCCCGCGTTGCTGCTTCCGCCGCGCTTCGTTTCAGGTGCGCCCGTGCGATATTTGGGTATGCGAAAGTCGCTGGTTCCGATGTTGCTGCTCGCCGCCTGCGGGGCTGGGGGCGAGGCCATACCGCCGGGTGAGCCGCTCACGCGGCTGGCCGCCGGCGACACGCTGCCGCTGATCACGCGCCCCGCCGGGTTTGGCGGCGTACTGCCCTGCGCCGACTGCACGGGGATTGAGACCACGCTGATCCTGGAGCCTGATGGCTCGTACCGGCTGCGCGAGACCTACGTCGGTGAGCGGGCACCCAACACCTTTGTCACGGTGGGGCGCTGGCAATACCTACTGGATTCGGTCCCGCAGCTCCGGCTGCACGCCGGGAGCGAATCCACGCGCCACTTCGCGGTGACCGGCGCGCTCACGATCGAGGCGCGCGACAGCAGCGGCGCGGTCATTACCACGGATGCGCCGCTGGCCCTGCGCCGCATCTCGCCGCCCGCGCAGTTGGGTCGGGTGGCGCGCCTGCGCGGCGAGTTCCGCTACTTCGCCGACGCCGCGACGTTCGTTGAGTGCCGCAGCGGCCGCCTGTTCCCGGTGGCTGGAGACAGCGCCTTCGTGCGGCTACAGCGCAGTTATCTCGACCAGCGGCTGTCGAACGAAGCCTCCGTGCTGGTGGAGATCCACGGGGCCCTCGAGGCACGCGCCGGGATGGAGGAAGGCAGTGCCGACGAGACGCTCGTCGTGGACTCCTTCACGGTCATCCCGCACACGAGCGCCTGCGAGGCCTCGCGCGTCCGCGCGCTGGTGGCCGTCGGCGACTGGCAGTTGGTCGCGCTCGACGGCGATGCGCTGCCGGCGCTGGACCGCTCGTTGCAGCCCACGCTGCGCTTCGTGCTCAGCGAGCCGACGATGTTCGGCAATGCCGGCTGCAACCGCTTCACCGGCCGCGCCGTGCTGCGCGGCCTCGCCCTGCAACCCGCCGCGCTGGCGATGACGCGCCGGCTCTGCGTCGACTCGCTGGCCAACGCCCGCGAAACACGCTACGCAGCGGTGCTGACGGAGGGTGGCTGGTTCCGGCTGGAGGACAGCACGCTCGTCCTCTCGCAGGGCGGCGTCGAGCGGGCGCGGTTCATACGACGCTGAGCCGCGGCGTCGACGGCAGGACTCGCCGTCGACGCGCCTGCTAGTCCAACGGGGCGCTTCGGCGCCGCTACTCCAGCGCCGCGTCCAGCGTCATCGGCACCTGCGCCAGCGCCCGCGACACGATGCAGTCGCGCTTGGCATTCTCGGCGTGCTCCAGGAACTGCTCCCGCGTCGCGCCCGGGATGCTCGCCCGCGTGCGCAGCGTGATGCCCACGATGGTCATCTTGCCGTCCACGCGATCCATCTGCACCGAGGCGGTGGTAGCGACCTGCTTGGGCGGCAGGCCGGCCATCGTCAGGGCGTTGTTGAGCGCCATCGTGAAGCAGGCGGCGTGCGCGCCGCCAAGCAGTTCCTCGGGATTGGTGCCCGGCGCGTTCTCGAAGCGCGTGCCGAACGAGAACGGGCCTTCGAAGGCGCCGCTCGAAAGGCGGATGTGACCCTTGCCCGTCTTGAGATCGCCCTCCCATCGGGCGTCGGCGTTGCGTGTGATCATCAGCTACTCCTCGTGTTGGGATTCCACCCAAAGCTGCGGGGCTGCACGCGCGCTTGCCACCCCGCGCACCGCGGGCGAACTTCGGGGCTTCGTCTGCCGGGAGCGCTGGATGCAGAGCAAGGCCAAGACCGTCGCGCAGTATCTCAAGGAGTTGCCAGCCGACCGGCGCGCCACCATCAGCGCGCTGCGGGACGTCGTCCTGCGCAACATGGACGGCAAGCTCGAGGAAGGCATGCAGTACGGGATGATCGGCTGGTACATCCCGCACCGCGTCTTTCCCGCGGGCTACCATTGCGATCCGAAGCAGCCCCTGCCCTTTGCTTGCCTGGCCTCGCAGAAGAACTACGTCTCGCTGTACCTGATGCAGGTCTACGCCGATGGCACGCCCGACGAGCAGTGGTTCCGCAAGGCCTGGGCGAAGTCCGGCAAGAAGCTCAACATGGGGAAGTGCTGCCTGCGCTTCCAGACGCTCGACGATCTCGCGCTGGATGTGATCGCCGAGGCGTTCCGGCGGGCCAAGGTGGACGACTACCTCGAGACCTACGCGAAGGTCGACCCGCGCAACAAGTCGAAGGCTGCGAAGACGCCAGCGGCGAAGAAGTCAGCCACCAAGCGTGGCAACACGCCCGCCGCGCGTCCGAGGCGTGCGGCAGCCAAGAAAACCGCCCGAGCCAAGTCCACCACTAGGAGCCGCTGATGACCCGCGCCACCTCGCTCTCCATCCTTGCCGTCGCCTCCCTCGCAGTGATGGCCCCGACTTCACCCGAGTCGGCGCAGCCCGACCCACGGATGAGCTTCTTCATCACCAGCGCCGGCCCCGGTGACGGTGCAAACCTCGGCGGACTCTCCGGCGCCGACGCGCACTGCGCCAAGCTCGCCGCCGACATCGGTGCCGCGCGTCGCACCTGGCGCGCGTACCTCAGCGCCAGTGCCAGCGGTGGGCAAGGCGCCGTGAACGCCCGCGACCGCATCGGCGCCGGACCTTGGTTCAATGCCAAGGGCGTGATGGTCGCCAAGGATGTCGCCGACCTGCACAGCGAGAACAACCAGCTGGGCAAGGAAGGCAGCCTGAACGAGAAGGGGATGATGGTGAACGGCCGTGGCGACACGCCGAACATGCACGACATCCTGACGGGCTCGCTGCCGGACGGCACGCTGTCCAGCGAGGGCGGTGACTCCACCTGCGGCAACTGGACCAGCAACGCCGCCGAGGGCAGCGCCTGGGTCGGCCACCACGACAAGAACGGGGGCGGCGCGCGGCCGAACTCGTGGAACTCCGCGCATCCTTCGCGTGGCTGCGGGCAGGCGAACCTGCAGGCGACGGGCGGGAACGGGTTGTTCTACTGCTTCGGGATGTAGGCTAGAGCTTGAGCGGGGCGGCTATCGCCGCCCCGCCGCCCACAACAGCCCACCCGTGAGCTGCGCCACGAACAGCGGCTCGCTGTACGAGGCCTCAGTGTGCCCCATCGCCGTGTACCAGGCGCGCCCGCCGTCGTACGTGTGCGCCCAAGCGATCGGATGCACGGCCCCCATCCCTCCCCCGCTGTAGCTGGCCTCGTCCACACGCAGCAGCACCGTCACCGACGGCCCCGGCGGCGCGGCGAAGTCGTACCACTCATCCGTGCGCACGAAGCTCTCCGGCGTGCCGAGTGCCGAGGGATGCAGCGAGTCCACGCGCAGCACCGTCGCCGCCTGCACCGCCGGATGCGAGGCGAAATACGCGCCGACCAGTCCGCCGTACCACGGCCAGCCATACTCGGTGTCGCTGGCCGAGTGCACGCCGACGAAACCGCCGCCGGCACGAACAAAGCGCTCGAAGGCCGCCTGCTGTGCCGCGTCAAGCACGTCGCCCGTGGTCATCAGGAATACCACGGCGTCGAAGCGCTGCAGCGTGGCGTCGCTGAACCAGGTCGGATCCTCCGTCGCCTCGACCACCACGTCGTGGGCGCGACCCACGGCTTCAAGGGTCTCCAGGGCCGCCGGAATCGACGCGTGCCGGAAGCCGACGGTGCGGGAGAAGACCAGGACGCGCGTGGCGTCGTCGACGACCGCCGTGTTCCGCGCCGCGTCGCAGCCCAGCGCCTGAACCGCGACAATCGCGACAATCGCGACCGCGCACCGATATCCCTGCCTCGCCATTCCTGCAGTGTAGTGCGCGACACGGCGCGTGACTACAACAACGCAGAAGCCACTAGGGCGGCCCCGAGGTCCCCGGACCCCAGAGCTGCTCGCAGGGCACCTGCGTGGGCACGCGCTGCATGACCACCTCGCGCGGCGTCCCGATATCTGACTGCCCGTCCCAAAGCATGTAGGTGGAACCCACGAGTCGCCGCTCGCAGGACGCGACACTGAGGTACACGCGATACCCACGCGGCACGGTGGCCTGCAGTGGCAGGGTCTGGCGCGTGCTGCTCCCAACGACGTGTGAAAACGGCACCCGCAGTTCGACGAGCAAGGTCGCCGACGCATCGGCCAGGGACGGGTCGTAGCCGAACACCGCCACGCGATGCTCGCCGCGCGGAATACTCTCGATCTCCGGGGGCACGACGATCGTCAGCCACTGGCTGAAGCCGTCGTTGCAACCGCTCGCGCAGAGCACGAGAAGCAGGAGAAGGCGCCGCATCGTCACGGAAGTACCCGCGCCGTCAAGCCCGCGTCACGGCCATCGCCCCTTGAGTGCCCGTGCCCCGCGCAGCACCTTCCGACACCGAGACCCGGAGGCGCTGATGTCCGCGACAAAGACCGCGCTGGACCGCGAGGCCAAGGCCCGCGCCAAGGAGATGGCGGACGTCCAAGCCTCCGTCATCTATGAAGTGATCCGCCGCGAGGGCGAGCGCGAGCTCCGCCGCCCCTCCAGCGCCCTCTTCTGGTCCGGCGTCAGCGCCGGCCTGGCCATCAGCACCTCGGTCATCGCCAAGGGTTTCCTCGTCAGCGTGCTGCCGCACACCGTCTGGACGCCGATGGTCTCCAACCTCGGCTACACCATCGGCTTCCTGATCGTCATCCTCGGCCGGATGCAGCTGTTCACCGAGAACACCATCACGCCGGTGCTCACGCTGCTGCATCGCCCGTCGGCCGACAACTTCCTCGCCACGGCGCGCCTCTGGTCCATCGTCCTCACCGCCAACCTGCTCGGTTGCCTCATCTCGGCGGCGCTGCTGGTGTACGTGCGCATCGTGCCGGACGCGCAGATGCAGGCGATCCAGGAGATCTCGCGGCACTACGCGGCCATCAGTCCCCTTCAGCACCTGGCCTGGGGCATGCCGGCAGGCTTCCTGATTGCGGCACTCGTGTGGGTACTGCCGCGGCTGGACGACGCGGGCGAGGTCCTGATGATTATCATCCTGACCTACGTGATCGGACTGGGCGGGCTGAGCCACGTGGTGGCGGGCTCCACGGAACTCTTCGTCGAGATGCTCGAGGGTGAGCTGCCCCTGGTCGATGCACTGCTGCGTGGCATCCTTCCTGCACTTGCCGGGAATGTGCTGGGCGGGACGGGCATCTTCGCCGCCCTCACGTATGCGCAGGTGCGGGAGGAAGTCCGGCCGCCTAGCCCCTCGGCCTAGGCCGGCACGCGCCGGTAACACCGCAGTCACGGGTCGCCGCGGCAGATGCGGCGGCCAGAAATGCACGTAGCTTTCCCGTCGGTCCACACACCTTTAGCCCTCGCCGCCCCCCATATGCGTCTCCGCGCCCCCGCCATCGCCGCCTTCGTCGCGGCGCTTTTTGTTGCGTCCTGCTCCCCCGACAGCCCGACCGGCCCGCAGCAACTTCGAATCGTCCCGTCACGCCAGGCGTCGGCCATCGGCCCGGTCGTCCGGATCAGCGAATTCCATTACGACAACGCCAGCACGGACGTCGGCGAGGCGATCGAGATTTCCGGTCCCGTAGGCACGGACCTGACGGGCTGGCAGGTGGTGCTGTACAACGGCTCCGGCGGGGCGCCGTACAACACCGTGACGCTGTCGACGAGCATCGGCGCCACCTGCGGCCCTGACGCCACGCGTGGCGTGGTCGTGATCAACTATCCGACGAACGGCATCCAGAACGGCGCGCCGGACGGCATCGCCCTCGTGGACAACTTGGGTGGGGTCGTGGAACTGTTGTCCTACGAAGGCAGCTTTACCGCCGTCGGCGGGCCGGCGAACGGCCTGACGCTGCCGGACATTGGCGTGTCGCAGAACGGCAGCGGCGCCATCGGCAACTCGCTGCAGCGCTCGGAGACCCGTGCCTGGCAGTCCGAGGCCGCGAACACCTTCGGCACCTGCAACGACGGCATCGTGGACGACGAGGAGCCGGCCGAGCCGGTCGCTGTTGCGGTGAGCCCGGCCGAGGCGACGATGGTCATCGGCGCGACCGCCGCGTTTACGGCGGAAGCGACCGACGCCGAGGGCGAGGTGGTGCCGAGCATCGTGGCCTGGACCTCTCGCGACGCCGCCGTGGCGTCGGTCGAGAACGGCATCGTGACGGGCGTCAGCGAGGGCACAACCTACGTGGTGGCGACCGTCGGGGCCCTGGCGGACTCCGCGCTGGTGACCGTGACGGCCGCGCCGCCGGTTGAGCTGCCGCCGGTGCGCCTCAGCGAGATCCACTACGACAACTTTGGTACCGACGTCGGCGAGGCCATCGAAGTCGAAGGCCCGGCCGGCACGGACCTCACCGGCTGGCGCATCGTGCTGTACAACGGCAACGGCGGCGCGAGCTACGACACCAAGATCCTGAACGGCACCATCGCCAACCAGTGCGATGGACGCGGCACGCTGTACGTGGAGTATCCGTCCAACGGCATTCAGAACGGATCACCAGACGGCTTCGCCTTGGTGAACGCCGAGGGCGTGCTCGTTGAGTTCCTCACCTACGAAGGCACCTTCACCGCCGCCGACGGCGCCGCCGCCGGCGTGCTCGGCACGGATATCGGTGCGGTGCAGCTTGGGCTTTCGTCGGAGACGGGCACCTCGCTGCAGCGCACCGTCGCCAACACCTGGGAGACGCAGCCGCGGAACTTCGGTACCTGCTACGGGCAGGTCCCGCCCCCGCCGGCGAACACCATCACGTTCAGCGGGCGC
Source organism: Gemmatimonadaceae bacterium (assembly GCA_019637445.1). Taxonomy (NCBI): domain Bacteria; kingdom Pseudomonadati; phylum Gemmatimonadota; class Gemmatimonadia; order Gemmatimonadales; family Gemmatimonadaceae; species Gemmatimonadaceae bacterium. The sequence goes on along the minus strand of JAHBVS010000002.1, from coordinate 435,024 downwards.
GATGGCACTGACCCGGCGCTGCCGATCGGCTTCGAGGACCAGCTCTTCGCGACCCTGCGTGACGGCGCCACCTCGGCGGTGATCACCACGACCTGGACATGGAGCTCGGAGACGCCGGCACTGGCCAGCGTGGATGCGAACGGTGTGGTGCAGGCGTTGGGCGCCGGCACTGCGGTTGTGCGCGCCACGGCAGAGGACGGCAGCACCGCGACCTACAACGTGCCGACGCGCGTGGCGATGGCCGGCGGCAGCGCCGTGTACCAGAACCACGTGGAGTTCGGCGCGCCGGTGGACGGCGACGCCAGCAACGACATCATCGTGGCGCGCACGGAGTTCACGTCCTCGTGGAACCCGGCGCGCGGCACGCCCAACTGGGTGGCCTACAACCTCGACGCCACGCACTTCGGGCCCGAGGATCGCTGCGACTGCTTCACCTTCGACCCCGAGCTCGCCGCATATCCGCGCTACACCACGGCGGACTACACGGGCGCCGGCGCAGCCGCTGGCTATGGCATCGACCGCGGCCACCTCGCGCGTTCCTTTGACCGCACCGCGGGCAGCCTCGACAACGCCCGCTCGTTCTACTTCTCGAACATCATCCCGCAGGCGGCCGACAATAATCAGGGTCCCTGGGCCGCGATGGAAAACGCCCTCGGCGACCTCGCCCGCTTCAGCAACCGTGAGCTGTTCATCGTGGCCGGTGTCGCCGGCTCCAAGGGCACGGTGAAGAACGAGGGCAAGATCACGATCCCGGCGCAGGTGTGGAAGGTGGCGCTGGTGCTACCGCGTGATGCGACGCTCTCAAGCGTCACCTCGCTCGAGGGCGTCGAAGTCATTGCCGTGATCATGCCGAACGACCCAGGCATCCGCACGGTGGACTGGAATACCTACCGCACGACGGTGGACGCGGTGGAGGCGCTGAGCGGCTACGACCTGCTCTCGCTGCTGCGCGACGACCTGGAGATTGCGCTGGAGAGCGGCACGAGCTTCCCGGTGGGAGCGGTGGATGGACCGTACACCGCCTACGCCGGTGACGCAGTGGCGATGCATGCGAGCGCCACGGATGCCGATGGTGATGCACTGAGCTTCAACTGGAGCTTTGGCGACGGCACGTTCGCGTCCGGCGCCGCCGTCTCGCATACCTACGCCGCAGCAGGCAGCTACAGCGTGCGGATGATCGTCACGGATATCCTTGGGCTCGCAGACACGGTGGAGACCACGGCCACGATCTCGCAGCTGCCCGCACCCTTGGCGGTGGAGCGGGCACTCGCGATGGTGAACGAGCTCGCCGCGAGCGGCGCGCTCTCGAGTGGCGAAGCCAACTCGCTGCGGGCCAAGCTGCGGGCGGCCGCCTCGTCGCTCGAGCGTGGCAACACCAACTCGGCAAGCGGGCAGATTGGTGCGGCGCTGAACGAATTGCGTGCGCTGGCCAATAGCGGTCGCCTGACCGCCGCCCAGGTGGCGCCACTTGTGGACGTCCTCCTGCGTGGGCTCGACGGGTTGTAACAAAAACCGGTTCCTGACGTGAGACGGGGCGGCGTGCCAGTTGGCACGCCGCCCCGTCTCGTCAGCGGGCACGTCTCACTGCGCCCGCAGGGCCTCCGACGGCTCAATCCGACTTGCCCGCAGTGCCGGCACCAGGCAGGCCGCCACGCCAATCGCCGCCAGCAACAACATCACGACCGCCAGCGTGCCGGGGTCGCTCGGCTCCACGCCGAAGAGCAGCGACTGCATCGAGCGCGCCAGGGCCAGCGAACCTGCCACGCCGAGCAGCAGCCCGAGGGCGACCAATCGGCCGCCCTCGCCGAGGATCATGCGCAGCACGCGTGTGGGCGCGGCGCCAAGGCTCATGCGGATGCCGATCTCGCCGGTGCGTGCGCTGACGGAGAACGCCAGCACCGCGCCAATGCCGATGGCGGCAATCACAAGCGCGAGCAGCGAGAAGGAGCCGACCAGCAGCGCGTTCAAGCGGCGCGGGCCGACGCTCTCGTCGCGGATCTCGTCCACCGTCATCACGTTCTCCACCGGCTGCGTGGGATCGATGCTGCGGATGATCGCCCGCGCCGCTGTGGCGATGCCGCTGGGTTCGACGCCCGCACGCACCACGAGTCCGCCGCCGGGGAAGAAGCCTTGGGCGAAGGGCTGGAACACAGCGGGAATCGGCGTCGCGTCGAGCCCGCCGTCCTTTGTGTTGCCGACCACGCCGACCACCATCAGCCAGTTGTCCTCGGGGATGCCGATGAAGCGCAGCACGTCGCCGGTCCACGCGATGCGGCGTCCCACCGGATCCAAGTCCGGGAAGAGTCGCTCGGCCAACGTCTGATTGATGATGGCCACCCGCGTGGCCTGTCCGTCGTCGGAGGCGGTGAAGTCACGGCCGGAGAGCAACGGGATGCCCGCGGCGCGGAAGTAGCCTGGATCTGCCGTGCGGTACTCGCCGGTCGGCGGCGCCGCGCCGGCCTCCGTGGGCCGACCCTCCGCCTTGAGTTCGAGCACGAAGCCCGCGGCGCGCAACGGCATCGTACTGCCGATGCCAACCAGCTCGACCCCGGGCAGGCGACCCAGCTCGGTGCCCATCTGCTCATAGCGCGCCACCGCCGAGGCCGGCGACGTGGCTTGTGTGAAGTCGTAGGGCACTTCCATCGTCAGCACGTTCGGCGCGGTGAGACCCGGGTCCACGGCCGCGAGCTTCTGCATCGAGCGCGTGAGCAAGCCCGCGCCCGTGAGCAGCACCAACGACACCGCCACCTGCATCACGACCAGTGCCTGCTGCAGGCGCTTCTGTCCCTTGCCGCCGCCACCCGAGCGCGCGCCGCCGGCGCGCAAGCCTTCACCCAGCGAGTCCTCCTTGCCGATGCTGGGCACGAACGACAGCACCGCCGTCACCACCAGGGCCAGCAGCAGCGTGAAGAGGAGCACGAAGCCGTCCACGGCGATCTCGTCGGAGCGCGGGCTGAAGCGCGCCGTGAACGACGCGAGCATACCCACGCCAGCGTATGCGACGGCGAGTCCGAGCGCCGCGCCGGCGAGTGCGAGCACACCATTCTCGACCAGCAGCATCTTGCGTAGCCGTGCCGCGCCGGCACCAAGCGCCGCCCGCACCGTCATCTCGTGCTCGCGCCGCACGCCACGCATCAGCGTGAGGTTGGCCACGTTCGCGCAGGCGATCACCAGCACAAACGCCGTCACGCCCATCAGCATCCACAGGGTCTTGCGCGCGTCCTGGCCGAGCACCTCCTGCAGCGGCGTCATCGTGACCTTGTAGCCGGCGCCGGCCTGGTACATCTCGGGGTAGGTCTGGTGCACGCGACCCGTGATGGCCTGCACCTCCTGCTGCGCCTGCTCCAGCGTCGCGCCCGGGGCGAGGCGCGCGATCATCTCCGTCATGCGGTGCGTGCGGCCGTCTTCCATCAGCGCGCTCACGTGGTGCTCGCTGATGCTCATGTTCATCAGGGCGTCGATGCGTCCCGGGAAGAACGGCGCCGGTTGCAGGATGCCGATCACCTCGACCTGCCGGCCGGCCACGCGAATCGTCTGTCCCACGATGCCGGAGTCCCCGGCAAAGTGCGACTGCCAGTAGCCGTGGGCGAGCATCAGCACCGGCGCGGCGCCGGCGCCGTCGTCGGCGTCGTTGAACGGTCGGCCGCGAATGGGGCTCAGCCCCATCACCGTTAGATAGTTGCCGGTGACGAGGCCGACGTCGATCTGCGTCGCCTGCTCGTCGAGGATCATGTTCAGCGTCAGCGGCGAATACTCGGCGATCTCGCCAAGCGTGCTCGACTGCTCGCGGAAGTCGTTGATCTCCGGGACCGAGAAGGCAACGTTCGACGCCCCGATGCCGTCGGCCGAATGCCGCAGGTACATCAGGCGGTCGCCTTCCTGGTGCGGCAGCGGCTTGAGCAGCACGCCGCGCACGACGGAGAAGATGGCCGTGTTGGCGCCGATGCCGAGGCCCAGCGTGAGGACGACGGCGATGGCGAAGCCGCGCGCGTTCCAGAGGCTGCGCAGCACGTAGCGGAGGGTCAGGCCCATGGCGGAATCCGGAGGGTGGAGGCGACCGAACATACCCCGTGGGACGGGTGGCTGCCACCGCTCGGGCCCGCCTGCGCTACACCGGGAGCCGACGCCCAGCGACGCCTATCGCGTCCCAGCACTCCGCTGCGCCCGCCGCTCCACGATTCTCCAGTCCGAGATCAGCACCGCCTCAGCTGCGCCGCCGAGCGCGCGCTCGATCATGACAAATCGCGAGTCGTCGCGCGAAAGGTCGTACATCCGGTGGAAGCCGTCGGCCGAGAAGGCCGGATTGGTGAACAGGACGCTACGACGCGTGAACGCCATCTCGGCCCCCGGCGCGCGTTCGGCCGCGATCATATCCCCGCGCCGCGTGCGGTAGAACAGCTCTCGGCCGCTGTGCGACCACAGCGGCTCCTCACCGCCGTCGATCGACACCTGCAGACGGCCGGACGAGGGGTCGGTCAGGCTGCGCACGTACACCTCCGGGCGCCCGGACTCGACGGAGACATACGCGACCCAGCGCTCGTCGGCCGTCACGGTGGCGCCGTACTCGTCGTAACTCGGGCTCGCCGCGATTGCGATCGCCGTCGTGTCCCCGCTGCGGCGGCGGGCAAAGATGTCGCGCGAGCCGAACGTGCCCGTGCCGATCCGATACACCAGCCAGGAGTTCGTGACGATGATCTCGTCGATGCCCCGCGGATCATCGACCAGTGGTTCCGCCGGTGCGCTGCCGTCGGCCCGCTGCCGGAAGACGGCATTCCGCGGCAGGCCCTGGCGGATGAACGCGAGTTCACGGCCGTTCGGGAACCAAACCTCGCGGTAGTTCCCGACGTCCCGCGTCATTCGGGTCAACGGTCCGCGCGGTAGTTGCTTGATCCAGAGATTCGCACCGTCCACGCCGTTCACGGCGACGGACAGGCGGCCGTTGTCGGGAGCCAGGGCGATCGAGCCGAACTGGCCGCGCCACGCGGAGTCCACGGGTGCGGCCGCACCCTTGCGGTCCACCCACACGGCCTGGTCACCCTCGGCGCCGCCACCCGGTGAGAACAGCAGCCGACCAGTCTCCGAGACCGCGAACTGCGCGGCGCCGCTTGGCGAATCGAACTCCACGTTCTGGGCGATGACCATCGGCTCCCCGATGAGCTTGCCTGCCGACGCATCCACGGCGACGACCCGCAGCAAGCCGTCGATCGTCGCGTAGATGACGTGCCCACTGGGGAGATAGCGTCCGTAGGCCTGCCGAGCGATGGTGGTCCGCTGGCCGGACGCAATGTCGACGATCGCGACGTCGGAGTTCGCGATGGAGGATCGCCAGACCTGAACGAGCAGCTGCTTGCTACCGGGCAGCACCTGCGGCCAGTCGTGCTCGAACTCTCCGCCGGCGCTATCGAGCTGCGTCAGGCGCTCGATGCCGCCGCCCGAGGCGCGCACACGACCCACCACGCCATGGCGGTGCACCAGGTAGATGAAGCCGTCATCGCCCCAGTCGGCGCCCCACGCAAGGACCGAGTCGCTCACGACGATGCGCGGCAGCCCACCGGCCAACGAGACGACCGCCAGCGCGGAGCCGGACTCCGTGATGAATCCCACCGATGCGCCATCCGGTGAGAAAAACGGTGCCGTCCCATTGTGCGTGCCGGGCAGCGGACGCCCCGACAGCTCGTCCATCTCGCGAACCCACAGTTGCGTGCCGCCGCTGTCGGGACCGATGTAGACGATGCGCTGGCCGTCGCGTGAGAACTCCATCCGCCGCGTCGAGACCGCGACGATGCGCTCCTTCTCCGGGAAAGCCATGCCAAGGCGAAGCAGCGCCTGCTCGGGCCGACGGATCAAGTTCCAGGCGGCGAACGCGCCCAGCACAACCGCCGCGGCCACCGACACGAGGGCCACGGCGCGCCACCGGGTATCCACCGCGCGCTTCGGCAGCCCCGTCTGCACCGTCGTGCGCACCGTGCCCCGGCCCTGCAACGCCGCCGCAAACTCCGCCGCCGTCGAGAACCGGTCCGCCGGCAACTTCTCCAAGGCCTGCGCCACCGCCTCCGCCACGTGCGGTGGCACCGACTTCCGCAGCTCCGTCACCGGCTTCACCGGCTCGGCGATGATCTTCATGATGATCTGCTGCGCCGTCTTGCCCATATGCGGGGGCTCGCCGCTGAGCATTTCGTAGAGCACGCTGGCCAGCGAGTAGATGTCGCTGCGGCCGGTGATCTCCTTCTCCGCCGTGGCCTGCTCCGGGCTCATATAGTGCGGCGTGCCCAGCGAGAGCCCGGTCTCCGTCATCCGCCCGCCCGCCGCCGCGCTCAGCGCCAAGGCAATGCCGAAGTCCGCCACCATCGGCCGGCCATCGTGCAGCAGGATGTTCTCCGGCTTGATGTCGCGGTGGATGACCGCGTGGCGGTGCGCATAGTCCAGCGCGTCGGCAATGTCACAGGCGATGCGCAGCGCCTCGTCCACGCCGAACTGCGACTCCCGATTGAGCTTGTCCCGCAGTGTTTCGCCGTCGATGAACGGCATCACGTAGAACAGGAAGCCGTCGGCCTCGCCGGAATCGAACAGCGGCAGGATGTGCGGATGCTGCAGTGCGGCCGTGGTCTTGATCTCGACCACAAAGCGCTCGGCGCCGAGCACGGCCGCGAGTTCGGGCTTGAGCACCTTGAGCGCAACTTTGCGATCGTGGCGGAGGTCTTCGGCGAGGAAGACGGTGGCCATACCGCCCGCGCCGAGCTCGCGGAGGATGCGATAGCGGCCTTCGAGGCTCGCGTTCAGGCGGTCAGTGAGGGATTGCACGCGCCAAAGGTGCCCTGCGATGGGAGCGGCCGCCAGCCGAATCCGCTGGTACATTCCACGAGCCACGCGGGCCCAGCCCGCGCCCCCACCACCTGAGTGAGGTCCGGAATGTTGCGTCGTCTCACGGTTCCGGCGCTGGTTGCAGCCATCGCCCTCTCGCCTGCCGCCGGCGGTGCCCAATCCCCCCGCGCCGCCGCCGCCGGCAAGACCCTCGTCGCCAAGTTCATCGACGACAACGCCACGCAGTATGGCCAGGTCGCCCAGACCATCTGGAACTACGCCGAGGTCGGCTACCAGGAAGAACGCAGCTCCGCGCTGCTCCAGCAGACGCTGCGTGACGCGGGCTTCACCATCGAGACGGGCGTCGCGGGCATCCCCACGGCCTTCGTCGCCACGTACAGCAACGGCGCGGGCCCCGTGATCGGCATCCTCGCCGAGTACGACGCGCTGCCGGGCATCACGCAGGACCGCACGGCCGAGCGCAATCCGATTGGCGAGAAGCCGGCCGGCCACGCCTGCGGTCACCATCTCTTCGGCACGGCCTCCACCGCAGCCGCCATCGCCGTCAAGCAGTGGATGCAGTCGTCCAACCAGCGCGGCACGATCCGCGTGTACGGCACGCCCGCCGAGGAAGGCGGCGCGGGCAAGGTCTACATGGTGCGCGCCGGACTGTTCAAGGACGTGGATGTCGTGCTGCACTGGCATCCGGGCGACCGCAACGCCGCCGACGCCGCGAGCTCGCTGGCGAACAAGAGTGCGAAGTTCCGATTCCACGGCATCAGCGCGCACGCGTCGGGCGCCCCCGAGCGCGGCCGTTCGGCACTCGACGGCGTCGAGGCGATGAACCATATGGTGAACATGATGCGTGAGCACGTGCCCTCCGACGCGCGCATCCACTACGTGATCACGAGCGGCGGCAGCGCGCCGAACGTGGTGCCGGACTTTGCCGAGGTGTTCTACTACGTGCGCCACCACGACCCACAGGTCGTGCTCGCGCTGTTCGACCGCGTCGTGAAGGCCTCCGAGGGCGCCGCGCTCGGCACGGGCACGACGGTGGACCACGAGGTGATCCACGGCGTCTACAACCTGCTGCCCAACGTCGCGCTGCAGCGGGCGATCCACGCGAATCTCGTCGCGGTCGGCGGGATGACCTACACCGACGCGGAGCGCGCCTTCGCCGAGATCGTGCGCGGGACATTCGGCGTGGAGCCTCCGCCGCTCAAGGTGGCGAGCGAGGTGCAGCCGTTCCGCATCATCGAAGGCAATCCTGGCGGCGGCTCCACGGACGTCGCCGACGTGAGCTGGGTCGTGCCCACCGGCGGCATGCGCGCGGCCACCTGGGTGCCGGGCACGTCCTCGCACTCGTGGCAGGCCATCGCGGCGGGTGGGATGACCATAGGCAACAAGGGCATGGTTATCGCCGCCAAGACGCTGGCGATGTCCGCGGTGGACCTGTTCACGAACGCGGCGTTGGTGGCGGCCGCAAAGGCCGAGTACCGCGAGCTCGTGGGGCCGAACTTCACCTACCGCGCCATTCTCGGCGATCGCCCGCCGCCGTTGGACTATCGCAAGGGCAGCGTGCCGGGTGGTGCGCCGGAGTGACGGGGCCGCTCAGGCCGAGAGAAACTGCCCCACGCAGCGCCCCCGGCCCTGCCGCTTCGCCTCGAGCAAGCGGTGGTCGGCGAGGGTGAGCAGTGCCGCCGGCGTCGACGCTTCGCTGTCCACGGGCAGCGCGGCGACGCCGGCGCTGAAGTTCAGCGTGAGTTGGCGGCCCTGGCCGAGTGGCACGGGTGTGCCGTGCACCTCCTGCCGCACCTCCTCCACGTGGCCGATCGCATCCTCGAGCGAGGTGGACGGCATCAGCAGTACGAACTCCTCGCCCCCGTAGCGCGCGACCACGTCGGTGCGCCGCATCGAGCGACTCAGTCGCTCGGCCAAGGTCTGTAGCACGCGATCACCCACCGCGTGGCCGTGCTCGTCGTTGATGCGCTTGAAGTGGTCCACATCGAGAATCGCCACCGCGAGACGTGACTTGTCGCGCGCGGCCTGCAGGAACGTGGAGTTCAGCACGCCATCGAAATGCCCGCGGTTGTAGAGCCCCGTGAGCCGGTCGTGCGCGGCGAGGTACAGCAAGCGCTGCGCGCGCCGCACGATGGTGACCGAAAGCAGCGTGGCGATCGCGAGGAGCAGCAGCCGCGTGGCCAGGTCCACCGGCAGATACGGCCCCGCGTCCTGCAGGTAGCGCGGGTCCGCCAGGTCGTACTGCGAGGCCGCAAAGCCCCACAGCGACGCGTACTCGGCAATCGCCAGCGTGCCCACCACGATGCAGATGCGCGCATCGTAGCGCAGCGAGGTCGCAACCAGCGCCAGGAAGTACATCTCGAACGTGACCGTGCTGTTCAGCGCCACCATCGGTGACGCGACAACGAGGAAGCTGACCAGCGCCAGCGAAACCATCGAGACGTCGAAGGCGCTGGACGCGAACCCCACCCAGGGGCGCCATCCCCCGTTCTTCAGCACCCACCAGATGCCCGCCGAGGCCAGCGTCGCGGCCAGTGTCACGGAGAAGCCGGCGACGTGCATCGCCGTACCGGGCGACGAGAACAGGTTCCACGTCGGCGCGATCATCAGCAGCCCCATCGCGACGAGGCGCACCCGTGCCACGACGTACTCGCCCTCGATACCGGCAGCGGCAAGCGCCGGATCCGGCCGACCCCAAATCGGCTGCGGCGCGGCGTCGCGGGTGAGGGCTCCGGAGGGGCGAGGAGGGCGCATAGGCGCAGGGATGCTAGCGCCGTGAGGCCTTCCCCGACAGGGCGGCAAGTTCGCAGCCGGGGGGCCGATACTACATACGATGACGAAGCCCCCGTCCGCACCCGGCGCGCCACGCGACGACGCACGACTGCTGGCCACCCTCGTGGATACGGCCGGCAGCGTGATGATTGGGCTACGCACCGACTTCACCGTGTTCCTCTGGAACCGGGCAGCCGAGCAGCTCTACGGGGTGGCCCGAACGAAGGCGCTCGAGTGCAACTATCTCGAGAGCTTCCTGCCGGCGCGGCATCGCGCCCCGGTGGCGAAGAATCTCCGGGCGGCGCTCGATGGCGTCCCGATGCGCAACTACGTCGCGCCGCTGACGCTGCCCAACGGCAAGCGGCGCATCCTGCTCTGGAACGTCGATCGCGTGCCCGGCGAGGACGGCGAAGGCTTCGGCCTCGTGGCCGTGGGCCAGGACATCACGCAGCGGCAGGAGGCCGAGGAACGCTTCCGGCTGGTCTTCGAGCACTCGCACGACGGCCTACTCCTGTCCGACGAGACCGGCGTGCTGGACTGCAACCCGGCCGCGCTCCAGATGCTGGGCCGCGAGAAGCACGAGCTGATCGGCCGACGGCCCGCCGAGTACTCGCCGCCGCGGCAGCCCGATGGCCTGCCTTCGGACGAGAAGTCGCGCGCGCTCGGGCGGCAAACCCTCTCCACCGGCACCCAGCGCTTCGAGTGGAGTCACCAGCGGCCGGACGGCAGCATCGTGCCCGTGGACGTTGCCGTGCGCCACGCCACCTTGGCCGGCAAGCGGATCAGCGTGGTCTCCTGGCACGACCTCACGCACCGCAAGGAGATGGAGCGCGAGCACGAGGCCCTGGAGCGCAAGCTGGTGCAGACGCAGAAGCTCGAGGCCGTCGGCCGGCTGGCCGGCGGCGTCGCCCACGACTTCAACAACCTGCTGACCGCCGTGCGCAACGGCATCGAGCTCGCCCTGGAGTCGATCGGCGAGGGCACGCAGGCGCATCGCGATCTTTGTGTATCCGTTGACGCCGTGGACCGCGCGGCCGGACTCACGCGCCAGCTCCTCGCCTACTCACGCCACGACTCGGCGCGGGTCGAACGGCTCGACCTTGCAGGCCTCGCCTGCGGCACGCTGCGCCTGATGCGCACGTCGATTCCCGCCGGCATTGGCGTGCATTCCGACTGCCCGCACCCCGCCGTCGTCGTGGCCGACCGCAGCCAATTGGAGCAGGTGGTGATGAACCTGCTGCTCAATGCCCGCGACGCCATCGGCGGCAGCGGCGACCTCTACCTCAGCGTGCACGCCGACAAGGACGCGGGCGTGGCCCGACTGCGCGTGCGCGATACCGGTGTCGGCATGGACGACGCCACGCGGGCGCGGATCTTCGAACCCTTCTTCACCACCAAGCGCCTCGGCGGCGGCACGGGGCTGGGCCTCGCCGTCGTGTACGGCGTCGTCGCGCAGGCAGGCGGCGAGATCCAGGTCACGAGCGCGCCCGGCGAAGGCAGCACCTTCGAGGTCACGCTGCCACTCGCCAACTGGGGCGAGGAGCACGTCTCGGCGGCTCCCGGTGAGCACGATGGTGCGGAGCGCACCATCCTCCTGGTCGAGGACGAGGACATTGTGCGGCAGTCGACCGCACGGCTGCTCTCGCGGCTCGGCTGGCGCGTGTTGGTGGCGGAGGATGGGGCCGCCGGTTGGGAGACCTTCCAGCGCCACGCCGACGAGTTGGCGATGGTCGTCACCGACGTGCGCATGCCGCGAATGGACGGCTTGGCCCTGGCGCGAAAGATTCGCACGTCGGCGCCGGATGTGCCCGTCTTGATTGTCTCGGGCTACGACCGCGTGGACGGTTCGTCGGCGTCGGCGGTGGAAGGCACACGCTTCCTCGCCAAGCCGTTCAAGCTGAGCACGCTGACCGAGGCCCTCGAGGCGACGCTACGGCGCAACTGACGGCGGCGGCACCGGCACCTGCGCCTGCACCGGCTGCACGCCGACATTCGAGATCAGCGCCGCCACACGCGGCAGCCCCAGCGCCAGGATCACGCTCACCGCGAGTCCCGCGGCCACCTTCAGGCCGTCGTTGCGGATGATGCCCAGCGTCTCGCGCATCGGCCGCGACTGATGCTGCACCGTCATCGCAATCTCACGCCCGGCCAGCAGGCCCAGGAACACCCAGGTGGTGCTCATCGGGATCTTGCTCCACTCCTTGAACACGAGGAGCACGAGGCCAAAGGCGAAATCGATGATCGTCGCCGAGCGGATGTCGGCCGTGTTCGTCTTGCTGGTGACGACCTTCTGGATGGCGCCGCCGCGTGACCAGAACGTGAACGCGTGCAGCAGCGCCATCAACACCAGCGCAAAGGCCAGCCAGCTCGCGTCCAGCTTGCGCGGCACGTACACGAAGATGTTGGCGAGGTCCTGCACCAACCACTGGCTCCAGAGGAAGCCCGTGGACAGCCACTGCAGCGCCACCCAATGTCGCGGCGGCGGCTGGTCCAGCGACGACATGAAGTGCTTCTCCAGCCCGCGCACGACCACGAAGTACAGCACGATCGCGAACACGAAGGCCACGATGTAGCCCGAGACCGACTTGATCAGCATCCCGCCCAGGCTACTGGGCGCGAAGATCGTGAGGATGAGGAACGTCGTGGAGACCGGGATGCCGCGCCGCGTCAGCCAGAGCAGCACCAGCGGTGGCACCAGGTAGATGATGCCGAAGGGCTGCGGCAGCGGGATGCGCTCGAGGCGGCCGTAGGACGTGTCGCCGTTGTTGGCGATCCAGCCGTAAATGATCACCGTGTAGAGGATGCCAACGGCAAACAGCCACAGCACCCACCACGGGCGTCGGGAATTGGAGGACAGGAACGTCCCCAACGTCTGGATGGCATCGTTCGCCACGATCGAGTACGCGGCGATCGTGAAGCCAACGAGCATCAGCAGGTGGTCGAACGTCACGGGGCGTGTGTGATGGGGCGGTCGACGCGTCTTCGCTTGGACGCAGAAATTCTACGACACCCAGCGGGCCCTTGGGACGGGAAATCCCCGACACTTTGTATCAGTTGTGTTACGGCCCCCGCGCGAACGCAGTATCTTCGCGGCCTCCCTCCCTCAGCCTCCTCCAATGCGAATCAACCGCGCCATCCATCGATGGGCCTTCCTCTATAGTCTTGCGCTGCTTGGAGTTGCCTGTGCTGGCGCTGAGGAGGCGGCGAACCAAGACTACCTGGCCCTCTGGGTCGCCTCGGCGGATTCCACGCAGCCGGACTTCCTCGCCGTGCTCGATGTGACCGCCAACGCCGAGCGCTACGGCGACGTGGTAACGACGCTGCCCGTTCCCGGCCTGCGCAACGGCCCGCACCACACCGAGCACGAGATGCCGGCGAGCGCGCAACTGTTCGCCAACGGATTCGGCGCCGGCAAGACCTGGGTCTTCGACCTGCAGGAGCCGCGCACGCCGCGCATTGCCGCCGCGTTCGAGGACTTCGAGGGCTACACGCATCCGCACTCATTCCTGCGCCTGCCGAACGGCAACGTGCTCGCCACGTATCAGATGCGACACGTGAACGGCGACATGCAGCCTGGCGGCCTAGTCGAGATCACCGACGCCGGCGCCCGCGTGCGGTCGAGCTCGGCGTTCGGGCCAGGCATCGCCAAGGACCATCGCGTGTACAGCGCGCAGATCCTGCCCGCGTTGGACCGCATTGTCACGACGTCCACCGATATGCACGACGCAGGCGGTGTGGAGTCGTCGCGGCTCATCCAGGTGTGGCGGCTCTCGGACCTCGCCCTGCTGCACAGCTTCCCGTTGCCGCCCGGACCGCTGGGCGACGAAGGCGACTACACGGCAGAGCCGCGCGTCATGGCCGACGGGCGCACGGTGCTGGTGTCGACGTTCAACTGCGGACTCTACCTGATGGACGGTATCGAGGGCGACGCGCCGAGTGCGAGGTTTGTGGCGTCATTCCCGAAGAAGCCCGACACGTACTGCGCGATCCCGGTCATCATCGGGCACTACTATCTCGTGACGGTCCCGGCGTGGAGTGCGGTGGTGGTGCTGGACATCGCGGATCCCGCGGCACCGCGCGAGGTGGGGCGCATGGCGCTCGGCGATGACGACGTCCCGCACTGGATTGCAGCATCGCCCGATGGCAGTCGCATCGTGGTCACGGGCTACGGCGCGATGCGAAACCGCGTGGTGCTGGCCGACTTTGACACACTGACGGGCGCGCTCACGTTGGATTCGCGCTTCCGGGACGCCGGCGCGGAGAGCCCGGGTGTGCGGCTCGACAACAAGTCGTGGCCGCACGGAGGCACGGCAGCCGGTGTGCCGCACGGGGCGGTGTTCACGCGGCGGTAGATCGCGCGACGGCGGCTCCGCTACGACGCGGCTTCAGCGGGCAGAGCCGTCGGAATCGGCTTGATGGCGCGGGCGGGATTGCCGGCGATGAGGACGTCGGCCGGATAGCGGCCGGAGCAGATCGCGCCGAAGCCGACCACGAAGTCTCTCCGATACTTGTGCCGGGGAGCACACCCGCCGAGGACGCCACCCAGACGTTCTTTCCCAGACGCACGGGAGCGACGCGCACCGGCGCATCCGGTGAACGCCGGTCCTTCCAGGTACTGTGGAAGTCTGTATCCAGAATGTGGGCATCGGCGATGAGCGCGTCCGAACCGATCGTGATTTCCCGGCGGCAGCCCATCCTGGTCCCATTGAGGATCGCGCGATCTCCGACGGCAATGACCGCCTCGGGGGCGTGAGTCCACGGCGTCACGTGCATCGCGACCGTCACGTCGTCGCCAAAGACGACGCGCCCTGGACCACGGACGGTGAGCCGACCCTGCACGCGAAAGTTCCGGCCGGCCGTAAAACGAATGCCGCGCAGCCGGTAGTACCGTTTGTACCACTGCCCGCGAAGCAGCGACGCCGCGACGCTGATGGCGCGACGCGGATCGGCAAGCGCCCGTTTCCACGCAGGTGTGTCCGCGTCCCGTCGTCGCGGCGATGCTTTCAACGGTGTCGGGGGCATTGTGGTCTCCAATGCGACATCGCGTTGGCGGCGGCCTAGGCCCCGGATCTGCCGGCGGCTCTGAGCCCGCGCTCGGTGTGTTCCATCGCAAACTAAGGCGCGTGCAGAGCCCGTGCCACCGTTGGGCCACGTGGACACAGTCCAGCGCTTCTCGCGCGAGGAACTCCGTAGACATTCCCCTCGAAGCGCACTCGGGGAGCTCTGGCTCAGGCCGTGCCCGTCTCCCGCAGCACATTCCGCCGCAGCTTCCCCGACGACGTCTTGGGCAACGCCTCCACAAAGCGCACGCTGCGCGGATACTTGTACGGCGCGATCGTCGCCTTCACGTGCTCCTGAAGCGCGCTCACCAGCGCTGCGTCGCCGCTGTGGCCGGGCTTGAGCACCACAAATGCCGCCACGACCGTGCCGCGCTCGGCGTCCGGCAGCCCAACCACGCCGCACTCCGCCACCGCCGCGTGCGCGAGCAACGCCTGCTCCACCTCCGGCCCCGCAATGTTGTAGCCGGAACTGACGATCATGTCGTCCGAGCGCGCCTGGTACCAGAAGTAGCCGTCAGCATCGCGGATGTAGGTGTCACCCGGGTAGTTCCAGCCCTGCTTCACATAGCGCCGCTGCCGCGGGTCGTCGAGATACCGGCAGCCCGTGGGCCCACGCACCGCGAGGTGCCCGGGCGTGCCGTCGGGGACATCGTTACCCGAGTCGTCCACGATGCGCGCTTCATAGCCCGGCACCACGCGACCCGTGGAGCCCGCTTTGGCTTCGTCCGCCGGCGATCCAATGAAGATGTGCAGCATCTCCGTCGCGCCGATGCCGTCCATCAGCGTGATGCCCGTGGCCTTCTTCCACGCATCGAACGTGGACGCCGGCAACGTTTCGCCCGCCGACACGCAGATGCGCAGCGAATCCAGGTCGCCCGGCCGCAGCTTGCCGAGCATGGCACGGTAGGCGGTCGGCGCGGTGAACACGACGCTTGGCAGATGCTGGCGGATCGCCGCGAGCAGCTCGTCCGGTGGCGCCTTCTCCAGCAGCAGGCTCGACGCGCCGATTCGCATCGGGAAGATCACCAGGCCACCCAAGCCGAACGTGAACGCCAGCGGCGGCGACCCCGTGAACACGTCCTCCGGCGAGGCGCGCAGCACCTGCTTGCCATAGCTGTCGGCGATGGCGAGCACATCGCGATGGTAGTGCATCGTCGCCTTCGGCCCACCGGTGGTGCCGGAGGTGAAGCTGAACAGGCAGAGATCGTCGCTGGCGGTGTCGGCGGCCTTGAACTGCGCGCCCGCTTCAGCAGCGAGCAGTTCCATCTCGGTCTCGGCGGTCCCGAACGTCACCAGCCGTCCGAATGCCTCCGAGCCCTCGCGCGCCGTGTCGAGTTCGGCACGCAACCGGTTGTCGCAGAGCGCCAGCGAGGTCCGCGCCTTCTCCATCACCACCTTCAGCTCCGGCGCGCGCAGCAACGGCATCGTCGCCACGGCGATGCCACCGGCCTTCATCACGGCGAGGTAGGCCGCCGCGAACATCGGCGTGTTCGGCGCGCGCAGCAGTACGCGGTCCCCCGGGCGCATCCCCAGCACGCCCACCAACACGTTGGCGATCCGGTTCACCCAGTCAAGCGTCTCCGCGTAGCTCCACTTGAGCGTCGGCGACGACAGGCAGGGCCGGTGCCCCTGCCCCTGCTCCACCCAGCGGTCCAGCAACTCGGCGACGCAGTTCAGCCGCGGGGGATACTGCAGCTCCGGCAGGTCGAACCGGAACTCGGGCATATCGGCCGCGCGGGGCAGCCAAGCGCGTGCGTCGCGGTCGCGGGGGTTCATCGCCGCCTATATAGTTCTCCCCATCGTCCGGCGGCAAGTGTGCCGCGCCTACGCCCCTCAGCCCCCAGCAATGCGCATCACCTGCATCGGCGGTGGACCGGCGGGCCTGTACTTCGCCCTGCTGATGAAGAAGGCGCACCCGGCGCACCAGATCGCCGTGGTGGAGCGCAACAAGCCCTACGACACCTTCGGCTGGGGCGTGGTCTTCTCCGACGCCACGCTGGACAACATGCGGCGCGCGGATCCGGAGACTGCCGAGGAGATCGAGCAGGCCTTCAACCACTGGGATGACATCGAGGTCCGCATCAAGGGTCGCCGGATGCGCACCACAGGCCACGGCTTCGTGGGCATCGGCCGCAAGACGATGCTCAACATCCTGCAGCGGCGCGCGGAGTCCTTGGGGGTGGAACTTGTATTCGAGCGCGAAGTGGGCTCGGACCTCGACTACGCCGACTCGGACCTGATCGTCGCCGCTGACGGCGTGAACTCCAAGGTCCGGGAGCGGCTCACGGAAGTCTTTCGCCCCGACATCGCCAAGCGCCCCAACCGCTATGTGTGGTTGGGCGTGAAGAAGCGCTACGACGCCTTCACCTTCGACTTCCAGCGCACGGAGCACGGCTGGTTCCAGGCGCACATCTACAAGTTCGACGAGGAGCACTCGACGTTCATCGTCGAGACCACGGCAGAGACCTTTGAGGCGCACGGGCTCGATGCATTGTCACAGCGCGAGTCGCTGGACTTCTGCGAGCGGTTGTTCGCGGACGTGCTGGAGGGCGCAGCGCTGCTCAGCAACACGCCGCACCTCAAGGGCGGCGGCTGGATGAACTTCTCGCGCCTCATCTGCGATCGCTGGCACACGAAGGTGGGCAAGGCGCAGGTCGTGTTGATGGGCGACGCGGCGCACACGGCGCATTTCGCAATCGGTTCGGGCACCAAGCTGGCGCTCGAGGATGCCATCGAGCTGGCACGACAGTTCGATGTCGTCGGCCACGAGGCCACGCGTGCCGCAGATGCGCTGCACGCCTACGAGGAGATTCGCCGCGTGGACGTGGCGCGCATCCAGAACGCCGCGCGCAATGCGATGGAGTGGTTCGAGGTGGTCGGCGAGCGTTACGCCGACACGCTCGAGCCCGAGCAGTTCATGTACTCGCTGCTCACGCGATCACAGCGCATCAGCCACGAGAACCTGCGGCTTCGCGATCCGATCTGGCTCGAAGGCTACGAGCGCTGGTTCGCCGCGCGCGCGGGCGTGCCCGCGTCGGACACGGACAAGGCGCCACGCCCGATGTTCACGCCGTACACGGTTCGCGGGCTCACGCTCCCGAACCGCATCGTCGTCTCCCCGATGGCGATGTACTCCGCCATTGATGGCGTGCCGGGCGACTTCCATCTCGTGCATCTCGGTGCGCGCGCGATGGGTGGCGCCGGACTCGTCTTCGGCGAAATGACCTGCACCTCGCCCGACGCCCGCATCACACCGGGCTGCGCGGGGCTCTGGAACGAGGTGCAGCGCGACGCCTGGAAGCGCATCGTGCAGTTCATCCACGAGCACACGCCGGCCAAGTTCGGCATGCAGCTCGGGCACGCGGGGCGAAAGGGCAGCACCAAACTCGGATGGGAAGGCACGGACCAACCGCTGGACGATGGCAACTGGCCGCTGATCTCGGCGTCCGCGCTCAAGTATCTGGAAGTCTCGCAGCTCCCGCGCGCAATGACGCGCGACGACATGGACCGCGTCACCGCCGACTTCGTGCGCGCCGCACAGTGGTCGGCGGAGATCGGCGCGGACGTGCTGGAGCTGCACTGTGCGCACGGCTACCTGCTCTCGAGCTTCCTCTCGCCGCTCACCAACCAGCGCAGCGACAAGTACGGCGGCGACCATGAGGCCCGTGCGCGCTATCCGCTCGAGGTCTTCCACGCCGTCCGCGCCGCGTGGCCCGAGGATCGCCCCATCTCCGTGCGCCTCTCCTGCCACGACTGGTTCGACGGCGGCAACACGGCCGACGACGCCGCCATCTACGCGGCGATGTTCAAGGACGCAGGTGCGGATCTCATCGATTGCTCCTCGGGCCAGGTGACACCGGAAGAGAAGCCCGTCTACGGCCGCCTCTTCCAGACGCCCTTCTCCGACCGCATCCGCAACGAGCTCGGCGTCGCGACCGTGGCCGTGGGCGCGATCTCCGAGGCCGACCACGCCAACAGCATCATCGCCGCGGGCCGCGCGGATCTCTGCGCCATCGCCCGCCCACACCTCGCCGACGCCGCCTGGTCACTGCACGAAGCCGCCAAGATCGGGGTGACGAACCAGCCCTGGCCGGTGCAGTATCTGCGCGGCAAGCTGCAATACGAGACCAACCTCCAACGCGCGGCCGCCGGGCCGCCCACGCGATGACCAGAGCGCTCAAGGACTACGAAGCCGAACACTTCCTCTGGGAGTGCAGCGCCGACGGTCGCGTGGCCACCATCACGCTGAATCGTCCCGAGCGCCGCAACCCACTCACCTTCGAGTCCTACGACGAGCTGCGGAATCTCTTTCACGCGCTCCGTGACGCCGACGACGTGCGCACCATCGTGCTCACGGGAGCGGGCGGCAACTTCTGTTCGGGCGGCGATGTGTTCGAGATCATCGAGCCACTCACCGAGATGGACGACATCGGCCTGCTGCGCTTCACGCAGATGACCGGCGACCTCGTGAAGGCGATGCGCCACTGTCCGCAGCCAATCATCGCGGCGGTGGACGGCACCTGCGCCGGCGCCGGCGCGATCCTCGCGATGGCCTCGGACCTCCGCATTGCCACGCCGAACGCCAAGACTGCCTTCCTCTTCGTGCGTGTCGGGCTCGCCGGCTGCGATATGGGCGCCTGCGGCATCCTGCCGCGCATCATCGGGCACGGGCGCGCGGCGGAGCTGCTCTTCACCGGCCGCACGATGACCGCCGAGGAAGGCGCCGCCTGGGGATTCTGGAACCGACTGGTGCCCGCCGGCTCCCTGCTCTCCGACGCCACAATGCTTGCGCGCTCACTGGCCGACGGCCCTATCCTCGCCCACTCAATGACGAAGCGCATGCTCGACGCGGAATGGGATATGAGTATCGATGCGCTGATCGACGCCGAGGCGATGGCGCAGGCGCAGTTGATGAAGACCAAGGACTTCCGGCGCGCCTTCGAGGCCTTTGCGGCGAAGCAGACGCCCGTGTTCGAGGGCGATTGACCGTGGCCGCACACTCCACGCCACTCGCGCCGAGCCGCGCGCACTTCGACTGGCCGTTTTTTGGCAAGGAGCACGCCGCCTGGGCGGCGCGCGTCGCAGAGTTCGCGTCGGGGCTCACGCTGAAGCACAGCGACGTCCGCGCGCACGTGGATGTGCAATGCCGCGCGCTGGTGCGTGAACTTGGCAGGGCTGGCCTGCTCTCTGTCAGTGTCGCCAAGCCCGGCGCCGACGCCACGTCGTTGGACTCGCGCTCCATCTGCCTCACGCGGGAAATCCTCGCCTGGCACGAAGGCCTCGCCGACTTCGCCTTCGCCATGCAGGGGCTGGGCACCGGCGCCATCTCGTTGGCCGGTAGCGACGCCCTGCGCGCGCAGGTGCTGCCCAAGGTCTCGGCGGGCGAGTGGATCGCGGCCTTTGCGTTGTCAGAGAGCGGCGCCGGCTCCGACGTGGCGGCGATGCAGTGCGCCGCCCGACTCGACGGCGACCACTATGTACTGGACGGCGAGAAGACCTGGATCAGCAACGGCGGCATCGCCGACGTGTACACGCTGGTCGCGCGCACGGGCGAAGGGCCCGGCACCAAGGGTCTTTCGGCCTTCGTCGTCTTTGCGGACGATCCCGGCTTCAGCATCGCGGAACGCATCGATGTGATCGCGCCGCATCCGTTGGCGACGCTGCGCTTTGATGGCTGCCGCATTCCGGCATCACGCCGCCTTGGAGAACCCGGCGGCGGATTCAAGCTCGCGATGCGCACGCTGGACATCTTCCGCACCTCGGTCGCCGCGGCGGCACTGGGCTTCGCGCGGCGCGCGCTCGACGAGTCGGTGGCGCACGCCAAGGCCCGTGCCATCTTCGGCGGCACGCTCGCCGACTTGCAACTGACGCAAGGCACGCTCGGCGAGATGGCCACGCAGGTGGAGGCCGCCGCGCTGCTCACGTATCGCGCGGCGTGGCGCCGCGACGTGCAGCGACAGCCCACGACCAAGGAGGCGGCGATGGCCAAGATGCTGGCCACCGAGTCCGCGCAGCAGGTCATCGACAGCGCCGTGCAGCTGTTCGGCGGTCGCGGTGTCACACGTGGCGAGGTGGTGGAGCGGCTCTACCGTGAGATCCGCGCGCTGCGCATCTACGAGGGCGCCACCGAGGTGCAGAAGCTCATCGTCGCGCGCGAACTGCTGAGGAATGCGTGAGTCCCCGTTCAACTGTGCGCAGATGCCCGAGGATCGCGTGACGTCCTTCACCACCACGCGCGTCCTGCGCTTCGGCGACTGCGATCCCTCGGGCATCGCGTACTTCCCTGCCTACTTCAATCACCTGGTCGGCGTGGTCGAGGAGTTCTTCGCCAGTGTCGGCGCGCCTTGGCCCGAACTCTTCGCGCGGCAGCGCGTGGGCACACCGACCGTGAAGCTCGACGTCACCTTCGGCGCGCCCGGCTTTCACGGCGACCGGCTCGACTGGTCCGTCAGCGTCGCACGCGTGGGCCGCAGCTCGCTCACGCTGGAGCACCGCATCGCGCGCGACGACACCGAGCTCTGGCGCGCCACGCAGGTGCTCGTCGCCACGTCTCTCGACAACCATCGCTCGATCCCTTGGCCCGACGCCGTGCGGAACGGCCTCACCCGCTTTCAGGACAGCCATCGTGCATAGGATCCTCCAACCCGACGGCTGGACCGCGCCACGCGGCTACTCCAACGGGATCGCCGCCGAGGGACGCTTCGTGTTCGTCGCCGGCCAGGTGGGCTGGAACGCGAACTGCGAGTGGGAGACCGACGACCTGGTCGCGCAGGTGCGGCAGACGCTGCAGAACGTCGTCGCGGTACTGGCCGCTGGCGGCGCGAAGCCCGAGCACCTCGTGCAGCTCACCTGGTACGTGACTGACAAGCGCGACTACCTCGCCAAGGCGCGCGAGATCGGCGAGGTCTACCGCGAGGTCATCGGCCGCACGTGGCCTGCGATGGCGATGGTCGAGGTCTCGGCGCTGCTCGAGGATCGCGCGAAGGTCGAGATCCAGGCCATTGCGGTGCTGCCGCGCTAGGTGGGGTGACGGCGCCGCCGTACGACGGCGCCGTCGTGAGTGCCTAGGGCCGCGCCCGCTCGAACCGCACGTCCCGCGTGCGGCCGTTCGAGACGTAGAACCCGATCACCTGCCCGTTCCGGTCACGCTCGAACGTAAACGTGAGATTGCGGCCGGCGAATGTGTCCGCCTTGGCCTCATCGGGCGCCAGCCGCGCATCCTCGCGCCGACGCTGCTCGGCAATCAACGAGTCGCCGCGCACGACGAGCGTCATCCACGAATCGAGTTCCTCGCTGTGGTACCTCCCGGCGAAGTCCGCGAGGTTCACGGCCGGACGTCCTTCGCCCGGCGAATCAGGCAACCGATTGGCCCGCTGCTCTCCGTTCTGCACCAGGATCACCGACTCGGCGCGCCCGTTTGCGCCGCGCTGGAAGCGCAGCGAGGCCTCCACGCCCGTCAGCTTGAACGTCGAGTCCGAGGTCGGCACCATCGCGATGCGCGGCTGGCCCGTGGCCTGGGTGTAGAAGGTCGAGCCGTCGCGGAAGAAGCGCAGCACGAAGGCCGGGGCCGCCACCAGCGCGAAGCGCCCCTCGAGCCCCGCGAAGCGCGCGGCCGTCATTGATGCCGGGTCATAGCTGCTGGCAGGCGTTGAAGATGCCACCGCCGTCGTCGAGTCCTTGAATGCATCCGCAAAGAAGGCCTCGGCGATCTCAAACGCCGCCGCGTAGCTGAACGCCGCGTGGTTGCTCTGCAACGAGACGCCAGCGTTGATGTCCGGATACAACACGAGCATTGAGCGGTGCGCGATGTCCGCGCCGCCGTGGTGTACGCGGCGCTGCCCACGCTGCGTGTCCACGAACAGGCCCATCCCGTAGCCCGAGGCCTTGCCGTCCTTGAGCGGCGAGTCGGTCATCATCCGGTCGAAGATCGCCCGCGTGCCGACCTTCGGCGTTGGGGAATCCATGTTCTGCGCCCAGCGCTCAAGGTCCTCCACCGTCGTATAGATGCCGCCGGCACCCATCGCCGCGGCCAGGTCTCCGCTCTCGCGGTAACCTTCCGCAGTCGGGATATAGCCCGGCGCACCATCGGGTACGATCACATTGCGGTCCGAGCGCACCATCGACCGAGTCATCCCAAGCGGCAGGAACACCTCGTCGCGCATGTACGTCGCGAAGTCCTTGCCCGAGGTCCGCGCCACGATCAGCGCGGCCAGCCCGAAGGCCGTGTTGTTGTAGTTGAACTCCGTCCCTGGCTCGTTCTGCAGCTTGGGCTGGCGCTGGACGACCTCGATCAACTCGTCGCGATCGATCCAGTCCGCCATCGCGTTGCGCTCCGACATCTCGATCAGGTTGAAGATCTCGCGCAGGCCAGAGGTGTGCGTGACGAGGTGCCGCACGCGCACCGTGTCGCCGAGGTCGGGCAGCTCGGGGATGTGCTTGCGGATGTCATCGTCCAGCGAGAGGGCACCGCGCTCGGCCTGCAACAGGATTGCGAAGGCCGTGAACTGCTTGGATGTCGAGCCGATGTTCGTCCGGGTATCGACGCGGTACGGCATTGCATAGGCGAGGTTCGCCGTGCCGTAGGCCTTCGAGTACAGCGTGCGCCCGTCGCGCCAGACGCGCAGCACGGCACCGGGCGTGTCTGGCGCGTCGTAGCGGGCGATGAGCTGGTCGGCGCGCCGGCGCGGATCGCGGGCAACGGGCTCTTGGCGGTCCAAGCGCAGCGTGAACCGCGTCGCCTTGTGCGACGGCGCGAAGACCTCGATCACATACTCGCCGGCCGCCGCGACGATGCCTGAATAGCGCAGGTCACCGGTCCCAGGTCCCTGGAAGCGCGCCCGCTGCTGGCCCGCGGCCGTCATCACGCGCAGCGCCAGCGGCTCATCCGTCTGCCTCACGGCGCCGAGTACGAAGGTGCTGTCGGCGAAGCTGATGGAGAACCGTGCCGTGTCGTTGGCCGCCAACGACGCGGCAACCGGCGTACCGCGGCGGATCGCTGTGCGCGTCTGCGCCGCGAGTGATGGCACGACAGCAAGCAGGGCGAGGACTGGGAGCAAGGCACGAATGGGACGCATCAGTTCACTCAGTGGGAGTTCTTACAATAGGCACACACTGCCACGTGGCCGCCACTGACGTGGCGCCGAGCTAAAGGTACGGGGTGCAGCGAGTTGCGCGAGCGCTTCGCCATCGCACGAAACCGACGCTGCCACGGGCCGTACGGCGAGCAGACCACCGCCACCACGGAGACTCAATGCGCACGTCCACTCGATTCGCCGCCCGCGGCCTTGCCGCCGCCCTGCTCACCGCCAGCCTCGCGCTGCCCGCCGCCGCGCAGGAGCCGCTCCAAAAGGACTCCCTCGAGTTCGGCCGCAAGTTCGCGGAGTGGTTCCGGGCGTCCAACGCCGACAGCGCAGCCGCGCACATGACCGCCAACCTGCTCAATGACCTCGGCGGTCGCGACGGCGTGCTCGAAGGCATGTCGCAGATCGCGATGCGCGCGGGGGACTTCGTAAAGATCCTCGAGGAGCAGTTCGCCTGGCGCGGCGGCAAGCGGCAGTACTGGCAGACGGCGCAAATGTCGTCGATGACCGAACCCGTGGTCTACCGCTTCGTGATGGAGCCCAACGGCCAGATCAGTGGACTCGGCGTGAATCCGATCAGCCGCAGGCCAGACGCCGACAGCGCCGGGCCCGTCATCAAGCCGTAGCGCCAAGGCGCGGCGCGAGTCGTCCGCCGCCAGTTGTCAGGCGCCAGTCGTTCGCCGCTAGTCTTCCAGCGTCCCGTCCGGGCGTAACGGCCCGGGCGGTAGCGGCCCTTGGTCCGCTCGCCACCAAGCATCGGGGGCGCGCGGCTCGGCCTGCGCGCTCGTGAGGTTCGCGACATCCACATCCGCGTGGATGAAGTTCTCGCTCGGCACGGGTTCTCCGTGCAGTCGGCGTAGCATCGCCAACTGGCCGACGTGCGTCATCGCGTCGGCGAGCGGGCCCTGCAGCAGTTGCTCGTCGCTCAGGCTGCTGGTCAGCGAGGCGTCGGCAAGATCGCCGGCGAGCAACTCCAGTTGCTTGTGGAAGCGCGCGACTTCCTCGGCCAGCGTGGCGACCGGCGGCGGCGCGAAGCTTCCACCGTGAAAGAAGGTGCGGGCAAAGCCGATCAGGCCCGTCATATGCCAGAGGAGTTCGTGCGGCGTGCGGGCCGTGGGCGCGGCGCGGAAGTCCGCGAAATCTGCCGGTGCGCCACGCAAGGCCTTCTGCGTGCGGTACGCGAGGGCGGCAAGGAAGTGGCGCAGCAGCTGACGGGATTCGCGCATCGGGACAATCTACGCCCTCGTGCTGTGCAGGCGCGCAGGTGGCTGTAGATTCGGCCGATGCCCCTTCGCCTTCGCCGCGTGCTGCCGATCCTCGTGCTGGCCAGCGCGCTTCCGCTCGCCTCGCAAGAAGCCGCCCCGCCGCGCAACGCGCCATACCGCAATCCCAGCCTCAGCATCGCGGAACGAGTCGCCGACCTCATCCCGCGGATGACGCTGGAGGAGAAGTTCTGGCAGCTCTTCATGATCCCCGGCAGCCTCGACGACCCTTCGCACGATTACTCGCACGGCGCCTTCGGCCTGCAGATCAGCGCTGACACCAGCATTCCGGCCACGCAGGCCGCGCGTGCACACGCGGAGCGGGTGAACGCCATCCAGCGGCACTTCGTGGAACGCACGCGGCTGGGCATCCCTATCATCCCATTTGATGAAGCCCTGCACGGCCTGATGCGTGAGGGCGCGCTGGTGTATCCGCAGGCCATCGGGATGGCGGCGAGTTGGGACAGCGCACTGGTCGCGCGTGTGAGCGAGACGGTGGCGCGTGAGACGAGGGCGCGCGGCGTGCGGATGGTGCTCTCGCCCGTGGTGAACATCGCCAGCGACGTGCGCTGGGGCCGCGTCGAGGAGACCTTCGGCGAGGACGGCTATCTCACCGGCGTGATGGGCCGCAACTTCGTGCGCGCCTTCGAGTCGGCGGGCATTATCACGACGCCCAAGCACCTTGTGGCCAACGTCGGCGAGGGCGGCCGCGACAGCTATCCTATAGATGTCAGCACGCGGATGCTCCACGAGCGATTCCTGCCGCCGTTTAGGTCGCTGATCACCGAGACCGGCGCGCGTTCGGTGATGACGGCCTACAACTCCGTGGACGGGTTGCCCGCCACGCAGAACGGCCCGCTGCTCAATGGCATCGTGAAGGGTGACTGGGGCTTCAAGGGCATCATCATCTCCGACGCCGCTGCGACTGGCGGCGCGACGGTGCTGCACTTCACCGAGGCCAGCACGGCGACAGCGACGCAGCGCGCGTATGCGGCTGGGCTCGACGTCGTCTTCCAGTCGGAGTGGCCGCAGCATCGCCCGTACCTTGAGGCCTTTCGCCGCGGGCTGGTGTCCGACTCCGTGATGAACGCAGCGGTCGCGCGCGTGCTGCGCGCCAAGTTCGAGCTCGGGTTGTTCGAGCGGCCGTATGTGGACCCGGACTCGGCGGGGCATCTGGCCAATCTCGCCGCGTCGCGCGCCTTGGCCCGCGACGCGGCGCGCAGGTCACTGGTGCTGTTGCGCAACAAGCCATGGGTGCTGCCGCTTCATCGAGGCGTGCCGAGCATTGCGGTTATCGGACCGGACGCCGTCGAAGCCCGCAGTGGCGGTTACTCCGGCCGCGGAGTGGCGCCGGTATCGATTCTTGACGCGATTCGCGCCGCCGTTCCCACGACCAAGGTCACGTACGCCGAAGGCCCCGGGCGACTGGCCCCGTTGTACGTCGTGGTGCCCAGCGAGGCGCTGTCGCACTCGAACGGGGAGAGAGCAGCGCGCGGGTCCGCTGCGCGCGCCCCCACAGCCGCAGGCCTCCGCGGTGAGTACTTCGCGAACAACGCCCTCAGCGGTACGCCAACGCTCACTCGCACCGACGCCCAGATCAACTTCGGTTGGACGCTGAGCGCTCCAGCACGTGGCATCCCGTTCGACTGGTACTCGGTACGCTGGACCGGTCGCATCACCGTCCCGCAGGGTGGCGTCCAACGCATCGGCGTCGAGGCCAACGACGGCTTCCGCCTCTGGATCGACGGCAACCTCACGATCGACAACTGGGAGAAGCGTTCGGCCGGCACAACGCTTGCGGACGTTCAGCTGTTGCCCGGCTCGACGCACGAGATCCGCCTTGAGTACTTCGAGAGCACCGGCAATGCCAGGGTAAGGCTCATATGGGATGCCGGAGTCCCGAGCGAGACGGACTATCGTCAGCGGATTCGCGATGCGGCGGCGGCGGCCACGGAGGCGGCTGTCGCAGTCGTGGTCGCAGGCGTCGAGGAAGGCGAGTTCAGAGACCGTGCATCGTTGCGCCTGCCGGGCCGGCAGGAGGACCTGATTCGCGCGGTCTCCAGGACGGGCGCCATCGTCGTCGTGATCATCGTCGGAGGCAGTGCCGTCACGATGTCATCCTGGCTTGACCAAGTGGACGCCGTGCTGTTCGCGGGATATCCCGGCGACGAAGGCGGCAACGCCATCGCCGACGTGCTCTTCGGCGACGCGAACCCCGCCGGCCGCCTCCCAATCACCTTCCCCGTGAGCGAAGGCCAGCTGCCGCTCACGTATGACCACAAGCCCACCGGCCGCGGCGACGACTACGTCGACCTCACGGGCCATCCGCTCTTCCCCTTCGGCTACGGCCTCAGCTACACGACCTTCGCGTACTCCGGCCTGCGCATCACACCGGACACCATCACCGCCGACGGCTCCGCCACCGTGTACGCCACCATCAGGAACACGGGCCCACGTGCGGGCGATGAAGTGGTGCAGCTCTACATCCGCGACCTGCTCGCCACCGTCGCACGCCCGGTGCAGCAACTCGCCGGTTTCACGCGCATCACACTCGCACCTGGCGAATCGCGTGAAGTGAGCTTCCGCATCACCCGCGCACAGTTGCAGATGCTCGACGCCAACCTCAACTGGCTCGTCGAGCCCGGGCG
The DNA here is from genome assembly GCA_019637445.1 of Gemmatimonadaceae bacterium. Lineage (NCBI taxonomy): Bacteria > Pseudomonadati > Gemmatimonadota > Gemmatimonadia > Gemmatimonadales > Gemmatimonadaceae > Gemmatimonadaceae bacterium. Next base: position 407,380 of record JAHBVS010000002.1, on the reverse strand, counting down.
CTTCCGCATCCAGGTCGGCGCATCGTCCCGTGACATTCGCCTCCGAGGGGAGCTTGTCGTCCGATGACCGACCATCCTGACCGCCAGCCTATGCACCGCCCCATCAATCGTCGCCGCTTCGTCGGCAGTAGCGCCGCTGCCGCCGGCGCCGCCGTGGCCGCCTCCGCCCTGCCCTCGCTGCTCACTGGCTGTGCGCCCGATGCAGCGACAGCCAATCGCCCCAAGCCCTCACAGTCGCAACTCACCTGGCAGCGCGACGAGCTCGCGCTGTTCCTGCATTTCGGCGTCAACACCTACACCGACCGCGAATGGGGCGACGGCACCGAGTCGCCGCGCATCTTCAACCCGCGCGCCCTCGACGCCCGCGCCTGGGCCCGCACCGCCCGCGCCGCCGGCTTCAGGGCGATGATCCTCACGGCCAAGCATCACGATGGCTTCTGCCTCTGGCCCACGGCGACCACGCCGCATTCCGTCGCCAGCTCGCCGTTCCGCAATGGCAGTGGCGATGTCGTGCGTGAGTTCATCGACGCCTGCCGCGCCGAGGGCCTGCGTGCGGGGCTGTACCTCTCGCCCTGGGACCAGAACGCGCCCGTCTACGGCGACTCGCCGCGCTACAACGATATGTACGAGGCGCAGCTCACCGAGCTGCTCACGCGCTACGGCAACATCCACGAGGTGTGGTTCGACGGCGCCAACGGCGAAGGCCCCAACGGCAAGCGGCAGGAGTACGATTGGCCGCGCATCTGGGGCAAGGTGCGCGAGCTGCAGCCGGCGGCCGTGATGTTCTCCGACGCCGGGCCCGACGTGCGCTGGATCGGCAATGAGCGCGGCGTGGCCGGCGAGACCAACTGGTCCACCGTGGATCCCAGCATCGTCCCCGTCCCCGGCCTGAGCGGCGACGAGGTGATGCGCTCGCTGCAAGAAGGCGATCGCGGCGGCTCCGTCTGGCGCCCCGGCGAGACCGACGTATCCATCCGGCCCGGCTGGTTCTATCACCCGGCGGAGAACGAGCGCGTGCGCTCAGTCGATGATCTCGTCGGCCTCTACTTCTCCAGCGTAGGCCGCAACTCCAAGCTCCTGCTCAACGTGCCGCCCACGCGCGAGGGCCTGCTGCACGAGACCGATGCGGCGCGCCTGCTCGGCATGCGTGCCGCACTCGATGCGACCTTCGCCGAGAATCTCGCCGAGGGCGGCGAGTATCGCTGGCGCCCGCGTCGCGGTGGCGGCGGGACGGCCACCGTGATGCTCTCGACACCGCGTGCGGTCGGCATCGTGGACCTGCGTGAGTGGATCGAGGACGGGCAGTCGGTCGCCGCGTACGCGCTTGAGGCGCACGTGAACGGCACTTGGCAGCAAGTGGCGACGGGCACGACGGTCGGCTATCGGCGGCTGTTGCGGATTCCCTCCGTCACCACCGATGGCTTGCGAGTGGTTGTGAGCGACGCCGAGGGTCCGACGGGCGAACTGCGCATCGGCGCGTTCGGTCCCTAGTCTCGACGCGCCTCGGTTGCGCGCCGGCGCGCGCGACGCGCAGGTTCGACTGCGGCGTCGGCGGACTTACGGCAACCGAATCGTCACCGTGAGCGTATCCGGCGGGTCCTCGAGCTTGAACCGAACGCGACCGACGACGAGCCGCAGCGTATCCGAACTCCCATCCGGAACCACGGATGCGTGGACGTCGAGTTCACCGCTGCCTGAGAGGGAAGCGGCAGGAGACAGGAACGCGCCGTCCGGTTCTGTCGTGACGACGTTAGAGAAGAACGGCGGGCCCGCGACTGCGGCGCCCGTTCGATGTCCGGTGAACCAGACCCGTGCGCCACCCAGCGGCGCGTCCGACGCATCGACGACGGTACCCGTCACCATCGCCACGGTGGGGCCAGGCGAACAACCGCAGACCTCCGTCGGGAACAGGCACGACGCCGCCGGCAGCGTGAGGCCGCCTAGAACAAGAAGGCGAAAGCGAACGGGAAGGCGCACGGGCACGCTCGGCGGAGGTCTGTCACCAATCTACCCGCCCAACCGTCGCTCCGGTCACGAAGCGACCCAGCTTGGCCTTAGCCCACGCAGCGCCAGCCCGCCTCCACCGAAGCGTATCCAATCCGCGGCAACACCAGCTCGGCCGCCAGCACAATCCCCCAGTACGACACGCCGAGCCCAATCACGTGCGCGGTCGGCACCTGTGCGCGCCACGCCAGCCACGAGGTCCAGGCGCCGACCACGGTCACGCTCAGCACCACCGCCGCGTAGGACCCAAGCAGCAACCCGCAGGATGCAGGGTACGGCCACCAGATCACCCCCACCGCGAGCACAAGCGCCAGGGCGGCCCGCGCCCAGGCCCCACGCGCGGGCGTGGCGAACTGGGCGGCGCGAACGGAGGCCGAATTGGTGCCCAAAGAGACTCGCCGGGGCGCGCCGGTCGGAGTGGACGACGAGCACGGAGTCGAAGCCGCAACGGCCGGCGCCAGCGGAAACACCGGCACCGATTGCGTGAACGCGGGCGTAGCATCAAGCCGCGCCGCCGCTGGTATCGGAATAGCGCCCGAACTTCGCGCGCTGGGAGCGTTGGTGGGGAGCGCCTTCAGTAGGCGCTCAACCTCAAGACCGAACGAGTCGGTGAAATCCCTGCCGCGCTTCGACGCCTCTGCCATACATCGCTCCCCGGCCGGGGGACGCCCCCGGCACCGCTAATTGCGCGGCCGGGGACGATCGGCGCAGCCCCTACTATCACATTGTGGCAACTGCTGGAACGGCAGGCCCTGGCCTAGAAGGCACCAAACTTGAAGACCAGCACGCCAGCGGCGCCGCTCAGGTCCTTCCCCGACACCTCACGCAGTCCAGGGCCGGTCACCACTCGGTAGCTCGCGCCGGCACCGATCCGGAAGAAGCTCGTGACGTTCAAGACCAGATGCAGTTCCGGCTCGACGACGGCGAAGCTGGTCTCCTCGTTGTCGCTCGCTGCCGCCGGCGGATCCCAGGACGCGCCGCCCCCGCCGAGCAGCAGGTGGCCGGACCAGTGCACGAGCCTGCTCACGTCGTGCATGTAGCCGAGCTCCAGGCCGCCGTAGCCCATCTGCAGGCGCGCGCGCCCGTCGCCGATGTCGCTGGCGCGAATGTTCTCGTTGGTCAGCCCCCACCCGCCGCCGCCAAGGATGAACTTGCGATTGATCACCCAACCGCCGCGGCCGCCCATGAAGATCGACGAGGTCCCGGCCACCTTGCTCACCTTGAGCACCGGCCCGCCCATCCCGCCGCTGCTGGAGATGCCATTGCCGAGCAGCGTCTTGTCCTGCGCAGCCAGCGTCGCGGGAACGGCCACGAGCAGCGCGGCAAGGGAAAGCGTGCGCCGCAATGCGGTAGAGGCGGAAGTCGGGAGACTCAACATCGTTCTGCTCACTTCGAGGGTTGGACAGCGTTGCGTTCGGCAATACCTACGCTGCGCAACCTCCGAGGTTTCCCCGACAGCTCTCGCTACTCCTCCTCGCCCTTCCCGTCCTTCAGCGCCCCGAAGCGCCGCTCGACATCCTCAGGCAGCGTGAGACTATCGGCGATCCCCGCAATTTCCTCGGCCTCCCGCCACGCGGCCTCCAGCACCTCCAGCTCGCCGGCAATCGCACGCCGCTCGGCTTCCTCGTGCAGCGCCATCTCCAACGCCAATCGCGTCGGCGCATCGAGCGAGGAGAACGGCTTGGGCTTTCCCTTGCGATCCACCGGCGCGTGCTGGCCGAAGTAGCGCTCGAGATATCCCTCCGACCCGCGCTGCTCCTCCAACGCCGTGACGGCGCTGGCCACCGTGCGCTTCGTGCCCCCGGCCGAGTTGATGGCCGGCAACAAGCGCGAACCGAGGCGCAACGCCTCCTCGCCGGTGAAGAGCAGTTCCTCACGCTTCACCTTGACCGTCAGTCGCGGTGTCCCGCGCAGCACATCGCCGTGGAAGCGCGCATTGATGAACTCGGTGCCACGGATCGTGATCAGCTGCCCGTCATCGGTGCGCAGCTTCACCTTGCGCATCGCATTCAGCATGTTCGGCAGGTTGCCCCAGATGCCGGCGAAGCCACCCATGCTGATGCCGGCGACCGAGCCCAGCACCACCACCGCCCCGACACCTGCGGCAATGCCGCCGCCGACGAAGAACGCGCGCCGGCGGCGCCGACCGAACTGGTCGCCATAGCGCCAGGCCGCGAACTCCGGGCGCTGCGGCGTGCCGATGCGCACCAGTTCCGTGCCCTCACGCAATCGCGCCAGCCCCACGTTGTCGCTGGACACCCGCATCCGCGTCTCGCGGAAGATCTTCTCGCATTCCTCGATCGCCTCCCAGCGCGCGTCGAGTGGCGAGAGATTCCATCGCTCGCAGCTGCGGCAGACCACCCAGAGCCGGCCCTTCGCGGCGTCGAAGGCCAGGCGGCGGCCAACCGGGAAATGCTCGACGACCTCGTTGGCGCCGAGTGGCTTGTGACAGAAGATGCAGGTCTGGAACATCGCAATTTCAAGATACAGCCTCGCACAGGTGCCGCCGGACTGACGGCGCAAAGAATCGCGCGGAGGCGCGACCGCCAGCGCTGCGCCCCGAAACCGACCACCGCTGCCTGCCGTAGGGCCCTCGCAGCCTTCCTCTCCCCGAGCGACCGTGGGTCTCCTCCTCGGCGCACTCTGCGCCTGCCAGATCGCCGCATCCGCGCCGCCGCCGGAGAATCCCTCCGCGGCCGCGCTTGTCGCACGTGCCCGCGCTGCGCGCTACCAACAGGATTCGCTGCTCGAGGAGTACCACGCCACCGCCAAGCAGCGCTGGACCGCGCAGATCGGCGTCGCGTCGGGGCTGGCTGTCGGCCCCATCGGCAGAATGCGACTCGCCGCGCGCTTCGAGACCGTCGCACGCAGCGGCTGGCACCACCAGTTCGGCGCCTGGACAGAACTCATCGCCGGGCGCGGCGTCGCGCCGATCGTCGGTGAGATCGAGATGGATGTCGTGGACGACGAGATGGCGATTGTCATTCCCTACTATCCCGGTCGCGATCGCCTCTGGCCGGTCGACGAGCTCGCCGACGTCACGGAGGACTTGGACGGCGCCCCGACCTTCTTCGAGCACCCGCTCAGTGCGGGCAGTGACAGCCTTTATCGCTTCCAACTCGGCGGCACGCTCGAGCTCTCGCTGCCCAGCGGCCGTCGCCTGCGGCTGCGCGAGTTGATCCTCCAACCGCGGCGCCCCGACTCTCGCCTGATTGTCGGCTCGCTCTGGGTCGATGACGCCAGCGGCGCCCTCGTGCGCGCCGCGTACCGGCCGTCGGTGCCGGTGGACCTCTGGCCGTTCTTCAAGGGCGAGTTCAATCGCGACGAAGAGAAGATGTTCCGCCAGTTCGGCCCGTTCCGCGGCGACATCGAGGAGATCCTGATCGAGCACGGCCTGTTCGAGGAACGCTTCTGGCTTCCGCGCGTGCGCCTCGCCACGGCCGCGGGTTCGGCGAAGGGTGGGCGCATCACCATCTCGATTGAACAGACCTTTGAGTACGAACGCGTGCGCGCGCTGCCCACCGGCATCGCGCAGGCGGCACAGCCGGACCGCGAGAGCATCCGACGCTGGAACGATCGCTTCCAACGCATGCGCGGCAGCGACCGCGTCGACAGTGGCACCTGCCGCGACTCGCGCGACCCCAACGAGGCCGCGCTGTCCGTCGACTCGTTGATCCGCCGCGACGACATGCACATCCGCGCCTCGCAGGAAGGCGTGCGGGTGCGCGTGCTGTATCCCTGCAACCATCGCGACCTCGTGAACTCGCCGGCGCTGCCGCCGAGCATCTACGCGCCCAGCGAGGAGCTGTTCACCGAGGCGGACTTCGACCGACTGCACGACGACATCGGGAAGGCGCTGGCCATCTCGCGGCAAGCCGACTGGAGTCCGCAGCCCGCCCGCTGGAGCTACGGGCTGCAGCCTGGGCTGCTGCGATACAACCGCGTGGAAGGACTCGCGATTGGCGTGCGCGGCGACCGCGAGTTCGGCAGCGGTCTCGCCGGCGACGCCACGCTGCGGCTCGGCGTCGCGGACCTGGAACCGAACGTCGAGCTTGCGCTCTCACGGGCCAGCGGCGTGTCCGCGTACCGCCTGGGCGCGTACCACCGGCTCGACGCCAGCGATGACTGGGGAAACCCGCTCGGACTCAGCGCCTCGCTTGCCGCCTTCCTGCTCGGCAACGATTACGGGTTCTACCATCGCAGCACCGGCGTCGAGCTCACCGGCACGCACCGACGCATCAGTGGGCACGTCGCGCTCGGCTGGCGACTCTTCGCCGAGCGCGACAACGAAGCGGAGGTCGAGACCAGCTTCTCGTTCGGGCGCGCGATCATCGGACACGACTTCGTGCCCAACATCGTGCCGCTCGCCGGCGACTTCTATGGTGCGGCGTCGACGGTCAGCTTCGGACTTGGCGCAAACCCGGAAGGCGTGCAGCTCTCGGGTGCACTGCGCCTCGAAGGCGCGAGCGGCGAGGCGGAGTACGGCCGCGGGATGCTGGACCTGCGACTCGGCACCGGACTCGGCCGCGGCTTCGGCGTTGCGGTGAGTGGCGCGGCGGGTTCGTCCGTGGGCGAGCTCCCCGTGCAGCGCCATTGGTTCCTCGGCGGGCCGCAGACCGTGCACGCGCAGGTGCCGGGCTCGATGCAAGGCGATGCGTTCTGGATGGCGAGGGCGGAGCTCTCCAAGGGCACGCCGCTCCTGCGACCGACGCTGTTTGCCGACGTCGGCTGGGCGGGTGATCGCGACCGTTTCCCTCGACCGGACGCTCGCCTGTGGTCGGCGGGAATCGGCGCGGCGATTCTCGATGGCTTGCTGCGGATGGACCTTTCGAAGGCGCTGACCGGGCGCCGCGGCTGGGGCGTGGACGTCTTCATCGAGCTGCGCTGACGAATCGCGCTACATTAGCGCATGGCCCCTAGCGACCGATCGCAGCTCTCGCGCCGCGAATTCGCGGCCCTGCTGGGCGCAGCACCGTTTGTCCTGCCCCAGACGCTTGGCGCCGACGACGCGCCACGTACAGTCAGCCGCAGGAGCGACCGCTGGCGCGCCCCGCACGGCGCGCGCCAGGTCACGCTGATCTACACCAACGATTTCCACAGCGCCTTCGAGCCCGTGCCCGCCTTCTGGCTGCCGGGCTCCCCACGACTCGGCGGCGCCGCGCATATGGCCACGTTGATCGAGCGCGAGCGAAACGCCGCCGACACCGCCTTCCTGCTCGACTCCGGCGACATGTTCACCGGCACGCTGTCCAAGCTCACTGAGGGTGAGGCGCTGCTCGAGCTGATGCTGCTCCTGCGCTACGACGCGATGGGCGTCGGCAACCACGAGTTCGACTACGGTTGGCAAGCCTTCGAGCGCGGCATCACGCGCGTGCCCTTCCCCATCCTCTGCTGCAACGTGCGGCATCGCGGCTCCGGTGTACGCTTCGCGCGGCCGCACACCATCCTCGAGCGCGATGGCATCCGGCTCGGGGTCATCGGCGTGATGGGCATGCGCGCCGCCACGCAGACGATTATGCCGAGCAAGGTCGCGGAGTTGGAGTTCACGGATCCAGTGGCCGAAGCGAAGGCTTCCGTGCGTGCGCTACGTGGTTCCGTGGACGCCATCGTGGTGCTCGGGCATCAGGGCCTGCCGGGTCCAATGCAGTCGGACGCCGAGAACGATCCGGCGGTGCAGCGATCGTTGGATGAAGACATCGCCTTCTGTGGCGCGGTGCCGGGCATCGACGTGTACATTGCCGCGCACTCGCACCACGGGCTCGAGGCGCCGATCGTGCATCCCGACACCGGCACGGTGATCACGCAGACCTACGGCTACGGCACGCGCGTCGGGCGTGTGCGATTGGCAATCGATGGCGGCCGTGTCGTGGGCCACGACGTTGCGCTGCTGCGCGTGGACAGCGATGACATCCCGGCGCATCCCAGCGTGACGGCGCGAGTGGCGCGGTATCGAGAGAAGATCGCGCCGGAGATCGGGCCGCCGTTGGGCCGTGCGGCGCGTCGCTTCACGCGGCGTTATCACCACGAGTCAACGCTTGGCGCCTTCTGCGCGGACGTGATGCGGGCGCAGGCGCGCAGCGAGGTGGGCATCACGAATGCTGGTGGGCTGCGCGCGGACATCCCCGAGGGTGTGATCGACAAGGGGCACGTGTTGGATGCGTTCCCGTTCCTGAACGACTCCGTGACCGTGGATCTTCCGGGCGGCGCGTTGTGGGAGGTGCTGGAGCACGGCTGCTCGCTGCACGCGGGGATGTGTCAGGTCAGCGGGGTGTCACTGCGCTATGACCCTAAGCGGCCGGTTGGCGCGCGTGTGCTCTCGGTCTCGGTCGGCGGCGCGCCGTTGGAGCGGGAGCGGCGCTATACGGTGACGACCAACTCATTCCTGGCCGAGGGCGGCGATGGGTATCGCGGGTTCCTTGACGGGCGCGTTGTGCGGCGCGACGTGGTGCTGTCGGAGCTCATCACGGAGCACGTGAAGCGCACAGGGAGCGTGGACCTGCCGGCGATGGGGCGGATCGTCTCATCCTGATGCACTGCCGCCGCTCTCGGTGAGGATCGCGAGAAGGCTCACGTTGACATAGTAGGTCGCACGGCCGCGTTTGATCTTGCGGACGATGCCGGCTCCCGCGAGCAGATCGAGATACTTGGCCGCCGTGACCCGCGAGACGCCGAGTTCGCGCACCAGGAAGGTCGACTTCGTGTACGGGTTCGCGAAGAGGTTGTTGATCAGATCCTGCGAATAGAGCTTGGGGAACTCGGCGCGCACGCGATGCTTCACGGCGAGCATCGCATCGCGAATCTTCGAGACCTGGGCCATGCCTTCGCGGGCACTCTCCCGCACTGCGTCGAGCACGTAGAGAATCCAGGATTCCCAAGCGCCGCGCGCACGCACTTCCTGTAGCAGCTCGTAGTAGCGCGGCTTGCTCCGCACGATCGGACCGCTCAGGAACAGCACTGGTAGGTCGAGCAGCCCTTCCTTGAGTAGGAAGAGCACGTTGAGGATCCGACCCGTCCGACCATTGCCATCGTAGAAAGGGTGGATGCTCTCGAAGCAGTGATGGAGGACGGCCATCCGAATGAGCGGGTCTGGTCCGGCATCGGGCGGGGCGTTGAGCTCCGCCTCAAGATCTTCCATCAGCTGCCGAATCAGCCGAGCGTCCTGCGGAGGCGTGTACACGACCCTGCCGTCGGAGTCTTTGAGCGTCGTGCCTGGCGCCTTTCGGAATCCCGGTTTGCTCGATTCCAGCGCGGCCTGAATCTCCAGGACATCGTTGTTCGTGATCAGGCCGCGCTTGGCGACGCGGTCCCAGCCGACGTTCAACGCTTCGCGATAGCGCAGCACCTCTTTCGCCGTCGGGTTCTCCGGACCATCGGGGCCGGACAGGTGCCGGAATAATTCGTCGTGCGTCGTGACGATGTTCTCGATTGCGGAGGAGTCCTTTGCCTCCTGCAACGCCAGCGTGTTGATCAGGATCTGCTGGTTCGGAATGGTGGCAACGCCGCCCTTGAACTCAGCGAGCGCCCGCGCGGCTTCCGTGACGCGTCGAAGGACCTGCGGGGAGTCGAAAATCTCTCGAGGAACGTCCGAGAAGCGCATCTGCGAGGGTTCTGGTGTTCTGGACCGGCGCAGGAATATATGTATAGATATCGTTGATTTCTATACATATTATTGCCATTCGTATAGAATCTTTGCGCAGTCTGAACTCAAGGGAGCGCTGCCGGGCCCGCGCCAAAAGGTTCGATGTTTAGCTAAAGCACTACGCAGCAATCGTTTAGGATTCCAGCGGCTGGCTTGGGCGGCTAGATCATCACACGTGGTGCAGCGGTCGCCGGATCCCCCGTATTCGGCGTCCCCGAGCGCTCAATTAACAGCACGTGAGCCTCCTCCTCCGCCATCGGGCAGTGCTCCACGCCCTGCGGCACCACGTACATCTCGCCTGGGCCCAGCGTCACGTTGCCGTCGCGCAACTGGATGGTGACGCGCCCGCTGAGCACGAGAAAGAAGTCGTCCGTGTCGTCGTGCTTGTGCCAGACGAACTCGCCCTTGAGCTTCACCACGCGGATGTCGTGTCCGTTGAACTCGGCGATGGTGCGCGGCTGCCAGTGGTCGGTGAAGGAGGCCAGCTTCTGGGGAATGTTGATTGCCGTCACGTCTCCGCCAGTTCGAGGGATTTGAGCCCGCTATTGCCGATACAACTCGAGATAGACCAGGTGGTCGCCCGGGTCAGTGCGCGCGACGTAGATGACACCGTCGCCGAAGCCGACCACCGTGCGATCGCGCCCGAGCGTGGCGACCGCGACAAGTCGACCGTCCGTCGAGAACACATCGTAGCGCCTTGTCGCGCTGTTGTGCGCGTAGCTCCGCCCGATCCAAAGCTCACCAGCGGGCGAGGCAAGCAGCGACGCCGCGACAAAGGCTGGCATCGCCTCGGGAAACTCTGCGTCGCCGGTCGGCGGACGTCGCATTGATGGCCCGCCGCCTGCGACTCCCGCGGCCGCCATTCTCGCGCCTTCCTCGCGCGCGCGATAGGCGTTCCGTTCAGCCGGGGTGATGGCCACTGGCGGGAACGAGAGGTCAGCAGACTCGACGGTGCGCGACCCCACGGCATCACGCAACACAATGCGGTGAGGCTGCTGCTGCACGATGGCCACCCGTGCATCCGCCAGTACCACCCAAGCATCGACCGCCGGGAACGGCGTGATGGAGCGCGCCAGGCTGGCGACCTCGCCGTTGCGTTGGACACGCACACGGCCCCCGGACCACACGCGGCCGAGCAGGTCGACACGATCCGAAGCGGGATCCCATCGCACGACTGCCACTGAGTCGGCAAATCGCCCCGTCTCGGCGTTGAAGCTGCTGCCTTCGAAGTACACACGCCCCTCGCTGTCCGAACCGACCGCGCGTCCTACGCCGCCCGGCACCGTAACACTTGGCAGCGGCGCTGATGGCTCGAAGCGGCCGTCTGGCTCGAGGCGCAGCAACCGACGCAGCACTGCATCGTAAATGAGCGTGCGGCCGTCAGGGGCGGCCATCGGGCGAGTCGGGAAACGATACTCAGCGGGACCGCCGCCCTCGCGCCCGATCTGCCGATACGTGTTGTTGGACAGATCTACGAGCAGCACTCGACGCTCCATCTGATCCACGACGATTGCGCGATTGCCGGGAAGCGCACGAATCCCCGCGATCTGCGTGAACGGCTCGCTGAGCGAGAGCGCTGGTTCGCCCGTGAGATCAATGCGCCACTGCGCGAGCGCCTCCGAGGCGAGGACAGTGCTCACAACTGCGATGAGCAGGGCGCGAGTCATCATCATCGCGACCCGAAGCGCACCACCGTGTGCGCACCCGTCTCCGCATCGATGCTGATGCCCACGATCTCCCGAAGCCCGAGCACCGGCGCCGGCTGTACGGCAAGATTGCGCGACAGCTCCACCACGCGCACGAACCGCCCGTCCGCCTCGAACACGTCGAACACCGTGCGCCGATCACCGCGAGAGACCCAACGCCGCACCCACACACGCCCATCCTCGGCGGCGTAGGCCGCGATGTACGCCGGGTAGTGCTCGGGCAGCTGTTTGGCGCGCACCTCGGGCGGCACGCCGACCACCTGACTCCAGGGCACCGTGATGGAGTCGAGGCGCGCGCTAAGGGCAGCGAGACTGTCGCGTCGCTCGGCGGCCGGGATGCGCTCGGGCGCAACGCTGCGGCGGAACTCCCTGAGCACGCGGCCAGAGGCGTCCGTCTCGGTGAGCAGGTACGATGTGCCGTCGCCAATCAGCAGCGTACCACGCGGCGTGACGTCCCAGGTGGGCCACGGTGCGAAGGGAACGCGGTTCAGGCCGCTCAGCATTCGCCCGCCACGCGCGTCAAGGCGCACGTAGGCAGTGTGCACCGATGCGGTGGGGAACGACGAAACTCGCAGCGAGTCGCGTAGTTCGCCCGCAGTTGTGTACTGGTAGTACCACCCGGACGGCCCGTCCTTTGTCATGACCGCGAACTGCGGATAGAACAGGTGTCCAGCCCGATCGAACCGCGTTGTCCTCTGCGATGTCCAGTCGGACATCAGGGGGCCGCGGAAGCGTGTCTCATAGCGCGCGAGTCGTTTGGTCTCTGGATCGACGCTGAAGAGGCTCACGTGCTCGAGGTCGCGCACGTACAGCTTGCCGTCGGGGCCAATGGCGATGCCGGTCGGCGCCTCGAACTCGCCCGGCCCCTTGCCCTTGCGCCCAATGGCGCGCAGCGAACGCCCGTCCGGCCCGAAGACCCAGATGCGCGCATCCGAGAAATCCGACACGTAGACGTTCCCCGCGCTGTCGAGCGCAACGCCGGAGAGCTTGCCGAGCGAGTCGGCGGTCGGATGCAGGCCCTCGGCGACCTCCCAGCGAAGCGGGAGGCGGAGGGTGTCGGACGCCTGTCCCCGTGCAGTAGCGATTGCGACGAGCGTGGCAAGAAGTGCGGCGGCGAGCGGAACTCGATGCTGCGGCATCAGGCGTCTCCGGGAATCAGCCAGGGGCGAACCGCTTGAATGTACCTCGCGTTCGACACCTGCCCTACGGTCTGGGTTTCTCCGACACGAGCCCCACGACCTTGACCCCGTTCTCGCGGGCCACATCGAGCGCATCGCGCACGATCGCGTACGGCAGCTCCTTGTGCGCCTTCACAAAGAGAACCCGGTCCAGGCGCGTGTCCGGATAAAGCGCGCGGATCGCCGGGCCGAGGGCAGTTGCCACGACCGGCTTCCGATCGAGGAAGAACGCCCCACTGAAGTCGATCGCCAGCGTGTGGTCCGATTCCTTCGTCGGCCGGTTGAGCAGGTTCTCGGCAACCGGCAGCTCCGCGATGACCCCGGACTCCAGCGCCGGCGTGACGATCATGAAGATGATCAACAGCACCAGCATCACGTCCACCAGCGGGGTGACATTTGGCACGGCAACGACAGGAGACCGGGTATTCGGCTGCACGGGTCGCTCCAGGATGAAGGGTGCGTGCAACGTGCCACGCCGACCTGAAGCGCCCGTGAGCCTTCCATTACAGATCGATGACGGCCGAATGAGGTCTCGCCATCGCCGCATCCGTACTCCGTCTACCTCCGCGGCAGCCGGCCATACGCCGACACCAACTCGACGAAGTCCTCGCGGTACCCTCGCGAGTCCCGCCCCACCGCGCCATTGGCCAGTTCCAACGCCATCTCCGGAGTCGCGCTGCCTTTGTGCTCCGACTGACGCAGCACCATCCCGAACGCCGCCACCGCCTGCGCAAACCGGAAGTCCTCATCTGCCTCGGCCACCCGATTCGGCACCGCGTGCTCCATCGGCACGCTCACGGAGTCCGTCGGCTGCTTGTAGCGCACCTTCACATACATTAGCTCGCCCGTGCTGCGAGGCTCCGGCCGCGCCACAAGCACATACCGCAGCGAGTCCGGCAGCTTCACCTGTGCCGCATCCCGCGACCCGACCGGAATGATCTCGTACAGCGCCGTGACGGAGTGCCCTGCCCCCATATCGCCCGCATCCTTCTTGTCGTCCTTGAAGTCCTCGTCGTTGAGCAGGCGATTCTCGTAGCCAAGCAGACGGTAGCCCGCGACCAAGGCCGGATTGAACTCGACCTGCAGCTTCACGTCCTTCGCAACGGTCACCAGCGTGCCGCCAAGCTCGTGCACCAGCACCTTCCGCGCCTCGAGCCGCGAGTCGATGTAGGCGTAGTTCCCGTTGCCGATGCGCGCGAGCATCTCCATCCGGTCGTCCTGGATGTTTCCTGCACCGAAGCCGAGTACGGTCAGCGCCGTGCCTTCCTCGCGGCGCTGCGTGATCATCCGCTCCAGCTCCGCATTGTCGGTCACGCCGACGTTGAAGTCGCCATCAGTGGCGAGAATCACACGGTTGTTGCCGTCGGGGATGAAGTTCTTCCGCGCCACCTTGTACGCGAGCTGCAACCCCTCCGCACCCGCGGTGGAGCCGCCGGGGTGCAGTCTGTCGATGGCGGCAAGGATCCTCATCTTCTCGGCGCCAGACGTCGCGGGCAGCACCAGGCCCGACGCACCGGCGTACACGACGATGGCGACGCGGTCCTGCTCACGCAGTTGCTCGACCAACATTGCCAATGCCTGCTGCAACAGCGGCAGCTTGTCGGCGCTCGACATCGAGCCCGAGACGTCGATCAGGAAGACCAGGTTGTTCGCCGGGGCCTCCGTGAGGTCGATGGCGCGCGTCTGCAGTCCCACGCGCACCAACAGATGGTCGGGCGCCCACGGCGCGGCGGCGACGTCCGTGCGGATGGCGATGGGATGCTCACCGCGCGGCTCCGCGTAGGCGTAGGGGAAGTAGTTGATCAACTCCTCGATGCGCACGGCGTCCACGGGCGGCCGCTGGTGATCGGCCTTGATGATGCGGCGCACGTTGCTGTACGAGGCCCGGTCGACATCCACGCCGAAGGTCGAGCGCGGGGCCACGCGCGGCGAGCGGAAGCTGTTCTCGGTGATCCGCGCGTAGGACTCGCCGCCAAGATCGCGCGAGTGCTCATAGAGCGGGGCGCCCGTGGAGAAGCCCTGAGGTCCATTGTAGAGGCTGGCCGCCGCGGCTCCCTTCCCGTTGGTGACGACAACCTGGCTCAGGCGATTCACGTCCTGCCGGAGCTGGAAATCGATGACGATGGTGTCGCTGTCGAGCTTGACCGACCGCACCTGGGGCGCATACCCGAAGATCCGCGCGCGCAGGATCAGCGTCTTGCCGCGATGGCGCGCTGGCACGGTCATCGTGTAGACGCCACTCTCGTTGACCCCGACCTGCAGGGCGATTGCTTCGATGCCAACTCCCGCACCGAATAGGGCGCGGCCGCGTACATCGACCACCCGACCAGTGATGACGACATCATTCGCCGAGGTCGCGTGTCCCATCGGCGGCGCGCCGAGGAGGAGCCCCGCCACGATCGCGAGACTCGCAGTCGTGCGTCGTGTGAAGGGTGAGAGCGCGAGCGAGGACGTAAGCATGGCGGGGACTCCTCGGTTGATGTGTACGCTGCGGTGTGAACGGCGGCCGTTTTCCCCCTGTACCTCGCGCGCCATCGCCGTTGTCACCACACTTCGTCCTGCTTGAGTGCCTGCGCTATCCTATTCTTGATGAGCGCGCCTGAAGCTTTTCCCCGGCCCCATCCGTAGAGACACCGTGCCCGCTTCACTGACGACCTCGCCTTCGCCATCGCCCGAGTTCCTCGCGCTGCAGGACGCCGTGGCCGGCCGGTTCTCGCTCGTGCGTGAGCTGGGCCGTGGCGGGATGGGCATCGTCTTCCTCGCGCGCGACATCGCACTCGATCGCCTGGTCGCCATCAAGCTGCTGCCGCCGCAGGTCGCGGCATCTGACGACTCGCGCGAACGCTTCCTGCGAGAGGCACGCACCGCCGCCGGCCTCTCACACCCGAACATCGTACCGATCCACGGCGTCGAGTCCAACGGCGCGCTGACCTGGTTCGTGATGACCTACGTCGAGGGCGAGACGCTCGGCGAACGCCTGCGCCGCGACGGGCCGTTGACGGCCGCTGAGTCCATGCGGGTAGTGCAGGAGATCGCCTGGGCGCTGGCCCACGCCCACGCGCGAGGCGTGGTGCACCGCGACATCAAGCCCGACAACGTGCTCCTCGAGGAGTCGACCGGGCGGGCGCTCGTCACGGACTTCGGCATTGCGCTCGCGCTTGGCACGGCCACGCCCGCCGAGGGCGTGCTGCGGGGCACGCCGCAGTACATCAGTCCAGAGGTCGCACAGGGTGAGACGGCGACTGCGCACAGCGATCTCTACTCACTCGGCGTGACCGCGTGGATGGCTGCGGCTGGTCGCCTTCCCTTCGAATCGACATCTCCGGCAGCGCTGCTGCTGGCGCACGTGCAGACTCCTGCCCCACCACTCGCCGCAACCGTCGCGGGGATTCCGGCGCGCTTTGCCGCCGCCATCGATCGCTGCCTTGCCAAGCGACCGGCGGAGCGCTGGGAGTCGGCGGAACGGCTCGTCGCCGAGCTCGACGCCGCGCGGTCGCGCACTGCGCTGGTGCCGGCGCCGCAGCGGTCCTTCCTTCGCGACTGGGAACGACTCGGCGGCGAGATCGCGACTGCTGGCGCTGCCGCCACGGTCGCCGCAAGCAACGCCCTCGGCCTCACGATCGCGGATCTCATTGCAGGGTCGCCGGATCGCCACAGCATCCTCGCCTGGATCTTCGTGTTGATCGCGGTGCTGCCCGCGGGACTCGCAAAGGCGCGGATGTGGCAGCTGCTGCGACACGCGAGGGCGCTGCGCAGCCGCGGCGTGGACCAGCGACGGATCGTCGCCGCACTCGCGCAGGAGACCGCCACCCGCGAGGAGGAACGCGCCGCAACCGCGCAGGCCACGGCAATGAACCGGCGGCAGGAACGCTGGCTGCTCGCGGGGACCGTCGTCGGAAGCGTTGCCAGCTTTGCGATGGCGCTCGCCAACGAGCCGGCGATTCTCAACATCTTCGGCATCGCGGGAGCCGTCGTGCTGCCGACGCTGGCGGTCCTCACGGGGCTGCGTCTCATCGCGCCCGATGGCCGCGAGCGCTGGTGGGACCGACTGCTGCAGGGTCGGCTCGGCCGCTGGATGTTTAAGTCACGACGTGGCGACCGCGCGCCGATGGAGGGCGCTGCGCTCGAGGGACCCGAACCCACCGCCATCGCCCTCGGCTCCGCCGCGCGCGCACTGTACGAGGCCCTGCCGCAAGAAGCAATCGCGATGCTCGGCCCCGGCGTGCCCTCGCTGATCGACGCATTGGAGCGGAAGGCGCGACTGGCCGCGGAGGCCGTAGAGCGCGGCGCGCCCGCGGACCCCACCGCGGTCACGGCGCTCGAGAGCCTGCGCCTCGACCTGCTTCGCCTCTCGGTCGGCGCCATCCCGGCGGAGCGACTGACGGCCGAGCTCGAGCGCGTCCGAAACGTCGGCGACGAGATCGACCGTCGGCTGCGCGCGGAAGGTGAAGTGGACGCGTTGCTCGCGCGCGAGGACTGATTCGCTCAGCGGGCGTGGCTAAGGCGCTCGCGCGCCCGCCCGCGTTCAGCCCCGCCGTACGTACTCGTCCACGTTCTTGGCGAGCACATCGAGCGGCACATTGCCGCCCAGCACCAACGCATCGTTGAACTTCTTGAGATCAAACCGCGAGCCAAGCGCCTCCTGCGCCCGCTCCCGCTGCCGCACGATCTCACTGTGCCCAACCTTGTACCCACACGCCTGCCCCGGCCACGAGCAATACCGATCCACCTCGCTCGCAACCTCCAGCGGGTTCGACCCATTCACCTCGACGAAGTATCTGACACCTTGCTCGCGAGTCCACTGCTTGGCGTGCAGCCCCGTATCCACCACCAAGCGGCAGGCGCGGAAAGCGAGTGACTGCAGGTACCCGAGCCGCCCGACCTTGTCGCTGTCGTAGGCACCAAGCTCGTCAGCAAGCTGCTCGGCGTACAGCGCCCAGCCCTCGGAGTACGCGTTGAACGCCAGCGTCTGCCGCAGCGTGGGCATCGCGTGCGTGTACTCCCCCTGCCAGATGTGGCCGGGAATCGCCTCGTGGAAGCTGAGGTCGGCGAGGCTGTACTTGCTGTGCAGGTCGGTGGTGCGGAGGTTGATCCAGAAGCGGCCGGGAATCGAACCGTCGATGGCCCCCGCGCCGCCGTAGGCCGCCGGCGCGCCCGGCTCCTCCTCGGGCGGCAGGCGCTTCACCTCCATATGCGGATCCACCAGCGTGTTGAAGGCGCGCGGCATTTGCGCCTTGATCCAGGCCAGGCGCTCATCAATGAAGGCGAGGATCTCGCGCCGGCCCGCGTCGCCCTCGGCGAACTTGTACTTGGGGTCCTTGGCCAGCGCATTCATCCGCTCGCCGACGGAACCCTGCGTGTAGCCGACCTCCTTGAGGATGGCGTCCATCTGCCCGTGCAGGCGCTCGACCTCGCTGAGGCCGTGGGCGTGCACCTCGTCGGGCGTCATCGTCGTGGTGGTCGAGGCCTTGAGGGCCCATCTATAGAACGCATCACCCTGCGGGCGATGCGATATCCCAGCGTCGTTGGTCGCGATGCGGCGGCCGGCCTCGAGCTCTTCGATCTGCCTCTGCAGTGCGGGAGTGATCTTCTGCTGCGCGATGGCGCGCGCGCGCTCGGCCCAGTTGCCGGAGATCTTTGCATTCATCGTGCGCCGTTCGATGGACTCCACGAGCGTGCCGCCCGACTGCGCGTTCCATCGCGACTGGCGCATCTGGCCGAGTGCCTTGTCGATGAGGAAGGCCGGGGGGACGAGTCCCATCGCGCGGGCGGCCTCGACGCGTTCGCGTTCGCCATCGAGTTGGGTGGCGAACGATTCGAGGCGGGCGAGATACGCCTCGGCGTCCTCGGCCTTCTCGATGCGGTGCTCGGCGTCGAGGAAGCGAGGGATGTCGAGGTACGTGCCGACGTTCTGGATCACCACGTATGGCGTGTTGCGCCAGCCGCCGACGGTGATGTCGCCGTATGGGAGGGCAAAGCCTTCGAGGCTCGTGTTGTAGGCGCTCTTGACGACCTCGACGGTGGTGCGGAGGGCGTAGGGGAGCTTGGTGCTGTCGATCTCGTTCAGCTTCGCCAGGTCGGCGCGGAGCTGGGCCGCGATGGCGGCTTGACCGGTTGGTGAACGATCAGCCAACTGGTTCCGGAGGCCTGCGCGAGGACCGACGTCGAGGCCAAGTGAGGTCGCCTGCTCGGGGGCGAAGCGCAGAAACGACTCGGCGAAGTCGGCAAGCAGGGCCTGCGTGCGCGCGGCCTCTTCGGCGTCGGCGCTGTCAGCGGAGCCGCCGCAACTGGAGAGGAGTGGGATCGTGCTAGCCGCGGCGAGCGTGGCGAGAAGGTCGCGGCGGGTCAGCGTGTGCTCAGGCATCGGATCGGTGCTCCGGGGAGACAAAGACAACGTGGCTTCCGTAGTATGCGCGCGGTTGAGGGCGCGAGCGAGTGCGGTTTGGCGTGCTCTACCCCAGCTACGCGAGCCAGAGCAACACGAGCCCGAGCGCCGCCGGGACTGCCTGCACGAACAGAATGCGCTTGTTGGCCGTTGCCGCGCCGTAGAGTCCGGCCACTAGCACACATATCAGGAAGAACAGCACGATCCCCTGCCCCTGTTCGCGCAGCGACAGTCCCCACAGCAGGCCGGCGGCGAGGAAGCCGTTGTAGAGGCCTTGGTTGGCGGCCAGGACCTTGGACTGTTCGGCGAACTCCGGCGTGAGTCCGAACGTGCGTCGGCCGCGGGGCGTGGTCCAGAGAAACATCTCGAGCACGAGTATATAGATGTGCAGCAGGGCCACGAGGAGCACGACGGCGTCACGGAGATGGGCGAGCATTGGTTGGGCTCCCGGCGGAGAAGTGGATTGGAGATGCCTCCCAAGATGGCTAGCTTCCTGAATGATGCGCCAATCGCTGCCGCGAGGAGTCTGCCTGCTGATGCTCCTTTCGGGAGCGGTCGCCGCCCAAGGGCCATCGAACGCCCCTAGCCCTGTCTATAACGGTCGCGCGCGCGAGACCAACGTCACCATCCCACGGACGCAGGCCGCGTTCGTCATCGATGGACAGCTCAGCGAGAGCGCCTGGCAAGGCGCAGCGACGCTCACCGGATTCTCGCAGTACAGCCCGGTCGACCGCTTGCCGGCCGCCGACTCCACTGTGGTGCTCGTCGCCTACGACGACCACGCCATCTACTTCGGCATCCGCGCCTTCGAGTCGCACGGCGGCGTCGTGGCCACGCTCGCCGACCGCGACCGGATCTTCAGCAACGACCACGTCGAGATCTTTCTCGACACCTTCGACGACCGTCGCCGCGCCCTGTTGTTCGGCGTGAACGCCTTCGGCATCCAAAGCGACGGCACCTTTGTCGAAGGGACGGGCGCGGACCGCACGCCCGATTTCCTCTTTGAGTCCAAGGGCCGCCTGACGGAGTTCGGATACGAAGTCGAAGTGCGCATCCCGTTCAAGAGCCTCCGCTACGAGTCCAAGTCCACGCATCAGTGGGGCATCCAGGTGATACGCCGCGTGATGCATTCGGGCGTGGAGGACACGTGGACCGCCACCGAGCGGGGTGCGACATCGTTCCTGGAGCAGAGCGGCCGGCTCGTGGGGCTCACGGACCTGCGGCGTGGACTCGTGATGGACGTGAACCCCACCGTCATTGCCAGTTCGCCCGGCGGTCCCCGCAGCGACACAGACCCGACCTGGCGCTACCAGCAGCCGAAGCCGGACTTCGGCGGCCTCGTGCGCTGGGGCGTGACCCCGAACGTGTCGCTCACCGCGACCGCGAACCCCGACTTCTCGCAGGTCGAGTCCGACGTCGGCCAGACCATCTTCGATCCGCGCTCAGGCATCGCCTTCCCCGAGCGGCGCCCGTTCTTCCTCGAGGCCAACGAGAACTTCCAGGTCCCCAACGGGCTCATCTTCACTCGTCGGATCATCGACCCCGTCGGCGCGGCCAAGCTCAGCGGCAAGGTCGGCGGCAACAACATCGGATTCCTCTCAGCGGTCGATGAGGGCGGCACCGCCGAGGACCCGCTGTTCAATATCCTGCGCTTGCGACGCGATGTTGGTCCCGGGTCCACACTCGGGATGGTCTACACGGACCGCGTGCAGGGCAGCGACTACAATCGGGTCGCTGCCGTCGACACCCGGCTCCTCCTCGGCGACCGGTATGTGTTGAGCGGCCAGCTCGGAACCAGCTTCACCCGCCGCGGTGACGTCCAGGCCGACGGCCGTCCGCTATTCGATGTGCGCCTCGTGAAGACCGGGCGCGAGCGCGGCTTCACCGCGTTCTTCACGGGATTCCATCCGGAGTTCGAGACCGCCAGCGGATTCATCCCACGCACCGGCATCCTCCGCCTTGTCTTTCAGCCCCGGCGCACGTGGTTCCCCGAGAACAGCGTCTTCCAGTCCATCTCCTTCCAGCCCATCTCCGACAACACCTGGGAATGGGACCGGTTCACGCGCGGCACCGAGCCGAACGACATCAAGATGAACACCGTCACCTCCGCGGTGCTGCGCGGCGGATGGAACGGCCACATCTATACGTGGACGGAGACCTTCAAGTACCCGGCGTTCCTCTACACCAACTACTTCGTCGAGCGCCGCGACGCGCTCGGCGCGGTGACCGACACCGTGCCCTTCGTCGGCACCGACCGGCTCACGAACCTCGGGGTGAACACGCGCCTTGGCACGCCGCAATGGAAGCGCTTCTCGGCGTCGGTGGATCTGACCGCCGGGCAGGACGACAACTTCGATGAGTGGTCGTCGGCGTGGATCCTGTACACGACCATCGACCTTCAGTGGCAGCCGACGGAGCAGATCCGCGTGAACGGGCGGTTCCTTGAGCAGCGGGTGATGCGGAAGAGCGATGGGTCGCTGGTGCGGCTGCGGTCGATTCCGCGGTTGCGGGTGGAGTATCAGGTCTCGCGCGCCGTGTTTCTGCGATTCGTGGGGCAGTATGATGGGCTCACCGTCGATGAGCTGCGCGATGATTCGCGGTCTGGGGATCCCATCCTCATCCGGACCGCGACTGGGTTTCGTCGGGCGACGGCAATCGATCGCGGTGGGTTGCGGGCGGATTGGCTGTTTTCGTATCAGCCGAATCCGGGGACGGTGTTGTTTGCCGGGTATGGGGCGAATGTCGGCAGTGATGAGTTCCGGCCGACGAATCTGACGCGGACGAGTGATGGGTTTTTTGTGAAGTTGAGTTATCTGTTTCGGACGCGGTAGCGGCGGCGCATAGTGCCTGCATCACCCTCGACTAGACGGAGAGTGCTCACGGCCGCGATGGCGGCGAGGTGCTCGCGGCGGGACAGCGAGTACTCAGGAATCGCACGGGCGCTCCGAGGAGGAGGCGAACATGTCCCAAGTTTGCCTGTGTGAGGCCTGCTGGCAAGCGCGGCCGTCACCTACGATTCCGTTAGAAGTGCCGCCTCAACGTTTGCTACCACTGCGGCCGAGTTACAGTGATGCGGGCGGGCGGACGTCAGCGCCAAGCGTCGTTAAGTGGCATCGGGAGTGCTATCCGTCTGTCATGGGAAAAGGTCGCGGATGCGAGCGAAAGGGTGACCACTCTCTGCAGCACGTCGCGCCTTTAGTGCTAGCGCCTCTCCTACAGGAATCTGGCGTTCGAGCACCTCGTATAAATCGAACCCATCCATACAGATTACGCGCTTGCCGCGCCCAAACGCCTCGAGTCCATCGTCTGTAAAGCCAGAGTTGCTGAGGAACAGGCCTCTGCTCCAAGCGGCCTTCTCTTCGACCTTTGCATTAAACGAACGAAGGTCAGCAGCGCCGGTGCGCTCTCCGGTCCACTTTGCCTCCAGCAGATAAGTCTCATTGGTAAGCTCAAAGCTGCCATCAATCTGTTCGCCGACAAGGCGAAATGAAGCGCGGGCGCCGAGTCCGCTCGCGTCGAAGAGCTCCTTGAGGAACTTCTCAAAGGCAAAGCCGCGCGGCTGTGGGTCGAGCGCGCTCAATGCCACTAGGTCGGACCTAAACGCGGAATACTGCGCCGCAGTGAGTGACGCGAACACTGAGGCTGTTCGAGCAGGCTGCGACGCGACAGGGGACCGCCCCTGAAGGCGCGCGACAATCTTCGCGAACTCTGGGGTCAACGCTGGCCGAGGCTCCTCGAGGCCGCGCCGGGCCAGATGTGCGCTGCGGTACTCCCACAAGGCCTCAAGCACTTTCACGCATGTCTTTGAGTCCGCGGTGCGAAGCAAGCGACGAAGTCGCTTCGCCTTGCTCGTGCCATCCGTGCAAAACCGCGCATGATCGATGTCGATGCCTAGGTCGTCACGGAAGAAGTACGTGAAACTGCGATCTGTGAAGTCCAGGACGTAGCCGCCCCCCATGTCGAAAAGCTCATCGATGAGGCGCATATCCTGCTCGCGCAGCTTGTTTTCGGGCATGTAGGCAACGATAGCATCGAGAGAACCCTTCGTCGAGATACTTCCCGTAGCCGATAGGCGTCGTCACGGGGCGTGTCAGTCCTCGCCCGCTAGCTCTCGAAGCCGAGGAAACAGTTTCGCCGCAAGGGCCTGCAAGCCCTCTCCATTATTGAGGTATTTGACATACCTCAGGTGACGTAGGTCAAACGGGATGTCCCCGTCGTTCTGCGTGATGAGGATGACATCGCGACCGAGAGTATGCGCAATGCCAATCTCGTAGAACACGTTAGGATTGCGGTCCGTACAATCAGCAATGACAACTCTCGACTGATCGATTAGGCTAACCACGTCCTGGATGACGGCGGGATCGTCCCAGATGTCGTCGGCACGTCGGCACCTCAATCCCGCGTTCTCCGATACCTCTTTGAGCGTAGCCGCAACCGCATCGAATCGGCTGTCGAATGGCATCATTGCAGACACCAGGGATGGCTCGATGTGCTCCGGCTCATTCAATCGGAAGACGCGAGCCCGCGGCCGTCTTGGCGCGGCTGCGCGGTTGAGGACGCGAAAGAGGTCGATGTCCTTTACCGCCCAATGAGTACGCTCGAACTCGAATGGAGTGATATCCAGGTCGCGCGCCAGCGTCTCCAGCATACCATTCGTCAATGGAGGAGCGTCGGGATCATTCGCGTACTCGAGCTCAATTTCCCGTCCTGAGTAGCGAGCGCGAATCAAAGTGACCAGTCGAGCCGGCTTGTGCGGGTTCCCGTTCGTCTCGTCCAGCATCAACGTCGGCAACTGGCACAGCGCCGCAAAGTCGACCTGATTGTCGGATTTGAACCGCGTTATCACGTGAGGAGCCGTGTACTCAAACAGGCGATCTGCCGAGCTCGCGTCTCGTGTGGGCGCCCATCCTCGTGCACTCACCAGCAGATTGAACATGCGGGATCTCCACAGACGATTACGGCGAGCCAGTCCATATAACACTTGCTACAGCTGTGGCCATTCGAATACGAGGCGGCGGCGCCGCCGTAGACAACCTGCCGTAGGTCACAGGCGGCGGCCCCGCCGCCGACGCACAGCCGCTTGCCACAGGGGTCGTTAGCCAGCGCTACGCCGGAAGGTACTGCTCAACTGCATCGCGATGGCTTGCGATTCGGCTGCGCTCGTATCCAATCGCAGTAGCATGACCTTCCGCCCACGACAGGTAGTCAAGAACCGCCTTTCTCAGCTGCTTCGCCAGCGCGAGCTTCTGTGGCTCAAACCAGCTCCACCAGATCTCGTTAAATGGCGCCTTTCCTGAGGGGGCAAAAGCGCGCGCCGAATCATCGACGAAGCAGCCAAAGGGCGCAGCCAAGCGTTCGCCCAGGTGAGCCTGGATCATCGGGATTCCCATCAGGAGCGTACGCGCGTAGTCCGGCTCCTTGTGGATCTCCTCGCACGCCTGCTTGGTAATGTCCGACCCGGATATCACAGGGCCGTAGGCCAGGCCTGCGCGGACGAGGAAACGATGCTTGTTCTCGGTTTCCGAAATAAGAAGGTCCGCAAGGTCGGTCATGATCTCGCGGATGAACGCCTTGGTCTTGTCTTGGTCTTCACTCGTGAAGTACAAACCGTCCATAACCGGGAACAGTGCGACTCCAGCCGCGCGGTGCCGCAACGCGATGGCGTGGAACTTCAGGATGAAGTTCGCGGAGATCGGCAAGCTACGAGACATGATGGATTGCACACCCATTACGTCGATCCAGGCTACGTAGGCGTTGCGGGTCGCAGGAAGCTTTGCGGCGTCAACCTTGGGGAACTTCGGCATCTCACCTCGCGGGTCAGCTTGGTCCGTCTGGCGAACGATTGCTTCAGCATTGGCTGTTCGAACAAGAGCGGACGGGCGGCCAAGCCCGACCGCCCTCAAACTATGGCGTGGCCGCCCGGCCGCTACCACGCACGGCCATCTGCTGCAAGCGTCGTTACGGCGTGCTCACGATCGCAGTCGCGCCAGTAGCATCGGGATCTCATCGTAGGAGCGCACCCAAATGGCCGAGATTCCGAGGCTGGAAAGCGATGCTTCTTCCAGTCCTTTGAACACGCGCGCGAGCTCCTGCGCTCTAGGTCCCAGCTTCGTGGCGGAGCTGCTCGCCCAGTGATCGCGCATTATGGTGTAATGGCGCACACTGGCATCCTTTGTTGCGGTGATCTCCAGAAGTCGCCTGTGATTCGGATCGGTCATGCTAACGCCCACGAAGAGACAGACGGACTGCCGCAGGAGCGACAACTGGGTGAGATTGGTCCAGATGAATGGATCTGCAAACTGCGCGTGATACGCGTCTTCACTCAGTACGAGGGCGCTCTTCTGGAGGGGAGATAGCTGGCCCTTCCGAGGGAGGAAGCCGTGCACGTGGTAGACGGGCAGCTCAGTCCTGAGCGGTTTGTCGCCCTCTCCTAGTACAACGCGATAGGCGATTGAACGCGCTTGGAGTTCGGACTCCAAGAGATCATCGAAGTTGTAGTTCACAACAGCTTGTACGCCGAGACGCCCTCGCTGCGGCATACGTAGCGCTCCCAAAGCAGAGATCAATCGAGAACCGCGCGCCTCTCCATTACCCTCATAGAGAGCACCGCGCACCGTATCCGCGAAGCCACCGCCCAAGCTGTTACGGAGCAATCGTGCAACGATGAGCGGAGACGCAGGGACCTCACGCTCGAAGAAGCGCTGAACCTCCTCATGCTCTTCGGACGAAAGGGGCGTGGCGGAGTGGTTGTTGAACACTTTGGTTGCGAGGCGGCGCACCAAGTCTGGCCAGTCGGGGTACCCAGCAGAACGGGAGACTCCGGCGCCGACGAAGAGCGATAATCGGTCCTCCGTGAACGCAGTGCGCAGCGCGGTTAGGTACTGATCGTTCTGGCTTTCATCAGAGGATCGTGCCGCGAAAGACTCGAACGCCCGCTGTAGATTGACCCGGGCGAAAGGCAAAGCGGCGCCCGGATGTTGCGACGCAAGGCGTTCCAGGTCGTGGCGCCCGAGGACGCGAACACGGACTCCGGGAAGTTTCTCCACGATATTCTGAGCTATTCGCTCGGGTGGCCCCTTGGTGTCGCGGAGGACGATGATGAATGACGGGTCATCCTGAATCATCGTACGTGCACGATCTACCATCTCGAGCAGGCGGTCGCTGTACCGGAGTCTGACCTCGACGAAGCAGGGGCCCGGGAGGTCGAACAGTCCTTGGGGCGCGAAGGCGTCCGCGAAGGCGATTGCTCGCGGGAGTTCGCTTCCGAGCAGAAGGGCGCGTCTTTGCGCACGCGCCGCCTCAGTGAGAAGCGCAAGCGCGTAGCGTTCGAACTCCACTCCCGCGAAGTCCGGCGATCTCGGGCGGTCGACGGGATCCATGTCCGATGATTGTGTGTCAGCGCAGACGGCGGCTCATCACCCTAACGAGGAGTGTACTGCAGTAGCATTGGCCGCGAAGAAGCGTATTGTGCTCCGAGCAGAATACGCCGTGACCCCCGGCTTATCTTGCGAACCTGCTGTCTCAACTCGTAGGACGCAACCAGCCTAGGGCAGCCCGAGGATCGCATGACCCCACCGCCCCCCCACACCCTCTCCAAATCCGACTTCAAACTCGCCCGCAGTTGCCCCACCAAGCTCTACTACCGCGAGCTGAAGTACCCGGACACCCGCGAAACCAACGACTACCTCCAGCTCCTCGCTGAAGGCGGCTACATGGTCGAGCTGCTCGCCAAGCAGCTCTTCCCGGGCGGCATCACCCTCGACTACACCAAGGGCGCCCTAGGCTCCGCCGAGGAAACCCAGCAGCTCCTGGACCAGGCCAGCGAGCCTAGGGCAGAGATCACCCTCTTCGAGGCCACCCTGCTCCACGGCGCCCGGATGGCCCGCGTCGACGTCCTCCGCCGCGGCCCCACCGGCTTCGACCTCTACGAGGTCAAGTCCTCCTCCATCGACACCGAGGACGCCCTCAAGCGCATCGAGAAGACCGGCTCCGCCTTCCGCTCCCTCCGCAAGCCCTTCGACATCGCCAACGACTGGCGCGAGTACCTCGAGGACGTCACCTACCAGGTCAGCATCCTGCGCGACCTCTACCCGGACGTCCCCGTCCGCGCGCACCTGATCCTGATGAACAAGCAGGCCCTCGCCGCCCACGACGAGATGCCCTCCTGGTTCCGCATCCTCCGCCGCGACGACGGCCGCCTGCACACCGCGGAGTTCATCGGCGATCCTGCGCTCGTCGCCGAGTCGAACCTGACAGTCTCCTTCGATGTCTCCGCCGAGGTCGCCGAGCTGGAGCCGGAGGTCCGCGAGGCCGCCGAGGCGTTCGTCGCCTCGATCACGCCTGAGCTCCGCAAGATCCCGCCCGAGATCGGCGCCAAGTGCCGCGCCTGCGAGTTCCGCGTCGACGACGACGAACCCAAGAACGGCTTCCGCGAATGCTGGGGCGCACGAGCCGACGCCAGCCCGCACATCCTCGGCCTCTACCAGGGCCGCGACCTGCTCGTCACGATGATCGAGCGCGGCGTGGACCGCGTCACCGACATCCCCGACGACGTGCTCGCCCAGCGCTCCGGCGCCTACGCCGAGCGGCAGGTCATCCAGGTGGAGCACTCGCGCTCGGGCAAGGAGTTCGTGGACGACTCCCTGCGCCACGACATCGCCGGCGCGCGCTACCCCCTGCACTTCATTGACTTCGAGGCCGCCCGTATCGCCGTCCCACACCACAAGGGGATGACGCCCTACGGCCAGCTGGCCTTCCAGTGGAGCTGCCACACGCAGCGCGCGCCCGGCGCGCCGCTCGTGCATCGCGAGTACCTCAACACCGACCCGCGCTGGCCCAACGAGAGCTTCGCCCGCACGCTGCGCGAGGCCGTGGGTGATGACGGCACGCTGCTCGTCTGGTCCGCCTTCGAGCGCTCGGTGCTCCGTACCGTCGCCGAGGAACTCTCCGCACTCGGCAGCGGTGACCCCGAACTCGCCGGCTGGCTGCGGCTTGCCGCACTCGACGCCGCGCCCGACGGCGGCCGCCAGCTCGACATGCTCAAGCTCTGCCGCAAGAAGTACTTCCACCCGGCCATGGAAGGCAGCAACTCCATCAAGGCGGTGCTCGACGCGCTCTGGAAGCACGTGCCGGATGTGCGCTCGCGGTTCCTGGAGCTCACGGGGGTCGAGGGCGACCCGGAGCTTGGGCCCTATGCGGCGCTGCCGCCGATCGAGATCAACGGCGCCGCGCAGCGGGTGGCCGAGGGCACGGGGGCCATCAATGCGTACTTCGCGATGGTCTACGGCGTGGAGCGGGATGATCCGGTGGCCAAGGAGCAGTGGTCACGGCTGCTGCTGGAGTACTGCAAGCTCGATACGCTGGCGATGGTGCTTGTGTGGGAGCACTGGGGGCGGGTCACGGGCGCCGGGCGATAGGCGTCAGCGTCGGAGCGAGAGAATCGTCCGCGTATCCGGCGGCACATCGCCAAAGATCCACACCATCAGGATCTGCTCCACGAACGCCACGCCGTACAGCAAGATCGTCCCCCGCAGCCACCACGTGGCGTCAATGAAGAACGACAGAAACACCACGACCACCACCACTGCGCCAGCGACTCGGCTCAGATGCGTGTGTGGCAGCACCACGCGCCCCGCGCGCAGCTTCCCGACCAGCAGCAGCGTGGGATACAACGCAACCACCGCGATGATGTACGGCAGGTTAGGCCGCACATAGTCGGGAAACAGCCGCCAGGCGAAGTACGCGGTGCTCAGGTAGTAGGCCAGGTCCGCGATGGCATCGAGCCGTGACCCAAACTCGCTGGTCATGTTCCACGCCCGCGCCAGCACACCATCGAGCCAATCCGTGAGGCCCAAGAACGCGTAGAGCGCGATGAACCATCCCACGGGTTGCACATCTACCAACACGAACAGCACCGGCACGCCGAGCAGCCGCGTGAGCGACAGCGCGTTCGGCAAATGGAATGCGCCAGGCTGCACCACAATCCCTATGGTGCGTTTCACGACCGGCGCCTAGTGCGCCGCGAAAAACGCCAGCATCGCCGGATGCACAACCCCGCCCTGCTCCATCGCCGGCAGATGACCCGCCGAGTCCACCGGCAGGAACACGATGCCCGGGATTCGCGGAATCAACTGATCCGCCGCGGCAATCGGCGTGGTGTTGTCCTGCTTGCCCCAAATGAGCATCGCCGGCACGCCCGTGCGGCCCACTGCATCGTACAGCGAATCAATATTGCTGGCGCCCGTGTTGAGCACCGAGCGCCGCAGCGCGCGCCCGAAGCCCTTGTACTGCATCTGCGGCTCATAGCGCGACACCCACTCCGGGAATCGCTCGGGATGCAGGAAGTCCGACGGCTGACCCTGCGCGGCATTCGGAGCGCGCGTCACCTGCCACACCCAATGCCCGACCACCGGCCACGCGAGCCAACCCGGCGGCGAGGCGCGCTCTGTGGCGGGATCCATCAACGTCAACGTCCGCACCCGCGCACGATGCTGCGTCGTGAAGTACGCGCTCACCGGCCCGCCAAACGAGAGCCCCACCACATCCACCGGCTCGCGGATGCCCAGCGAGTCCAGCAACTCCTTCAACTGGTTTGCGTGGAAGGTCCCGTCATACGAAGCATCCGGACGGTCCGACAGTCCGCGCCCGAACAGATCGTAGCGCAGCACGCGATACCCCGCGTCGCGCAACGCGACCGCCGTCGAGTCCCAGATGTACATCGGCACGGAGAAGCCGTGCACCAGCACCACGGTGCGCGCCGTGTCCGGCCCGCCGAGGTCGTAGTGCGTCACGCCATCACTCAACTGGATGTACTCGCCCTGCGCGTCGGAGCGCGTGACGGTCGTGATGTCGCGGGTCTCGGGAGTCCGCCAGGCAAGCACGCCCCAGAGCGTGGCGACGATGACCCCCAGCACGATGAACAGCAGTCGAAGTTGTTTCATAGCTGCCTCAATGCTACTCGCGTTGGGCGCGGCGCGCTTGCATCGTCCCCGGATGCAAGCCGAGCTCAGGCCCATTCCGCCCTACGTCCTCCTCATCGTCGCGCTCGCCGCGCTGGCCTTCGCCGCCTGGCTGGCCCTCGCGGTCCGGCGATGGTGGAAGGCGCAGATCCTCGCCGAGCGGATGGACCGGGCCGCCAGCGGCGAACGGCGCGCCGAGCGTTGGTTGGAGGCCCAGGGCTACCGGGTGCTGCAGCGCCAGCTCAGCAAGCGATCCTTAATGCACATCGACGGCCGCGTGGCCGAGTACGACGTCCGCGCCGACTTGCTAGTCCAGATGGGTGACGAGCGCGTGATTGTCGAGGTGAAGACGGGCGAGGCGGCGGACCCACGGCTGCCTGCCACTCGACGGCAACTGCGCGAGTATGCGGCGGTGTTCGGCGTCGAGCGGGTGTTCCTGTTTGACGCCTCCCGCGACCGCCTCCACCGCGTCGAGTTCCCGGAGACTCTGGCGGAGTAGCCCGGTTCTTCCAATGATTGAGCGTGCCGCGATCGAGCCCCGTGGTGCTGGCTGCGCTCCTCACCTCCCTTGCCTGCTCCGCGGGCGATGGAGCGCTGCACGATTTTCTCTCGCCCGGCGCAGACAGTCGCAACCGGCCGGTTCCCGCGACCGGTGCCACCTTCGTGGCCTTCCGGATCGCCGGCCGGGCACTGCCCTTCGCCTTCCCAGGCACCCCGTCAATCTACGGCGTGCTCACGGCCGACTCCCTGTTCCTGCGGCCTGACGGCACTCTCACCAGTTCGCACATGGTGATCGCTGTCGCCATGGGCACCGCCTCCCCTTCACCCGGCACCTGGGAGGGCAGCTACACCATCTCCGGGGACACCATCCACATCACCCACTGGGATGGCAGCGTCACGCACGGCCGCTTCTACAAGGTGGGGGAGACCTGGCGGCTCAATTGGCCCAAATGGATATCCTACGAGGAGCGCTGGGAGCGGAGGTAGCCGCCAATCGATCGCGCGAGCCGGGAAAATGTCGTGAGCCAAAACGGCTTTACGTATATTGAAGTGATGCCTCCAAAGTCCCCGATCTACCTCGACCACGCCGCGACGACGCCGGTCCGCCAGGAAGTCTTCGAAGCGATGACGCCGTTCTTCGGCCCGCGCTTCGGCAACCCCTCCTCCAGCCACCGCTGGGGCCGCGAGGCCCGCACCGCGCTCGACGAAGCCCGCGAGCGCGTGGCCGCCTGCCTCGGCGCCGCCCCGGACGAAGTCTGCTTCACCTCCGGCGGAACCGAGGCCGACAACCTCGCCGTGCTCGGCGGCTGGCGCCTGCTCAAGGCCAAGGGCCGCAAGGCCGTCGTGTCCTCGCCCGTCGAGCACAAGGCGGTGCTGCAGGCCGTGCACCAGGCGGCCAAGGAAGGCGCCGAGGAACGCTTCATCGAGATGCGCGCCAACGGCGTGGTGGATCTTGAGGACGCCGCCCGCAAGATCACCGGCGGCGACACGGCGCTGGTCTCCGTGATGTGGGTGAACAACGAGACGGGTGTCATCCAGCCGATCGCTGAGCTGGCTGCGCTCACCAAGGGTTCGGGCGCCGTCTTCCATACGGACGCGGTGCAGGCCTACGGCAAGGTGATTGTCGACGCGCGTGAGATCCCGTTCGACTTCGCCTCGGTCAGCGGCCACAAGCTCGGCGCGCCCAAGGGTATCGGCGCCTTCTTCATCAGGCGTGGCGCGGCCATCGAGCCGCTGTTCTTTGGCGGGTCGCAGGATCGCGGACGTCGCCCCGGCACGGAGAACGTGGCCGCCGCCGTCGGCCTCGCCCGTGCGATGGAGCTCGCCCGCGACGAGCGCGAGGCGCATTGGCAGAGCTGTGAGTCGATGCGCGATGAGCTCGAGCGCGAACTGCTGGCCAAGATCCCCGATGCCGTCGTGCACGGCCGCGGCGCGCCGCGCGCCCCGCACGTGCTGCACATCTCCGTGCCCGGCACGGACGCCGAGTCGCTGTTGATGGCGCTCGACCTCCAGGGTGTCGCCGCCTCGAGCGGCTCGGCCTGCCAGAGTGGGAGCGTCACGCCGTCGCACGTGTTGAGCGCGATGGGTGTGCGCGCCGACATCGCATCTGCGGCGATCCGCCTCAGCTTCGGCAGCCTGAACAAGGACGAGGACGTGGCGCGGGTGGCCGAGCTGTTCCCGGCCCTAATCGCCAAGGCGCGCGGACTGAGCGGCGTGGCGTAGTTCGCCCCGGCCGGGCGGCCCGTACCGCCCGGCCAACCCTCTGGCTGCTGCTGGTGTCGTACCTTCGGTCCCGACACCCACTTCAGCCGCCGACTTATGCTCCCGTTCCGCACCGCCATTCGCTCCCTGCGCTCGACGCCGCTCGTGACGGTCGTCGCGCTGCTCTCGCTGGCCCTGGGCATTGGGGCGAATACCGCGATCTTCTCGATCGTTGATGCGCTGGTGCTGCGCGCGCTGCCCGTGGAACACGCGGCGCGGCTGACCGTCGTCGGAGCGCCAACGCGAAGCGGCGGCGTCCGGCAGTACTGGACCAATCCGATCTGGGAGCAGATCCGCGAGCGGCAGGACCTCTGGGACGGCGCCTTTGCCGCTGGCAACGTGCGCTTCGACGCCAGCACCGGCGGTGAGACGGACCCCGTGGCGGGCTCCTTCGTGAGCGGCCGCTACTTCGAGGTGCTCGGCGTGCGCCCCGCGCTGGGCCGACTCCTCACCGTGGACGACGACGTCCGCGGCGGCGGCGCCGACGGTCCGGTGGCGGTCATCAGCCACGCGATGTGGCAGACGCGGTTCGGCGGCGCCGCCGATGTTGTCGGACGCACGCTCCCGCTCTCGGGCGTGAACTATGTGATCGTCGGTGTCGCGGCGCGCAGCTTCCTCGGCCACACGGTCGGCAGTTCCTACGATGTGTGGGTGCCGCTGGGCACCGAGCCGGTGCTGCGTGGGTCGGCGAGCGCGCTCGACCGCCGCTCGACCTGGTGGATGCAGGTCTTCATCCGGGCGCGGCCCGACCAGTCAACCGAGGCCGTGAGCGCGTTGTTGGGCAGCATCACGCCGCAGGTGCGCGAGGCCACCATCCCGGAGAACTGGCGGCCGCAGGACCAAGTGACCTACCTGGCTGAGCCGCTGTCGGTGCAAGCCGCCGCCGGTGGCATCTCAAGCCTGCGCAACCGCTACGAGCGTCCGCTGATGGCGCTGGCCGTCGTCGTCGGACTCACGCTGCTGATTGCCTGCGGCAACATCGCCAACCTGATGCTCGCACGCGCCTCCGCACGTCGCCACGAGTTCGCCGTGCGCACGGCGCTGGGCGCACCACGCTGGCGCGTCGCGCGCGATCTGTTGGCGGAGAATCTCATCCTCTCGGCGGTCGGTGCCGCGCTGGGCCTGTTGCTCGCGCTCTGGGCCAGTCGGTTGATCGTGCAGCAACTCTCGACCTCCGCCTCGCAGGTCGCGCTGGATATTGGACTCGACTGGCGCATGCTGGGCTTCACCGCGGGCATCGCCGTGCTGACGACGTTGCTCTTCGGCGTGGGTCCGGCTGTGCTGGCGGCCAACGCCCCGCCAATGGACGCCCTCAAGGAACAGGGCCGCGGTTCGACCTCGGGCCGCCAGAAGGTGGTGGCCAACTCGCTGGTGGTGGCGCAGGTCTCGTTGTCGCTGCTGCTGATCATCGGCGCCGGGCTCTTCGTGCGCTCCTTCGTCGCCCTCGCCGACGTGGAGCTTGGCTTCGAGCCGCAGCGCGCCCTGGTGGCCAACATCGGCACGACACGCGCCGGCGTCGCCAGCGAGCAGCGGCACCAGCTCTATGACGAGGTGCTGCGTCGTGTGCAGTCCATTCCAGGCGTCACGCAGGCCGGGCTCTCCGTGATCACGCCCGTGAGCGGCAGCACCTGGAACGATGGATTCGTATTCGCGCACCTGCCCAACCTCCCCGAGGAGGAGCGCATCGTCGACCTCAACTTCGTGACGCCGGGCTGGTTCGCCACCTACGGCACGCGCTTGCTGCGCGGCCGGGATTTCGACGCGCGCGACCGGGTGGGCACGCCGTTGGCCGTCGTGGTGAACGAGTCCTTCGTCAAGAAGTACTTCGAGGGGATGGATCCCCTCGGCCAGGTCGTGCGCAGCGAGGAGTACCCGAGCCGGCCCACGCTGTCGTTCGAGATTGTCGGCGTGGTCGAGGACGCCGTGTATCGCAGCCCACGCGAGCCGATCGGCCCCGTGATGTACCGTGCCTTCGCACAGGAAGATGATCCGGGAAGCAGCGTGCTGCTCACCGTTCGTGCCGCCACCGACGATGGCATCGCCCTGCGGCAGGCGCTGACCGCAGCCATCACCGGCGTGAACCCGAATGTCAGCCTGTCGTATCGTCCGCTCGAGGAGTATGTGGATGCCGCGCTGGCGCAGGAGCGACTGGTCGCGATGCTCTCGGGCTTCTTCGGCGGACTGGCCCTGCTGCTCGCCGCCATCGGCCTTTACGGCATCACCGCGTACTCGGTGGTGCGGCGCCGCGCGGAAATCGGCATTCGCCTGGCGCTGGGTGCGAACCCCGCGCGACTGGTGCGACAGCTGCTCTCGCGCACGGGCGCGCTGGTCGTCTCGGGGATGATCATCGGTGGCGCGGCGAGTTGGTGGCTCTCGCGCTTCATCTCCACGCTCTTGTTCGGGCTGGAGCCCAACGACCCGACGACACTGGCGGGTGCGCTGATGATCCTCGCGACCGTGAGTGCGGTGGCCGCGTGGATCCCGGCGCGGCGGGCGGCGCTGGTGAATCCGCTCGAGGCGCTGCGCGAGGGCTAGCCGCAGCGTAGCGATGGCTCGCGTCGCAGGGCACGGCGGCGCGAGCTTGCGAGAAGCTGCCCCGCGCCCCATTCTCGCTGCGGAAGCTCGCGGCGCATCCGGCGGCGCGCGGCCCAATCGCCACAATCCGGACGGACCTATGCGCGCTTCGCGCCCACGTCTCCGCCGAGTGCAGTGTTTGCTTGCGCTCTCAATGCTCGCTACACCGTCGCTCGTGACGGCACAATCGGGCGACGGCCCGTTGCGCGATGGCTTCTTCTTCTCCGTCGGCAGCGGCGCGGCCTCCGTCTCCGCCTCCTGCGATGGCTGCACCAACGACTTCTTCGAGAACCGCATCACTGGGTTCTCGGGCAACCTGCAGCTCGGCGGCTCGGTCAGCGACCGTCTCGTGATTGCCGGTGAGTTCAGCGGCTGGCTCGGCAACGAGCCGCCCATCTATCGGCGCACGGCGGCGCTGAGCCTCGTCCTCATCGGCTATCCCAGCGCCACCTCGCGCTTCTTCTTCAAGAGCGGCGTCGGCGCCATCCGCGCCATCGCCGAGGATGACGCGGTCATCGTGCAGACCGACGCCTTTCTGTTCCAGAGCGGCATCGGCTACGACTTCCCGGTGCGGGAGAACTCGCTCACAGCCTACGCCAACTATCACTGGACCTTTGGCGGAACGACCTGGGTGAACAGCTTCAACAGCCCGATCGTGGTGCTGCCGAACGCGATCCAGTTCGGGCTGGCGTTCACCGTGTACTAGGGGCCGCCGGGCGCCTTCTATATTTCTCTGGATGCCCGCCAGCAGCCCCGCCACCAAGCCCCGTGTACTCGCCGCGATGAGCGGCGGCGTCGACTCGTCAGTCGCCGCTGCCCTGCTCGTGCGCGAGGGCTACGACGTGGTGGGCGTGACGATGAAGCTGTTCAAGGACGGCGGCGACCTGCCCGACCGCCCCTGCTGCTCGCTCGACTCCGTGAACGACGCGCGCCGCGTCTGCGAGTCGCTGGGTATCCCACACTACGTGCTGAACCTGCAGGACGCCTTTGGGCAGGATGTCGTCGCCGACTTCGTCGCGGAGTATGCGGCGGGCCGTACGCCCATTCCCTGCGTGCGCTGCAACACCTTCACCAAGTTCCGCGACCTGCTGGCCAAGGCCGACGCCATCGACGCGCCGTTCATCGCCACCGGACACTACGCGCGCGTGGCCGACGGCCGCCTGCTGCGCGGCGTGGATGACAACAAGGACCAGACGTATTTCCTCTGGGGCATCGAGCGCGAGGTGCTCTCGCGGATGATCCTCCCCGTCGGCGCGATGACGAAGCCGGAGACGCGAGCCGTGGCCCGCGAGTTGGGACTGCTCACGGCCGAGAAGCCGGAGAGTCACGAGATCTGCTTCGTGCCCGATGGCGACTACGTGAAGGTGTTGGAGCGGGAGCTGCCTGTTGACGCGCCCGCGCTGAGCACCGGGCCGATTGTCACGGTAGATGGCACGGTCGTCGGGCAGCACGATGGGTTCGCGCGCTACACGATTGGCCAGCGGCGGCGGCTGCCGGGTGGCGCGAGCGAGCCGATGTTCGTGGTGGCGCTGCGACCAGCCGACCGCGCGGTGGTGATCGGGCCGCGCGAGCACCTGCTCGGCCGCGGAGTGATTGGCGAGCAGGCGAACTGGTTGCAGGATGGCCCGCCCGAGGTTGGCGCTTCTGTCGGTGTCCGCATCCGGCATCGGGCCGCGCTGGTGCCGGGCACCGTGCTCCGCGCGGACTCGACCGGGTTCGAGGTGGCGCTCGAGGAGCCCGTGTACGCCATCTCCCCCGGCCAGAGCGTCGTGCTCTACGACGGGGATGCGGTGATCGGCGGCGGGATCATCGCGGCCGGGAAGCGGCTGCTGCCGATCCAGGCGGCCTGAGCGTCAGTCGGATACGGGAAGTTGTGAGTCATGAGTGGTAAGTGGTGAGGGAGGAGCACTCCTCCTCACGACTCACGACTTACAACTGCAGTTCAACCCGCATCCCCCGCTCAGCCCCATCTGCGCAAGCAATCCCGAGCATTTGACAAGTCCTTCCGCATCCCGCATCCTTCCCCTCACTAACTCAGGGAAAGCCACTCAGGGGACCCGATGCCCAAGCCCGCACTGACCGTCGTTCCAGGAACACTCGACCTCCTCATCCTCAAAGCCGTCTCCTGGCAGAAGGAACACGGCTACGGCATCGGCAAGCGCATCGAAGAGCGCACCGCCGGCGACCTCAGGATCGAGGACGGCGCGCTCTACCAGGCCCTGCATCGCCTCGTCCGCGCCGGCGCGCTCTCCGCCGAGTGGGGCGTGTCAGACAACGGCCGCCGCGCCCGCTACTACAAGCTCACCAGCGTTGGCCGCTCGCGGCTCGCCGCCGAGGTCGCATCCTGGCGTCGCTATGCGGCCGCCGTCTCCCTGATGCTCGAGACCCCCTGAGCGATGTCGGACTTCCAACTCCCCTTCCCGTCCGACGACGAGCTGCGCAAGGAGATCCGCGAGGAACTCGACGCGCACCAAGCCTTCGCGCAGGAAGACCTCGAACGCGCCGGCGTGCCGCAGGATGAAGTCGCGGAGCGGGTGGCCGCGCGGATGGGCGATCGCGAGGCACTCGAGACCGACCTGCTCGGGTACGCCCAGGCCGACCGCCGCAAACGCCGCGCACTCGGCGCCCTGCACGACTTCGTGATGGACCTGCGCTTCGCCGGCCGGCGGATGCGGCGGCATCCGGTGCTCGCCACGGCCGCCGTTGCCGCGCTGGCACTCGGAATCGGCACCTTCGTGGCTTTCGGTGGCGCGGTGGATCGCATCCTGCTGCGGCCGCTGCCGCTCGAGGCGCCGGACCGTCTGGTCACGCTCTGGCGCGGCGATCCGCGGAACGCCGAGCTGCGCAACGGCCTCGCAGTGGGCACGGCGCTCGATCTCGCCGAGGGCAGTCGCAGCTTCGCAGCCATCGCCGCGGCGCAGCCCTACAGCCTCGAGATCGAACGCGACGGCGAGCTGCTCAACATCGGCACCTGGCGCGTGACCCGGTCGTACTTCGACGCGCTGCGCACACAGCCGCATCGCGGGCGACTGCTCGAGGCCCGCGACTTCGTCGCCGGCAGCGATCCCAGCATCGTGGTGTCGTTCGACTTCTTCCAGCGGCACCTCGGTGGCCGACCCGAGTCCATCGGCGGCAGCCAGCGCTTCAATGGCACACCGATGACCATCGTCGGGGTGCTGCCGCAGGACTTTCCGTTGCTCGACGGCCGCGACTTCTTCGTGCCCATCATCCCCGTGGGCAACGCCCGGGAAAACCGTGTCGCGGACTTCTGGTCCGCGTTCGGGCGGCTCAAG
The DNA here is from genome assembly GCA_019637445.1 of Gemmatimonadaceae bacterium. Lineage (NCBI taxonomy): Bacteria > Pseudomonadati > Gemmatimonadota > Gemmatimonadia > Gemmatimonadales > Gemmatimonadaceae > Gemmatimonadaceae bacterium. The sequence continues at coordinate 369,381 of JAHBVS010000002.1, read as the reverse complement.
GAGGGCGTCGCATACGAGACCGGCGTCGCCGAGCTCACGACACTGGCACAACGCAGCGACGCGCTCGCGCCACCGAGTGCCGGCACACGGACACTCATCGTTGAACGCCTCGACGCGTCCGTGCTTGGCGGCGTGCGGCCCGCGCTCCTGCTGCTGGGTGTCGGCGCACTCTTGCTGCTGACGCTGGCCGTGGCCAACGCGTCGGGGCTCCTACTCTCCGACACGATGGGCCGCGCGCGCGAACTCGCGGTGCGCGCCGCCGTCGGCGCCGGCCTCACGCGCATCACGCGGCAGCTGCTCGCCGAGTCGGCGCTGCTGGGCGCCGCGGCTGGCGCGCTGGGACTCGCACTTGGCGCCGTCGGCCTGCAGCTGCTGCGCGGCTGGGTGCCATCCTCCGTGCCACGCCTTGCCGAGCTCGGCGTGGACGCGCGTTCAGTCTGGCTTGGCATCGGCGTCACCGTCGCGGTGACACTGGTACTGGGAATCACACCAATTCGTTTCGCGGCCCGCGACCTGCACGACGCATTACGCGGCGGCTCCGACGCCTCCTCGCGCGGCGGGCGGCGGCTGCGCACCGTGCTCACCGCTGCGCAGATCGCCATCTCGGTGACGCTGCTCTGCTCGGGCGGCCTGCTGCTGCGCTCCTGGTCGCAGTTGATGGCCACCGAGCAGGGCTACGATGCGAGCGGCGTGGTCGGCGTGGAGCAACACTTCTGGCATCTGCGCCGCAGCGACGCCGAGCGTGAGGCCGCCGGCCGGGCGATGGAGTCGCGCCTGAAGCAGACGCCCGGCATCGCGGCGGCTGGCGTGGCCTCGTCGCTGCCCTTGGCGGCTGAGATCGGCTCCACCGAAGCCTTCGTGCAGCGCCCCGGATTCGACGACGGACAGCAGCTGTACGCCGTCGTCGCGAGCCCGGGATTCTTCGATGCGCTGCGCGTGCCGGCGCTGCAGGGCCGCGTGTTCAATGAGTTCGACGGCTTGAGCGGCGAACCGGTCGCCGTGATCTCGGCGGCGGCGGCCCGCCGCTACTTCGGCGACTTGGACCCAGTCGGCCAGACGCTGTTGATCGGCAACAGCCCGGCCAATGCGGCAGCGCGACGAGTTGTCGGCGTGGTGCCCGACCTGCGCTATACCTCGATGGAGACAGCGGGCAGACCGGCCGTGTATGTGCCACACGCGCAGTCGCCGACGGCCAGCGTGTTCGTGATCGCGCGCGGCGCCACGCGCGGCGGCGCGGCGCTCGCCGCAGTCTCCGAGGCGATGGAGCAGGAACTCGGCCCCGTACCAAGCAACGAGTCCGTCACGCTGGAATCACTGCAGCGCGCCGCCTCACTGCCGCGCCGCTTCTCACTGATGTTGTTGGCCACCTTCGCCGTGGTCGCCGTCGTGCTCACGATGCTCGGCCTCTTCGGCCAGCTGATGCAGGTCGTCGGCGCCCGCCAGCACGAGATCGGTGTCCGCCTTGCACTCGGCGCGCTGCCCGCGCGCGTTCGACGGATGCTCTTGGCCGAAGGCCTGCGCCTCGCCGCCGTCGGCGCAGCGATCGGCATTGTCGCCTTCCTCGCCGCCTCGCGGGTGCTGAGCCGTTTCGCGTTCGGCGTCGCCCCGCGCGACCCGCTCACCGTCGCTGCGGTCGCCGCAGCCATCCTATTGGTGGCGGTGCTGGCCTCGTGGATCCCTGCATCCCGGGCCACGCGGGTGAGTCCAATGCGGGCACTGCGGGCGGGTTAGGCGGACGCCGCTGGATCTAGCCTGACAACTGCAGTTGTGAGTTATGAGTTGTGAGTAGTGAGTGAGGATGCGGGCTGCGCAGTGACCCGCATCCGCCTTTTACTCACAACTCACGACTCACAACTCACGACCGCCGTTCCCCCGCATCCCTCAGCCCCCTTGCGCATCCCGCATATGTCAATATTTTCTTACATATGCGAGACCAGCCCGCCTCCACCCTCGACGACATGGCCGAAGTCTTCGACGCCCTGGGCAACTCCACGCGTCGACAGATCCTCGACCTGCTGCGCCTGACCCCAGGCATCAGCGTCGGCGAGCTCGCGGGCCATTTCGACACCACCCGCGTCGCCGTGATGCACCATCTGCGCATCCTCGAGGACAGCGGCCTGGTCATCTCGCTCAAGGAAGGCCGCGTCCGCCAGCTCTTCCACAACCCCGTCCCCATCCAGCTCATCTACGACCGCTGGACCACCGAGTACGGCGGCTTCTGGGGCAGCAAGATGGCGGACGTGAAGTACGCAATCGAACACCCACAACCTGCAGAGACCCAAGGGGGATCGGATGGCGGAGACCGTCAAGCTCGTGTCGCGCGTCGTGATTCGCGGAAAGATCGACGACGTCTGGCGTGAGATCACCAAGACCGACACGCCACAACTCGCGTTCTTCGGCGCGCAGATGCGCTACCGCGCGCTGAGCGCGGGCTCGCCGGTGCAGATGCGCACGCCGGACGCGAAGTTCACGTCCGTGGTCGGCGAGATCCTCGAGGTCACGCCCCCGCACCGCTTCTCGCACACGATGAAGTTCACCGCGCACGACGACCCCTACTGCAAGGTGACCTACGAACTGAAGGAGGTCGCCGGTGGCGTGGAGTTCACGCTGATCTCCGAGGACGTGCCCGTCGGCACCAAGACCGCCAAGGACATGACCCGCGGCGGCGACTTCATCGTGAACACGCTCAAGCAGATCGTCGAGACGGGCAAGCCGGCCCTCGGCACGCGGATCCTCTACGCGATGTTCGGGCTGCTGGCATTCACCACGCCGGCCAAGTGCCGCAGCGAACACTGGCCCCTGGAGGGCAAGACCAATGGCTGATGAAGCGAAGGCAATGGCGACGATGGTCGCCAACATCGAGAAGCAGACCGGCAAGACGCTCAAGCAGCTCGGCGACGCGCTGGCCAAGTCGGGCCTCAGCAAGCACGGCGAGCTGCGCAGCTTCCTGATGGAGAAGTTCAAGCTCGGCCACGGCCAGGCCAACACCGTCGTACATCTCACGAAGGGGGCGCAGGGCGCCGCCGCGGCGCCTGCCGGCGACGACCCGCTCGACGCCATCTACGTGGGCAAGAAGGCCGACCTGCGGCCAATCCACGAGGCCGTGCTAAAGCTGCTCAAGCCGCTGGGCGAGATCGAGGTCTCGCCCAAGAAGGACTACATCAGCTATCGCCGGAAGAAGCAGTTCCTGATGGTCGGACCCAAGACCAACACGCAGGTCGAGATCGGGCTGTTCTCCAAGACGCTCAAGGCGCACGCGAGATTGAAGGCGATGCCGGCGGGCGGGATGTGCCCGTTCACGACGCGGCTCAGCGATGTCGGCGAGGTGGATGCCACGTTGGCGGGGTGGATCAAGCAGTCCTACGGCGACGCGGGCTGAGCGCGGCCAGCGCACTTCGCCAGCGGCCGTCGCAGCGCGGCTCAACGTGGGTGGGGCACCAGTGTCGTGATTCCCGGGCAGTCCGCGCAGTGGAGGACAGGTGGCGAGTGGCTCGCCGCCTTCCTCCCCAGCCCGGACCCACGCGATGCTCGCGCACCTGCGGACCTTTCTCATCCTGCTGCTCCTCGCCCTAGGCGCGCTCGGCTGCCGCGCTGAGCAGACGCTGCTGCCGCCGCCGGCGGAAGAGCCGGCGTTGGATCCGCTGCCCACGGCGCAGCTCGATGGCTCCTGGCGCGCCATCTACTGGCTCGTCACCTATCCCAACGGCGATGTCGTCGACGTCTGGGAACTCGGCGGCCGACTCGAGCTGCAGATTGAAGCCGCCATCGTCAGTGGCACGCTCTTCGTGCCCGGCGAGGTGACCAACGGCATCGACGCCAGAGTGGATATGCAGGGCCTCGCCCTCGCCGCCGGCGACAGTGCCACCTTCGCACAGGTGAACGACACATTCGTGGGCCGCGCCAAGTGGCGCATCGGCGACGATTTCCTGACGCTGGTGGACCATCCGATGCCCGGCGGGGCGCGATTCACGGTCGTGTTGGTCCGCGGCTGGTAGCCGGGTCATCGCGGCGCTGCACCCACTCCGGCGGCGCCGTCCGTCCGCTGGAGCCTGACGGACTTCCCCCCACGTCACATCAGGAAGCCGCCCGATAGTCCCGGCGCGGTCCCGCAGCGGAATTGCGTGCAGGCCCCAACGGAGCACGCATATGACCAGTTGGAACGAGCTGCTGCGCTTCACCCGCGCCCATCAAGGCGAGCTTACCCTCAGCGTCTACATCGCCTCCGCGCCCGCGGATCCCGGCGAGCGGCAGTCGTGGCTGGTGATGCTGCGCAACGAGCTGAATGCCATCAGCGACGGGATGGAGGACAGCCCCGCCGAGGAGCGTGAGGCCTTTGGACGCTGCGTGGCCAAGCTGTTCGAGCAGCTCCCGGCGCAGGGCACGATGCCCCGCGACCACTCCTGGGCCTTCTTCGCTGCCGCCGGTGGCGACGACCTCGCCCTCTCGCTGCCGCGTGGCGTCGAGACCAGCGTGCATTGGGGCCTGGGGGCCCGCGTGGTGCCCTTTCTCCGCGTCGCCGAGCCTGAGGAAGCGCTCGTCGTCCAGGTGGACCGGCAGGGCGCGCGGCTCTCGCGCTTCGCGTACGGCGAGTTCGGCGAGCCGGTACTGCTCGAGGCCGAGGAGGTCGACGAGGTCGGCCCACATATGAGCGCGCCCTCGCGCACCGGCTTCCACGGCGGCACGCGCGGAACACCCGGCGCGGACGAGGCCCAGCGCCAGCGTCGCGAGGCCACCGACCGTCTGCACAGCAGTGTCGTTCGTCGCGTCGCTGCGATGGCGGAGCTCAGGATGCCGATCCTCATCGGCGGAGCGCCCGACGCCGCGGTACACGTACTTGAGGCCCTGCCCGCCGCAACACGCGAGCGCGCCATCCTCGCGCCCGACCTGCGGATGGGTGCGCCGCGCGACTACCTCGATGAGATCCGCGCCGCGCTCCACGCCCTGCACGCCAGGCAGCAGGAAGAGCGCGTCACGGCGCTGCGCGACCTGGCACTCGCCGGCGGCAAGGCGGCGATTGGCTACCCCGTGGCCGAGCGCGCCGCGCAGATGGGCGCCATCGCCGAGCTGATCTTCAGCACTGAAGCCTGGCGCCAACACCCGCTGGAGATCGAATCGCTGGTGCGGCGCGCGCTGGTCGATGGCGCCGAGGTCGAGGTGCTGGAGCCAACCGTCGCCGCGGCGATGGACGGCACGGCCGACGGAATCATCACCGGCCTGCGATTCCCCCTTGAGGCGCTGCCATAGGCACCAACGGCAGCGCGGCGGCTCACCGGTCCTGCGGCGCCCCCACCCGCATCACCCGCCCCCGGCGAGCCGCCACACCTGCGCCACGACGAAGCAGACGCCGAAGCCCATCGCCAAGGGCAGTAGCGTGGCGATGCTCGTCCACTTCACGCTGCCCGTCTCCTTCCAGATCGTGTAGATGGTGGTCGAGCAGGGATTGTGCAGCAGGCTGAACAGCATCAGGCACACCGCCGTAAGCGTCGTCCAGCCGTGCGCGCGCAGCAGCTCGCCCACCCCGGCGGCCTCGAGCTCGAACATCACGCCGGCACCGGCGCCGAGTTCGGGCGCGCCGCCCGTGAGCACGGTCAGCATCAACACAGTGGGAATCACAATCTCGTTCGCCGGAATCGCCACGATGTAGGCGAGCAGGATCACACCGTTCATCCCGAGCAGGAATCCCAGCGGCTCCATCGCCGTCACCACGTGCTCGGCGATGCTCGCGCCGCCGAGGTGCACGTTCGACACCAACCAGATGGCCGCACCGGCCGGTGCCGCAAAGACGATCGCGCGCCAGAGCACGATCAAGGTGCGGTCAATCAGCGATGTGTACAGCGTCTGCCACAGACGCGGCGGCCGATACGGCGGCAGCTCCAGCGAGAAACTCGTCGCCTCGCCGCGCAGCACCGTGCGCGTGAGCAGCCACGACGCAAAGAACATCGCGGCCACGCCGATCAGCGTCACCGCCACCACACTCGAGGCCGAGACGATGCCGGCCAGCGCCGCCGGCGCCAGCGCACCAACGAACACCGAGGCCAGCAGGATCTGCGTGGGCCAACGCCCATTGCAGAGCGAGAAGTTGTTCGTGATGATCGCCACGAGGCGTTCGCGCGGGCTGTCAATCACGCGCGTGGCTACCACGCCGGCCGCGTTGCAGCCGAAGCCCATGCACATCGTGAGCGCCTGCTTGCCGTGCGCGCCCACGCGGCGGAACAGCGCGTCGAGGTTGAAGGCCACGCGCGGCAGGTAGCCGAAGTCCTCCAACAGCGTGAACAGCGGGAAGAAGATGGCCATCGGCGGCAGCATCACCGCGATCACCCAAGCCGTGGCGAGGTACACGCCATCCACCAACAGCCCGCGCAGCCAGTCGGGTGACCCCACGGCGTTGAACAGTCCGGTAAGCCAGGTGTGCCCGTTGTCCACCAGCAGGGTGCCGAGCATCGCCGAAGGCACATTCGCGCCGGCGATGGTCATCCAGAACACCACGCCGAGGATAAGGATCATCAGCGGAAAGCCGACCACGCGGCTGGTTAGCAGACGATCAAGCTTGCGATCAAAATCGAACTGCACGCGCTTCAGGCCAGCCATCTCCGAGGCCGCGGCAATCTGCTCGGCGGCGCGGTAGATGCCTTCGGTGATGCGATCCTGATAATCGTTGGGCAATCGCCAGCGCACGGCGTTGGCATTGCGCAGCACGTCGGGATCCGACTCCACGCCCTCGTCGGCGTTCAACAGGCGCAGCGCGATCCATCGCGCATTCGTGGACTCAGGATGCGCCCGCTGCACCTCGGCTTCGACCTCGGCAATCAGCGCCTCGATGTCTGCATCGAATCGCTGCACGCGATACGGAGTGGTTGGCGTCTCACCGGCGGCCATCGCCCGCACGGCCTCTCGCAGTTCTTCGATGCCCTGCCCCGAACGCGCCGACGCGGCGATCACCGGCACACCGAGCTGCCGCGACAGCGCCGCCGGGTCCAGTGCGATGCCGTGGCGCCTCGCTTCATCCATCAGGTTCAGACAGACAACCACGCGCGGCGTGATAGCCAACACCTGCAGCGCGAGATTGAGGTTGCGCTCAAGGCGCGTGGCGTCGATGACCAGCACCGTGACGTCGGGATTGCCGAACAAAAGCATCTCGCGCGCCACCTGCTCGTCGTCGCTCGCGGCCTGCAGCGAGTAGGTGCCTGGAAGGTCGACGATCTTGAAACGCGTCCCGCCGGCCGCGAAGTAGCCCTCGGCGCGCGTGACGGTCTTGCCCGGCCAGTTGCCGGTGTGCTGCCGCAGGCCGGTGAGCGCGTTGAATACCGTGCTCTTGCCCGTGTTGGGATTGCCCGCCAGCGCCACGAGATGGTCGTGGCGCTCCGAGCGCGACGCCAACTGGACGAGTTGCGTGTCGGTGGTGAGCGGTCGCCCGCGGAAAGTGGTCGGGCTCACGCGACTTGCTCCGACGCGCGGTCGATCAGGATCCACTCCGCCTGCTGCCGGCGCAGGCCGATCAGCGCGCCGCGGATGTCATAGGCCATCGGGTCGCCGCCCGCGCTCTGCATCACGGCCTTGATGTCCGTGCCCGGCACCACGCCGAGGTCCAGCAGGCGACGGCGCTGCGCGCCGTGGCAGGCGGGGCTGATGCCCGCCACGCGCCCCGTCTCGCCGGGCACGAGTTCGGCCAAGGTGTGCGGCCGAGCGGTGCTGGTCGGTGCCACCGGACGCACGCTCACTGCGGACTCGAGTGTGCGCGGCAGCGTGATGTGCTTGCCGTCGAGCTCCAGGTGCAGCCTGTGGTCATCGCGATCGCGGACGACCAACGTCTTGCCGAGCGCGACGCCGAGTGTTGCCAGGGTCGCGTAGTCCTCGACAGGCTCGTCCTCGAGGTGCGCGACGATGCCGGCGCCGCCGCTGCCCAACTCACTGAGCGGGATGCGGCCGTCGGACGGCATCTCGCCTGTAGCAGTTGGGATGGGGTCGCCGTGTGGGTCGTAGCGCGGCTGGCCGAGCTGCGCCGCGAGTCGCTCCACTTCCTCGGCGCTGAGCTCGTGCTCCGCTTCCTCGGCCACCTCGTGCCAGTCGGCGGCCTCGACGCCGGTGCGGTCGGCCAGCCATTGCTCCACCAGCCGGTGCGTACGAACCAAGCGAAGCGCGTCGGCGCGGCCGCGGTCGGTGAGCGCAAAGCCCGCGCCTTGAATGCGCACCAGCCCGAGCTGCACCAGATGCGCGAGCAGTCGCCGCGCCGTGCCATCGCTGATGGCGAGGGCGCCAGCCACGGCCTCGGCGCGCACCGCAGCATCGTCGCCGCGATGGAAGAGGTACTTCACGGCGTCCTCGAGCCGGACCCGCTCCGACATCCGCCAGGTGCGGCGCAGCTTGGCCAGCACGCCGCGCCGCGGCCAAGCCAGCGCGAGCGCGCCGACGAGGCCGAGCGCGAAGACCAGCAGCGCGACGGCGGGGTTGAGCGAATAGACGTCCATGGGGATCCGGCGGCGCAGCAGCTGCTGGCGCCGCGGGCTATGAGGAGCGAATACTAAAGTTAGTACGTCCTAATTCTACACCGGAACGAAAGTCCCGCAAGGGCTTAGGACGGAGCTGCGGAGGATAAGCGCTGGAGAGGGGGCCCGCCGCGCGGAGTCCGCGAGCGGCGCGGCCCGGGCGGTATCGCCCTAGTGGGCCAGCCCAGCGGCGGCCGCGAACTTCTTGAAGAGCTCCTGCTGCTCCTTCGTCAGCGACTCGGGCACCACGACCTGCACCTCCACCAGCAGGTCCCCGCGCTGCGAGTCCTTCTCCTTCGCCACGCCCTGGCCGCGCACGCGGAAACGCTTCCCGCTCGGCGTCCCCGCCGGCAGCGTCAGCGTGACCTTCTTCCCGTCCAAGGTCTGCACGCTGATCTTCGAGCCCAGCGTGGCCTGTGCGATGTTCACCGACGCACGCACGATGAGATCCATTCCATCGCGCTCAAAGTCGGGGTCCTCGCGCACCTGGAAGGTGATGAGGATGTCGCCGTTCGGCCCGCCGCGAACGCCGCGGCCGCCCTGCCCCTTGAGCCGGATCTTGGAGCCGCTCTCGGTGCCCGCCGGCACGGTGATCAGCAGCTTCTTCTGCGAGCGTGTGGTGCCGGCGCCGTTGCAGGCCGCGCACTTCTCCGTCGGCACGGTGCCCTTGCCCAGGCACATCGGGCAGGGCCGGTTCACGGCGAATCCGCCCTGGCCGAATGAGATCTCGCCGCGCCCGCCGCACTCCGGGCAGGCCTGCAGCTTGGCGCCCTTCGCCGCGCCGTTGCCGCCGCAGGTGCCACACTCCTCGTTCACCTCGAGGGTGATGGACACCTTGCCGCCGAGCACGGCGTCCTTGAACGGCACCTCGAGCGTGGTCTCCACGCTCTGGCCCTTCTCGGGAGCGGCAGACCGCTGCTGCCGGCCGCCGAAGATCGAGCCGAAGAGATCGCCCAGGCCGCCGAGCCCACCGATGTCGAAGTCTTCGGTGCGAGTTCCAGCGCCACCGGTGAATCCGCCGGCGCCACCGGGGCGCGCACCGCCGCGCGACGACCCGCGCGATGCGAACGGATCGAAGGCGCCGAGCCGACGCATCTCGTCGTACTGCTTCCGCTTCTCCGCGTCGCCGAGGACGTTGTAGGCCTCGGAGATCTCCTTGAAGCGGTCCGACGCCTTGGCATCGCCCTTGTTCGTGTCCGGGTGATACTGCTTGGCCAGGCGACGGTACTGCTTCTTGATCTCGTCGGCGGTCGCCGAAGCGGACACGCCGAGAACGGCGTAGAAGTCCTTCTGCGCCATTACCCGTTCCACTGCCGCACGACGACTCGCGCCGGCCGCAGCAGGGTGCCGTTGAGTACGTAGCCCACCTGGAAGACCTGCGCGACCACGTCGTCCTCGTCCTGGGAGGCGGCCGGCGTGGTGGTGATGGCTTCGTGGACGTTCGGGTCGAAGGTCTCGTCGACGGGGTTCACCACCTCGAGCCCGTGGCCGGCCAGCGACTTGAGCAGCTTCTTCTCCACCATCGCGATGCCCTCGAGCACGGCGGCGGTCGAGGTGCCCTCGGGCGTCATATGCGCCACGCGCGCGAGGTCGTCGAGCGTCTCGAGCAGGCCCTTCATCACGGCACCCATCCCGCGGTGCTCGGCGTCCTGGCGGTCGCGCACGGCGCGCTTGCGGAAGTTCTCGAACTCGGCGTAGAGCCGGAGGAACTTGTCCTTCTGCTCGGCGACCTCGCGCTGGGCCTGGGCCAGCGCCTCGTCGCGGGGGTCGGCGGAATCGGTGCCTGCCTCGGCGGCGGCGTTGTCGGAGTCGGCGGACGCGCCCTGCGTGGCGTCGACGGCGGCCTGCTCTTCAGCGTCGGCGCGCGCCTCGGCGGCGGCAGCGTCGGCGAGATCGTCCATTCCTGGGGTGCGTGGGTCGGTCATAGGGGGAATTTCGTCGGTTGCCGGTGACTGGGGCAACCTTCGTGCCGCGCCCAAGTTGCCGTTTCGTCAGGCTCTGTAGGCCTTACGGCAGGGGGCGGGTCGGCGTTTCGGCCGGGACGGCCGAGAGGGCGGCGCTGAAAGGCGCCACCGAGCGCTCATCCCGCGAGCTACCTCGCTAGCCGCAGATACTGCGGAACAGCGGCTCGAGGGCGATGTGCAGCGGCTCCGGGGCGCCTGCAGGGCCCCACACCAGTTCCTCGCTCAGCACCTCCGGCGTCCGGTCACCCGAGCGCCAGCGCTCGATGACGCGGGCGTCGAGGTCAACGATCCAGTACTCACCGACCTTGATGCGCTGGTAGAACTTGCGCTTCACCACACGATCGTAGCGCGCAGTCGACGGCGAAAGCACCTCGATGGCGAGCAAGAGGGCGCCCACTTCGTGCCAGTCCTTCCACGACGTCTCGCCCTCGCGTGGCAACGCAACGAAGAGATCGGGCTGCACCAAGTTGTTGCGTTCGAGCTCGATGTCTGCGGGAGACCACAGGAGTTCACCGAGGTTGTGCTCGCGGATGTACTCGTGAATCCGCAGAAAGACCTCTCGAAGTGCCCGCTGATGCAGCCCCCGCGGCGACGGCGTCACGAGCAGCTCGCCGTCGATGCACTCGTAGCGCTTGCCGTCGTCGGGCAACTCGCGAACCTCTGCCGCAGTCCAGTAGTGCTGTGCGAGGGCAGGCATGGCCATAGGGTACGCTCGGCGCGTTGGAAATTACAAGAGGGCACGACACAGAATCGCGTCGTGCCCTCGCAGCTATGCTCTCACTGCATTGCATCGCGGTGCAAATCGTGGCGCGCGAGGTTTCGCACTCGCAGACAAGCACGCCGTTCAACAGGTCGCGCAGCGCGCCGCGGTGCGCGCAGCGCAGCACGAGCCTCAGTCGCTGAGCGCCTTCCTCACAAGGTTGAGCGCCGCCTGCGTCGCCCGTTGCCTGATCTCGTGGCGATCACCCACGCCACTCGTGCGCACGCTGCGCAACTCGCCACGCACGTCGACGGCGACGCAGAACGTGCCGACCGGCTTCTCCGGCGTCCCACCACCCGGCCCCGCCACGCCGGTGATGCTCACGCCGACATCCACGCCGAAGCGTTGCCGCACACCACTCGCCATCTCACGCGCCGTCTCCTCGCTCACCGCACCGTGCGCCACCAACGTGGCCTCCTGCACGTTGAGCTCGCGCATCTTCACTTCATTCGCGTACGCGATAGTCCCACCCTGCACTACATCGCTGGACCCTGGCACCGCAGTGAGGCGCATCCCAAGCATCCCGCCCGTGCAGGACTCCGCAACGGCGATCTGCATCTTCCGCGCACGCAGCATCTCAAGCAGCAGCGCCGAGAGATCCTGTTCGTCCGTACCATAGATCCAACGCCCGACCTTCTCACGCAGCGCAGCCTCCGCCACATCAAGCATCTCGGCAGCACGCGACACGGGCTCGTCCCACACTGTAAGCCGCAGGTCCACACCCTCCCAGCCGGGCAGATACGCCAGCCGCACACCAAGCGGATCCTGCGCCAACTCACCCAGCACATCGGCAAGCGCCGACTCGGCGATTCCTGTTGTGCGCAGCGTGCGCGATTGCACTGCGAGTCCCGAACCCGCATCGCCCATTCGTGCGACCAGCATCGGCAGCAGCTGCTCGCGCGTCATCCCGCGGAACTCGCGCGGCACGCCAGGCAGCATCGCCACCCAACGGCCATCACCATCCTCGAGCCAGATGCCCGGCGCCGAGCCGTGGTCGTTGCGGATGATCGTCGCGCCCTCGGGGATCATCGCCTGTGCGTGATTCGCCGCCGGCAACTCGCCCGGCCAGCCGCGTGCCTTCCAGCGCGCCTTGAGCGACTCGACGATCGCTTCATCGCGCACCATCCCACGCCCGAACAACTCTGCGATGCTCGGCTTGGTGAGGTCGTCGGCGGTGGGGCCGAGTCCGCCGCTGGTGATCACGCCCCCGGTACGGGCCAGCGCCTCACGCACCGCATCGGCGATCTCATCGGCGCCATCGCCAACCGTCACGCGCCGCACGATGCGAATCCCGTGGCCCGCGAGTTCGCGCGAGAGCCAGGCCGCGTTGGTGTCGATGGTGTAGCCGAGCAACAGCTCGTTGCCGATCGTGACGAGCTCGACGTTCACCGCGCGCTCAGGCGGAGGGCTTCGTGAAGAAGACTTTGCGGTACGAGAGCAGGTAGTCGCCGAGCGAAATCAGCGTCAGCGCCAGCGAGGCGTACATCGTGATGAGGCCGATGCCGCCGAGCAGCTTGGCCCAGAACATCGGCGTCGCCGCGTCCCACCAACCCTGCTGCGTGATGAGCAGCGAGTACCAGAACCAGCAGAAGGACGCGCCCATCCAGGTGAACTGGAAGCCGGCCTTCCACTTGCCGAGCTTCTGCGCGGCGATGACCGCCCCACGCTTCTGCGCGAAGCCGCGGAACCAGGTCATGAATGCCTCGCGCGCGAGGATCGGCACGAGCACCCACCACGGGAAGTAGATCGCGCCCATCCCCCAAGTCACGAAGGGATACAGTGACTCCTCGCGCACCGTCGGCAGCAGCGCCAGCAGCGGGTCGCCCACTGGACCCTGCAGCAGAAACATCGGCACGAAGGTCGCCAGCAGCAGCAGCTTGTCGGCGAGCGGGTCGAGCATCTTGCCGAGGTCCGTGATCATCCCGTAGCGACGCGCGATCTTGCCGTCGAAGTGGTCGCTGATGGCCGTGATCAGGTAGAGCACGAAGGCCACGATGCGCAGCGGCACGGAGGGCACGAAGGCCATCGCCGCCAACAGCGGCGAGGCGACGATGCGCGCGGCCGAGATGAGGTTGGGGACGTTCACCGGGCGGGGGGCGCGACGCCGCGTCTACGCCAACGTCTTCAGGACCAGCTTCGACACGGCCCGCAGCGTATCGAACACGCCGTCGCCGGTCACTGCGACAGCCTCGAAGAAGTGGGCGCGCTCCACCCACAGGCCGTCCTCATTCTGTTCGATGACGTTCTCGCCCGGACGGAACTGGTCCGGCGTGACCTTCTGGCGCGCGGCGTCCGCCACTTCCCAGCCGGGATTCAGCGAGGCCTGCAGCTCCGCGAGCGGCGCGGCGTTCGGCAGGTCGCGTTTGTTGTACTGGATCACGAAGGGCATCTTCGTGAGGTCATAGCCATACTCGGCCATGTTGTCGTACAGGTTCTGCATCGCCTCGAGGTTGGCTTCCATACGCTCGACCTGCGAGTCGGCGACGAACACGATGCCGTCGACGCCCTTGAGGATGAGCTTGCGCGAGGCGTTGTAGTAGACCTGGCCCGGCACCGTGTAGAGATGGAAGCGCGTCTTGAAACCGCGGATGGTGCCGAGGTCCACGGGCAGGAAGTCGAAGAACAGCGTGCGCTCGGTCTCCGTGGCCAGCGAGATGAGCTTGCCGCGCGTGTCCGGCTTCACCTTGCCGTAGACGTGCTCGAGGTTGGTCGTCTTGCCGCCTAGACCGGGACCGTAGTACACGATCTTACAGTTGATCTCGCGGGAGGCGTAGTTGATCATCGACATCGCTGATTCTCCTTAACCGAACAGCTGGTCGATTTCGTCATCGGCGCCGGCCAGCAGCCCCGGCTGCTTGGCCCCCGAGCGGCTACGCGCAAACACTTCCTGGAAGAGCTTCGTCAATTCGACCACCGTGTCCTTGATCTTCAGGCGCACGAGCCCGAGGGTCGTGCGATTGTCGAACAGCGCGACGAGGATCACCCGCCGTGCGATGTCCGCGAGATACATCGATTCCTTCTCGCCCTGGTGGAACAGCGAGTTGAAGTCCGTCTCGCCGATCAACTGGGCCAACTGGTCGTTGGCCGAGAAGTCGGCCGCCGTCAGCGTGGCGAAGGCCGTGGGGTCGAAGTTCGGCTGCTCGCCGACCGTGGCCACCAGCTGGCCAGAACGGTCCACCAGCAGTGCACACCGCGCATTGGTCTCCCCGAGGAACTTCTGCATCGCCTTGGTGATGGCGTTGAAGTCCTCCTCGGTGAATGACCAGCTTGCCGACCCGACTGCCATTGGTGCCGTCCTTAGGATGCGAGGGCGTTCTCGAACCGCGTGAGCAGCTGCCGCGCGCGGCGCCGCAACACGGGATTTTGCTCCCAACCCACGTACTCGCGCAACATCATCACCGATTCGGCCGAGGGCTGGCCCGAGAGCCAGCCCAGCGCCGCCAGCCGCCGCATCGGCCGCCGGTCATACAGCGCCCGCTGGTGCTCGGCCTGTTCGGAGTTCCACCAGCCGAACCCCATCACCGTGCCGGCCAGCAGGCCCAGCACGAATCCCGCCGTCTTCAGGTTCACATCACTCTCCGGGCGGCCAGCGCCTGCACGATCGTCACGCCGTCCGCGTACTCGAGGTCGCCCCCAACGGGCAGGCCCCGCGCCAGCCGGCTCACCGTGACCCCGGCCTCCCGCAACTGCTCCTGAAGATACAGCGCCGTCGCCTCACCTTCGAGCTTCGGGTTGGTGGCTACGATCACCTCCCGCACCCCCAGGGTTGTGACGCGGCGCACCAAAGCGTCCACCGTCAGGTCCTCGGGGCCGATCCCGTCCAGCGGCGCCAGTCGGCCACCCAGCACGTGGTACAGCCCCCGATACTCCCCGGTCCGCTCGATGGGCGGGATGTCCGACGCCTCCTCGACCACGCAGATCAGGCCGCGGTCCCGGCGGGTGTCGGCACAGAGCGCACATGGCGAGTCCTCGGTGAGGTTGCCGCACTCGTCGCAGGGCCGCACCCGCTCCACCAAGGCAATCAACGCCGCCGCGAGCCGCCGGCCCTGCTCGCCCGGCTGCCGCAGCAAATGGTAGGTCAGCCGCATCGCCGACTTCCGCCCAATTGTCGGCAGCCGCGACAGTTCCGTAACGAGGTCGTCGATTGCCGACACAGGCCTAGAACGGAAGCTTAAACGGGAGCCCGCCGAGCCCGAGCCCGCCGGCGGCCTTCTTCATTTCCTCTTCGGCCAGCTCCTTGGCCTTCCGCTGGGTCTCCTGCAGGGCCACGGCCAGCAGGTCCTCCAGCATCTCGACGTCGGCCGGGTTCACCACGGCCGGGTCGATGCTGACCTTCTTCACCGTGCCCTTGCCGTCGGCCTCGATGCGGACCATGCCGCCGCCGGCCGTGCCCGTCACGGTCTGGCGCGCGAGTTCCTCCTGCACGGCCTGGAGCTTTCCGGTCATCTGCTGCGCCTGCTGCAGCATCTTCAGGAAGTCGGTCATCGCGTGATCAATCCATCAGCTCGAGGTCCAGTGCATCCACGGCGGCATCGAGCAGCTTGCTCTGCTTGCGCAGCATCGCGATGCGGTCGGCCTTCACCGCGTGCTCGTTGAGCCGGCGCGGTGCGGCATCGCCATCGGCGGCCTTCACCTTGAGCTTGGTCACGTTGGCAAAGCGCTTGCGCAGCGCGGCGAGGATGGCCGACTCCTGCTCGCCGATCAACTCGGCCTGTGCGGACGCGTCGACGGTCAGCGTCACCGTCCCGCTGGCGGTGACGGCCGTGGGCGTGGCGTGCCCGAGGGCGGCGCCGAGCAGCGCGCGGCCGTCGGCGACGATGGCGTCGACGATGCCTTCCCAGTGCTCGACGAGCTTGTTGATCTCGAGGGCGACAGGGCCGCCCTTGGCGGGGGCGGCGTCGGCGATGCTGGGGGCGGGGGCGGCGGGGCGGGCGGGCGCGGCGCTGCGAGGGGCAGGCGGCGGGGCCGCGACTCTTGCCGGCGCTGCCTCAACCGCGTGCGCAGGGGCCGCACGCTGAGGCGCGCTGTCGCGCGCGACGCTCGGCGGAGCCATCCGGCGGCTGGGCTCGCCGCCGCCTCCGGCGAATCCGCCGGAGGCCCAGCTGCCACTGCGCGCCGTGCTGCCAGCGTCCCCTGCCGACCCGGACCCGGCGCCCATCCCCCGCAGCACTTCCTCCAGCGCCACGGTGCGATCCAACAACGCGCAACGCACCAACAGCGTCTCGAACAACAGCTGCTGCTGCCCGCTGCGCTTGAGATGCGGCTCGATCTCCACGATCAACGTGAGCATCCGCAGGAGGTCGCCCGACGAGAGCTTGTCCGCGCGCTTGGGTAGCTCCTCGCGCAGTCGCTCCGAGACATCGGGCAGCGAGCCCCCAAGCACCACGGCCAGCTGTGCGCGCAGCAGTTCGGCGAACTCACTCAACAGCACGGTGAAGTCCACGCCGTGGTCGGCCAGCCGCGCCACGGATCCGAACACGTCGGCGGCACGGCGCTCGATGATCAAGTCCAGCAGCGCGAGATGCTCGTCCTCGGGCACGAGGCCCAAGGCGTCACGCACACGCTGCGCGCTGATCGCCCCCTCGCCCAGCGAGAGCACCTGGTCCGTGAGCGAGAGCGCGTCGCGCATGGAGCCGTCGGCAGCGCGGGCGAGCATCATCAGGGCATCGGCGTCGGCGTCGATCTTCTCAGTGCTGAGCACGGCACTCAGTCGCTCGCGCACGTCGGCGGGCCCGATACGCTTCAAGTCAAAGCGCTGCACGCGCGAAAGCACGGGCGCCGCCGACTGCTGGATCTTCTGCGGCTCGGTGGTGGCGAACACGAACACGACGCGCGGCGGCGGCTCCTCGAGGATCTTGAGCAGCGCATTCCACGCTTCGCGCGTGAGCATGTGCGCCTCGTCGATGATATAGACCTTGTAGCGGTCGTCACCGGAGGGCGCGTACATCGCGCGCTCGCGCAGCTCGCGGGCATCGTCCACGCCACGATTTGAGGCCGCGTCGATCTCCACCACGTCCAGCGAGGCCCCGCCCTTCCACACACGGTCGCAGGAGGGGCACTCGCCACAGGGCTCGCGGTCCTCGCGACGGTTCTCGCAGTTGAGCGCCATCGCCAGCACGCGCGCCAGCGTGGTCTTGCCGGTGCCGCGCGGCCCGCAGAACAGGTACGCGTGCGCCACGCGGTCCGTGAGGATGGCGTTCCGCAGCGTGTTGGCCACGTGCGATTGCACGGCGACCTCGGCGAACCGGCGCGGGCGGTATTTGCGGGCGAGGGCTAGGCTCATTATCAGCCGTGAATTTAGCCGTTGGATGCGGGAACGGCGAACTGCTTTGCCACAGAGGCACAGAGACGCAGAGGGCATCCCCGCACTCCGACCCCTCTGTGTCTAGGCCAACGGCAACTTCAAAGGGGGTGCGGCGGACAGATCTGTCCGCCGCACCCCCCAAAGTGCCAACTGAAAGAAGACACAGAGTTCAGATTCGCCCCACGTGCCGCTCTGTGTCTCCGTGCCTCTGTGGCAAAAAACTCGCGCGCCGATCCGTCCTTGCGAGACGAATCAAGCGCGCGAGAGTGTTCCAGGCCTGACGGAGCGGCGATGGACTCCACGTACCGTTGCTGCCTTTCGGCCCTGGCGGGGTTGGCGGGCCGAAGCCCCCCGGGACCTGGAACGAAAGGGAATTTAGCCGGTCAGCGCCCTGCGGACAACGCCGCCACCGCGGCCGCCGCGTACCACATCCAGCCCACGTGGCGGCCCCGGGCGATCCCCAGGGACAGCAGCGCCAAGGCCAGCATCGTCACGGCCACGGGGCCGACCAGCGCCGAGCCCACCGCGTCCGACGCCGGCAGGAAGGCCGCCGTCGTCAGCAGGACGGCAAAGCCCGCCAGGGCCACGCTCAACGAATGCCAGGCCAGCCGCAACGTCGCCCGCAGCGTCGGATCGTCCGTCGCGCGACGGGCCGGTTCGTCGCGATCCTCGGTGCGCCGGAACAGCCGCTTCAGGATCACCTTCTCGCCAATCAGTGAGTGCGCCATCGCCGCACCCAGCAGCAGGAATCCAGACACAAGCAACCAGGGACTCATCGCAGCACCTCCTGGAGTCGCGCGAGAGCCGTCGCCAGGGCCGCATCGTCCACATCCAGATGCAGCACCGCCCGGATCCGGGTCGCGCTCCAAGGGGTGACGAGCACCCCCGCCTCACGGGCACGGGTCACCACATCAAAGGCCGTGTGCCGCGATGGCAGGTCCACCATCACGATGTTCGTGTCCGGCGTCACCACCGATAGATCCTTGATCTCCGCCAGGCCCGACGCCAACGCCTTCGCGCGACGATGATCCTCGGCCAACTTCGGCAGGTGGTGCTCCAGGCCGTGAAGCGCCGCCGCCGCGAGGATGCCCGACTGCCGCATCCCGCCGCCAAGGCGCTTGCGCACCTCCCAGGCCTTGGCCATCGCGCGCTCGCTGCCGACCAGCGTCGCGCCCACCGGCGCGCCCAGTCCCTTGCTGAAGGAGCACATCACCGTCTCGGCGCAGGCGGCGAAGTCCTTGAGCGGCGTGCCGGTGGCGATGTGCGCGTTCCATAGGCGCGCGCCATCGAGATGCAACGGCAGCCCCTGCTCCGCCGCCACATCGCGAATGCGCTGCAGGTCCTTGAGCGGCGTCACCATCCCGCCGGCGCCGTTGTGCGTGTTCTCCGCGCAGACCAGCGAGGCGCGCGGTGCGTGCGGCGAGGCCGGACGGAACATCGCCTTGAGCGCCTCGGCCTCGAGCACCGGCGCGCCGCGCACCACGCGCACCTGCAGGCCCGCCAACGCGGCCGTGCCGGCGATCTCCCAATTCACGATGTGCGAGTCGTCGTGGCAGTAGACCTCGGTGCCCGACTCGCCGAGCAGCCACAGCGCGGCCTGGTTGGCCATCGTGCCCGTGGGGAAGAACAGGCCGCGCGGCTTGCCGAGCAGCGCGGCCACCGTCTCCTCGAGGCGGCGCACCATGGGATCGCCGTCGAGCACGTCGTCGCCGACTTCCGCCTCGGCCATCGCGCGACGCATCGCGCTCGTCGGTCGGGTGACGGTGTCGCTGCGCAGGTCGATGGCGGTGGGCACTGGCTAGTCCGGTGGCGGAGAGATGAAGTGGCTTCGGGTCGCGCTCGCGACCTCGGCGCCGACAAGGAAGATCAACGCCGCATAGTACGTCCAGAAGACGACGGTGACCAATGCGCCGAGCGTGCCCGTGTAGATCGAGGCCGGCGGAAACATCCGTACCACGGCCCCGAAGACGAAGCGCGCGACCTCGAACAGCGCGCCGGCCGTGACGCCGCCGGCGAAGGCGGCCAGCCACTCGGTGCGTTGCTTCGGCAACCAACGATACAGCGACACGAAGATGGCGATGACGCTACCCACCGCGATGCTGCGGCCGATGACGACCTCCAGCTGCGACAGGGCATCGTCGCGCAGCCCGAACTCGAGCAATGCCGCGCCGATGCGGCCGCTGCCGGTTGTCAGCCAGGCGCTGGTGAAGACCCAGACGCCCATCATCAGCACGGTCATCAGCGAGAGATGCAGGTCCCAGAGCAGCCCGCCGACATAGCTGCGATCCTTGCCGTGCTCGAACACGAGGCGCATCACGCTGCGCAGCGCGGCGAAGAGTCGCGCCGAGAACCAGAGGAAGAGCACCGCGCCCGAGACGCCGACGGCGGTGCGGGTGCGCACGACGTCGTCCAGCACCGGATCGAGGATCGAGCCGCCGACGTCGAACTGCGGCGGCAGCAGGCGATCCAGCACGGACTGCACGCGGGCGGTGGCGTCGGGTCCGGACTCGCCGAGCACGAAGCCAATGATGCTGGCGACGAGGAGGATAAACGGCACGCCGGCGAGGAGCAGATTGAATGCCACCCCGCCGGCGAGGAACATCACGTTGTCATCGTTCGCGCCGCGAATCGTGTCGGCGATGACCCGTCGGATGCGGGTGATCAGACGCCGTCTTCTCCCTCATCCTCGAAGGCCTCGCGATGCTTTGCGAGCCGCGCCTCGAGTGCCTCGCGGGCGTCGCGCGCCGCGCTGCGGCCGCTCTTCTTGATGTCGCGGGCCATCGCGCGGCCGCTGCGCTTCACGTCGTCCATCATCTCGCGGCCGCTGGTCTTCACGTCCTCGACCATGTCCTTGCCCACGCGCACCATCTCGGAGGCCGCCTCGCGGCCCGAGTCGGCGAGGTCGCGTGCCTGTCGCCGCACGCGGCGCGCGGTACGCCGGAGCTCGCGCCGGGTGTCCTCGCCCGACTGCGGCGCGAACAGCAGGGCCAAGCCGGCCCCCACCGCCATCCCCAGCAGGAAGCTGCCGAAACCAGAGTCGCGGCGTCGCGTCACGACCACCGCCGGGTCATCGGTCCTGCCCCGCATGTCCCACCTCCATCAGAGTTCGATGAGCACGAGGAAGCGCGACGGCCGCCAGAACAGCTCAGGCGACGCGATCCGCAGGCTCCCCTTGAACTTGCCATCCGTGGGCGCCACGTCCAGCCCCGACACGTCATTGGGCGAGACGATGCGATAGCTCTTGTTGGGATCCGGCAGCGCCACCTCGGTCAACGCGCGCCGGTCGGCGGCCGTGAAGTCCTCGGCGTCCAGTGTGCGCGCCAGCACCGACGTGCGGCCGATGCCGAGCATCCCACCGCGCTGCTCGATGATGCCGCGCCGCAGCAGGTCGGACTTCGTACCGGCCACCCAGTACACGGTGTTGTTCTCGGCGAGGAGGGCGTCCTTGTCCTGCTGCAGCGTCTGGGCCTCGCTGGCGAGCTGGGCGTTCGCGTCGCGAAGCTGCCGGTTCTCGGCCGTCAACGACGTGACCTGGTCGACCAAGGCGACGATCTCGGCCTTCTGGTTGTCGAGCAAGGTCTGGAACGCCGTGACCGTTGAGTCGAACTTCCGCGTAAGGTCGGCGTTGCCGGCCGTGAGCGCGTTGATGCGGCGGCGGCTGGCGGCCATCCGCTCCTCGGCCTGCTTCACGCGGGCCGTCAGTTCCGTCATGCGCTGGAGGAGCTGCATGCGCGCCTCCGCCGGCGAGAGAGTCTCCATCTCGTTGTCGCGTGCGGCCACCGGCTGGCCGCTGCGCACCTTGTCGAGCTCCTCGTTGGCGTCGCTGATGAACTGCGACGTGGCGACGACCTCAGACAGCAACGAATCCTTCTCGGCGCTGATGGCGGCGGACTGCGCCAACTGGCGCTCATACTCGGACTTGGAGACGCAGGCGGTCGCGAGGAGCGCGACCGCGGCGAGCGTAGCAATACGGGTCATCGGATCTCTCCGGTGGGGGAACCGGCGGGCGGCAGGAGGAAACGAAGAATCACTCGCCCGCGTCGGGATCGTCCGGTGCGGCCTCAACGGCGGCTGCAGTGCCAGGCGCGGACCGAACGACCGCCGGCCCCTGCACATACTTCCGCACGGCAGCTGCTGTTCCGGCCACGGCCAACTTCTCGAAGAAGAAGGTGAACTTGGCCTCGTAGGCCGCGGCGAGCTTGGCCTGCACATCGGCCGGCAGGTTCCACAGCTGCTGCTTGAAGGGGCCGAGCGCCTTCTTGCGCGTCTTGTAGAAGAACTGCTCGTCCGTGTCGCCGGCCTTCCGCTCCTCGGCGGCGTTCGCCGTGAGCCAGGCGTAGATCTCCGTGCGCAGCGCGTCGGGCAGCTGATCGTAGAGCATGTTCTGGAAGCCGGTGGCCAAGTGAATCTCCGCCGTTTCCGTCTTCGGGAAATGGAAGAACGCGTCGTCCGGCAGCGTCGAGGCGCCGTGCTGCACGGCGCCACTGAGCCCGTACTTGGCCCGCGCCACGCGCGAGAGGTCTTCCAGCGTCTTGAAGTCCAGCGCCACGTCGGCAATGGAGCCGTCGGCCAGCACCACACCACCGTGCGAGGTTCCTGACTGCACGGAGATCTTGCTCAGGCCGACCATCCCCTTGGCCTTGGCCTCGAGCGTGCGGTTGTAGCCGTCCATAAACGCCTCGAGCTCGGCGACGGTGGAGTTCTCCGTGCCGACCTCGCCGATCTCGCCACCCAGCGAGATGGTCACGCCCTTGGGCTCCAGCGAACGCACGTAGCGCGTGAGGTCCACGGCCACCTCGTAGTTGAGCCGCTGCTGCGCGTCGAGCGTGTCGTGCGAGAGGTCCACCAGCGTGGACGTGTCGATGTCGATGTTGTAGAAGCCGGCCGTGATGGCCTCGAGGGCCAACTGCTTCACCGCGGCTACCTCGGCCTTGGGGTCGGCCTTGTACTTCTTGGCATTCACCTGGAAGTGGTCGCCCTGGATGAACACCGGCCCGCGGCGTCCTTCACGCAGGGCCGCGGCGATCATCACCGCGACGTACTCGGCGGGCCGCTGGTTGGTGTAGGCGATCTCCGAGCGCGCGATCTCGAGGATGATTGCGCCAGCATCGAGCTTCTTGGCGGCGCGGAAGATGGCGCGCGCCGTGTCGTACGAGGCGCCACGCACGTTGATGGCCGGCACCGTGCCCGGCGGGACGTCGCCGCGGCCACGCGCCATGTAATAGTCGTGGATGCTCGCGGAGTACGTGCCGACCGCGCGACCCAGCTCCCAGATGCTCCAGCGCGCCCAGTCCTGCTCGGCGCTGTCACCAAAGACGGCGAGGCGCACGAGGGCATCCATCATCGGCGAGGCCAGCGCGGCCTCGTCCTTGAGTGTGAGGCGATTGTCGGCAATCGTCGCCGCTGCGCCGAGGGCGGCGGTCACGGAGGCGGGGAGCGTGCTCATATCACGATCGGGGTCAGGGAATGAATGATCGGCGCGAGGTCAGAGGACCCACGCGGGGTCCGAGGCCGGGAGCGAGTCCCACACCTCGCGCATCTGCTGCCACTTGGGGTGGCCGAACTGGTAGTACGTTAGCTGCTTGCCGAGCTCCACGCCCGGCTGGTCCAGCGGATCCACGCCGTAGAGTTGGCCGGCGTAGATGGTGGCGAGCTCGAAGAACATAAAGAGCCCGCCGAGGTGCCAGGCGTCGGCCTGCGAGACGCGCAACGTCATTGTCGGGCGGCCCGCGCGGGCGAGGGCGCCAGCGGTGGCCTTTGCCTCGGTGCGCAGCAACTCGCCGAAGCCGCGGCCGCGCAGGTAGGCGAGGTCGTCCGGAACGTCCGCGCCGTCAGGAATCGTCAGCTCGCCAGGATGCGATTCGACATCCACGAAGGTGACGGTCTTGTCCGCCGGGCCTTCCATAAAGAGCTGGACCTGCGCGTGCTGGTCTGTCGCACCCACGGCCGCGATCGGCGTCGGTCCGACGTGCGAGCCATCGGCGCGACGCTTGCCCAGTGACTCCGCCCAGAGCTGCACGAACCAGGGGGCGAGGTCGCGGAAGGCATCGCTGTAGGGCATCAACACGTGGTTGCCCTGCCCCGCCTCCTGCTGCGCGCGCCACTGCAGCGCCGCAAACGCCAGCGCGGGATCCTCGCGGAACGAGGCCGCCGTGCATCGGTCGCGCATCGCCGTGGCACCGGCGACCAGACCCGCGACGTCCATCCCCAGCAGCGCGGCCGGCAGCGTGCCCACCGGACTCAGCACCGAGAAGCGGCCGCCCACGTTGGCGGGCACCTCGAAGGCCGGGATGCCCTCGGCATCGGCGACGCGGCGCAGCGCGCCCTTCACGGGATCGGTCACAAAGGCGAGATGCTCTCGCGGCGGGAGGCCGGCGGCGCGCAGGCGGTCCCGCACGAACAGGTACTGCGACATCGTCTCGGCGGTGCTGCCTGACTTCGAGACGACGAGCACACGCGTGTGCGCGAGGTCCACCAGGTCGAGCAGCCCGCCGACGCTGCGCGGATCGACGTTGTCGAGCACGTGCAACCGCGCGCGGCCGTCGCGCTGGGCCGGAGTGCGTGCGTTCCAGTCCCGCGGCAGCAGCGCCGTGCGCAGGCAGACCGTGCCGAGCGCCGAACCGCCGATGCCGAGCACGATGACGTCGTCGAGCTCGCGGCTGGCGGTGGACGCCCAATCCAGCACGCGCTCCCGCTCGGCCGCCTGTGCCTCGAGTTCGCGGAAGCCGAGCAGGCCCTCGCGCTCCATCGCCCGGAATCCGTCGGCGGCGGCGCGCAGGCGCGGGGCGAGTGCTTCGAGCGCCGCCACGTCGGGTCCCGACGCCACGGCCTGGCGCAGCATCCCGCTCACATCGAGGCGGATGGTCATCTCAGCAGATCTCCACGGTCAGGCCGTCGTACGCGGGAGCAATGCCCTCGGGCAGCGCGGCCGCCAGGGCGGCGTGCGTCGTCTCGTGCGTGAGGTGCGTGAGGTACACGCGCTTGGCCCCGACGCGCGCCGCTGTGTCCACCGCCTCGCTGATCGAGAGGTGCGTCGGGTGCGCGGTGCGGAACAGCGCGTTGAGCACCAGCACCTCGCAGCCGCGCAGGATGGCCAGCGCGTCGTCCGGCAGCGATTTCGCGTCCGTCACGTAGGCCAGCGGCCCGATGCGATAGCCAAACACACGCAGGCGACCGTGCGGCAGCGCAACCGGCGTCACCTCGAGATGCCCGATGCGCGTCGGCACGCCCGGCTCCAACGGATACGCAAAGCCCTCAGGCTTGCTCGTTCCCGGGAGCGGCTTCATTGCCGCGTCGAAGATGTACGGGAAGCGTTGCGCCAAGGTGGCCAGCGTCTCCGCGGGCCCATACATCGGCAGCGCGCCGTCGCGACGCACGGAGATGGCGCGGATATCGTCGATGCCGTGCGTGTGGTCGGCGTGCTCGTGCGTGAACAGCACGGCATCAACACGATCCACGCCGGCGGCGATCAACTGCAGGCGCAGTTCGGGCGGCGTGTCGAGCAGCAATCGCAGGCCTGCATCCTCGACCACGGCGCCCACGCGCGTGCGCCGGTCCCGCGGATCGTCCGAGCGACAGGTCGCGCAGTGGCAGCCGATCTGCGGCACGCCAAAACTGGTCCCGGTGCCCAGGAAGGTCAGCTTCACGCCGTCACCACGCTGCGGGCGGCCATCACACCGTCTCGACCTTTAGCTGGTTCGTCGTGCCCGGCACGTCGAAGGGCACGCCGGCCGTGACCACGATGCGCTCACCCGTCGTGGCGAGGCCGTTCTTCACGAGCAGCCCGCGCGCCAGCTCGGCCATCTGGTCGTAGGTGTCGCAGTGCGGCACGAGGAAGGGGACGACACCCCAGACCATCGCGAGCTGCTGGTAGGTGCGGTCGTTGTCCGTGAGCACGACGATGCGCACATTCGGCCGCCGCGCCGCCACCACGCGCGCCGAGAAGCCGCTCTTGGTGAACACCACGAGGTTGCGCGCGCCGAGCAGGCGCACCGCCGTCACGCTGGCGGAGGCGATGGTCTCCTCGACTGTCGCCTTGCCGGCCTCGAGCCGGTCGATGCCCTGCCCGCGCTGCACCGGCGCGCGTTCAGCGGCCGAGGCAATGCGCCGCATCGCCTGCACCGCGAGCACGGGGTTGAGCCCCGCCGCGGTCTCCGCCGAGAGCATCACCGCATCCGTGCCGTCGAGGATCGCGTTGGCCACGTCGCTGGCCTCGGCACGCGTCGGGCGCGGGTGCTGCACCATCGACTCCAGCATCTGCGTGGCCGTGATGACCGGCCGGCCAAAGCGCGCCGCCAGCAGGATGATGCGCTTCTGCGCGAGCGGCACTTCCTCGAAGGGCAACTCGACGCCGAGGTCGCCGCGCGCGACCATCACCGCATCGGCCTCACGCAGGATGGCCTCGATGCGCGTCAGCGCGGAGTCCTTCTCGATCTTCGCGACTACGAGCATGCCCTTGGGCAGCATCGCCTTGAGCTCGGCGATGTCTTCGGGCCGGCGCACGAAGCTCAGGGCGAGATAGTCCAGCTCGTGCTCGATGGCGAAGGGGATGTCCTCGCGGTCCTTCTCCGTGAGCGAGGGCGCCGACACGTCGATGCCCGGCAGGTTCATGCCCTTGTTGCTCTTGAGCAGGCCGCCGTAGCGCACCTGCACCGCCACACGGGGCGCGTCCACGCCCGTCACGCGCAGCGCGATCAGGCCGTCGTCCACGAGGATGGTGCCGCCGGACTGCACGTCCTTGGCGATGTCGTCGTAGGTGACGGGAATCTCGCCCTCGCGGGCCACGTCCTCCGGCGCCAGCACCAACGTCTCGCCCTCGGTAAGCTGCCGCGCCTCGGCCAGCGTGCCGATGCGAATGCGTGGACCCTGCAGGTCGCCGAGGATGGCCACCGAGCGGCCGAGTTCCTGCGCGATCCCGCGGATGTTGGACACGGTGCGCGCGTGCTGCTCGTGCGTGCCGTGCGAGAAGTTGAGGCGCGCGACATTCATGCCCGCCAGCACCAACTGCCGAATGACATCCGGGTTGGACGAGGCGGGGCCGATGGTCGCGACGATCTTGGTCGCGTCGAAAGAAATGGGGGCGGGCACGGAAACTCGCTTGGGAGTCGGGCTAGCGGCTGGCGGCAACGGCCTGGCCCAGCGCCGCGGTCTTCTGCTCGATGCCGGCGACCAGCGTGTCGAAGGACTTCTGGAACGATGCCAGGCCCTCGCTGAGCAACGTGTCAGTCACGGCGTCGAGCGAGATGCCGAGCGACTCCAACTCGGTGAGCAGGGCCTCGGCGGCATCCACGTCGGCATCCACCGTGCGCGCCGTGACGCCGTGGTCCTTGAAGGCCTCCAGCGTGTTCGGCGGCATCGTGTTCACCGTGTGCGGGCCGATGAGCGCCTCGACGTAGATGGTATCGCGGTAGGCCGGGTTCTTGGTGCTGGTGCTGGCCCAGAGCGGGCGCTGCACCTGCGCACCCTTCGCCGAGAGCGCGGCCCAGCGCGCACCAGCGAAGCGCTGCTGGAAGAGCTTGTAGGCGCGCTTGGCGTTGGCGATGGCGGCCTTGCCCTTGAGCGCGTCGGCGCGCGCGGCATCGAGCGTGCCCGCCTTCACCATCGCATCGAGCTTGGCATCAATGGCCGTGTCCACCCGCGACACGAAGAACGAGGCCACGGAGGCCACGTGCGCGAGGGGCTTGCCGGCGGCGGCGCGCGCTTCGAGCCCGCGCAGGTAGGCCTCGATCACGCGATCGTAGGCCTGCACGGCGAAGAGCAGCGTCACGTTGACGTTCATGCCATCGGCGATCAGGCGCTCCAGCGCCACGCAGCCGGCCGCCGTGCCCGGCACCTTGATCATCACGTTCGGGCGATCCACCGTCTTCCACAGGCGGTGCGCCTCCTCGACCGTGGCGTCGGCGTCATCGGCCGCACCCGGCGAGACCTCGATGCTCACGAAGCCATCCTGCTGCTTCGAGGCGTCGTAGACGCCGCGGAAGGCATCGCAGGCCACGCGCACATCGTCCGTCTCCACCAGCTCGAACAAGTCCCAGGCGCTGCGACCCGCGGCCGACGCCTTGAGTTGCGCGTCGTAGGCCGTACCCGAGGCGAGGGCCTTCTCGAAGATCGTCGGATTCGACGTCATCCCCGTCAGCGCCTCGCCGGTGATGCGGTGCGCGAGCGTGTCGCCCTGCAGCAGGCTGCGGTCGATGAAGTCGAGCCAGATGGACTGGCCGGCGGCGTGGAGCGTGTGGAGGGGCGTGCGGGGCGTGGTCATGGCAGGGAGTGCGTCGGGTCAGGAAGGCGGGGCGGGCACCGATAATTTACTATGGTGATGGCGGAGGCATTCGTCGTCCTCCAGATTCCCGCTCTTCGCCCCGCCCAAGTGGACCTCCACGAGCCAAACACCACACCCACGATCTCCGCCCGGACGCTCACGGAGTCCACGGGTGGGCTGCGTGCACGACTCAGTCGGTCCTGGCGCCGGATGCCGTTGACGGCGCAGTTGGGCGCGCTGGGGGCGCTGGTAACGCTGGCGTGGTTCCTGACGGCTCGCGTCGCCGCCGACCGCGTGGAGGCACAGACTGCCGCCCGCAATGAGCAGCTCAACCTGCTGCGCGCCGCCGATGGTGCCACAGCCCGCCTGTTAACGGCGGCGACCGGCATGAACTCCGCCCAGCGCGGCTTCGTCCTCGGCGGCGGCGAGGCACTCGCCGTCCGCTACGAGATGTGGCGGCGCTCGTTCGAGCAGGATGCCAACCTGCTGCGCGAGTATCTGCCGACGCTGGGCAGCACGGCGGTCGATCTCGACCGGCTGGTGAGCGCCGTCGAACAACTGGATCGCGAGGTGGGCACGCCGAACTTCACGGCGTATCGCCTGCGCGGCGACGCGGCCTTCGGCCCGGGGACGCCAGGGCGCGCCCGCCAGGATGAGGCGACCCGCATCTACGACGAAATCCGCTTCACCCACGGCCAGCTGACGCGCGACGTGCGCGAGGCCATTGTCGAGACGCAACGGCAGGCAGAGCTGGAATCCGCGCTCGAGGAGTGGGAGAACTTCCTTATCCGCATCGCGGCGGTGGCGATCTTCCTGCTGCTGCTCGTGTTGCTCCTGCGCGTGGTGGGCCGGTCACTGGAGCGCGTGATTCGCGGCGCCGAGGCCTTGGACGCCGGCAACTACGAGGCCGCGCGCCTGCCGCACGTGCACACCGCGCCGAGCCGGGACATGGCGCGCCTGGCGCTGACCTTCGAGCGCCTCGCGCAGAGCATCGAGACGCGCGAACGCCAGTTGCAGAGCGACATCGAGCAGCTCAAGGAGCTCGAGCGCCTCAAGACCGACTTCGTCTCCACGGTGAGCCACGAGCTGCGCACGCCCCTGACCTCCATGCGCGGAGCCCTCGGCCTGATGCTTGGCGGCGCCAGCGGCGATCTCAATCCGAAGGGCCGCGATCTGCTGCGCATCGCGCTGACCAACACGGACCGCCTCATCCGGCTCATCAACGACATCCTCGATATCGAGAAGATCGATGCCGGGCACGTGAGCATCCGCCGCGACCAACTGAAGATTGCGCCGCTGCTGGAGTCGACGATCGCCGGCCTCGACAACTTCGCGCACGATGCGGGCGTGACGCTCAGCCTGGCACCCGTGGCGCGCATTCCCGTGAATGGCGACTCGGACAGGCTCACGCAGGTGTTCACCAACCTCATCTCCAACGCGGTCAAGTTCTCGCCCAAGGGCAGCAGCGTCGAGGTGGCTGCCACCGAGGCGGCGGGCGAGGTGCGGATCACGGTGCGCGACCACGGCCCCGGCATCCCATCAGAATTCGCCTCACGGATCTTTGGACGCTTCCAGCAGGCCGGCGGCGCAGCCTCGCGCCGCAGCGGCGGCACGGGCCTGGGGCTGGCGATCTCCAAGGCGATCACCGAACTGCACGGGGGGCGCATCGGCTTCCAAGACGCGCCGGGCGGGGGCACCGTGTTCTGGGTGGCGCTGCCCGTGGCACCCCGCGCCCCGGAAGGGGCACTCGAGGGTCACGGCGTGTTGATCGTCGAGGACGATGAGTCGATGCGGGCCGTCCTCAGCGCCTTGATCGAACCCTTCGCCCGCCCGATTCCCGCGGGGGATGCGGTGGCGGCACTCCGCGCCCTCGAGACCGACCAGGTGCGGGTGATCATCCTCGACACCGGACTGCCAGGGATGGACGGCCTCTCCTTTGCGCGCAAGCTGCGCCAGGACCCGCGCTTCCGCACGCTGTCGATCCTGCTCTACTCCGCGACCGGGTTTGCGCCCGAGGACCTCAAGGACTCGGGCATCCGCATCGCCGACGCGTTCGTGAAGACGCGTGATACGGAGGCATCGCTGGTCGATCGCGTGCGGCGCGAGCTGCAGGGGCTGCCGTAGCGCCAGTCCGTACCGCCGCTGGTCACTCGCGCCGCCGGACGCGCCCGCGCCCTACGCCGCCTTCTTCGCCGTCCCGATCCCCGCGCGCGTCATGCGCCCCCAGGACTCGTTCCCGCGCAGGAAGTTGTAGAAGCCCTGCAGGCGGAACAGCACCGTCATCTGCCGATAACCCAGGCCCTCGATGACGGCATACCAGATCAGGCGCACTAGGTCGGCCGGACGACCGTAACGGCGGAACGACGCCTCCTCAAGCACGATGGCCCAGACCGAGAGCAGGGTGCCGAACCCCACGGCCACGGCCAGGAACAGCAGCGCAAACTGCCTGTCCACGAGGCCCACCGAGAGTCCCAGCGCCAGCCCGACCCAACCCACCAGCTCGACCAATGGCGCCAGCATCTCGCCGAAGAAGAAGAAGGGGTACGCCAGCATCCCGGCGGCACGATAGCGCGGATTGAAGAGCATCACGCGGTGCGCCAGCATCGTGCCGATCAAGCCGCGGTGCCAGCGTTCGCGCTGCCGCCGCAGCACCCGCAGGTCGGAGGGCACCTCCGTCCACGCCACCGGGTCGGGGATGAACGGCAACTCGGCCTCGATGCCGTGCTCGTGCAGGTAGCGCTGCAGGCGCACGCAGAGGTCCATGTCCTCCGTGACATTGCCCGTGCGATAGCCACCGATGGCGAACAAATACTGCTTGCGGAACAGTCCAAAGGCCCCGGAGATCAGCAGATTGCCGCCGAGCCAGTTCCACGCGAGTCGCCCGAAAAGGAAGGCGCGCAGGTATTCCACGGTCTGGCAGCCGCCAAGCCACCGCGAGTCCACCCGCGCCTCGACGACGCGCCCGAGCTCCACCACGCAGTTGTTGGCCACCCGAATCGTCCCGCCCACCGCGGCGACGTTCGCCCCGAGCAGGAATGGCCGCGCCAGCCGCACGAGCGCGTCCGGCTCGATTAAGGTGTCGGCATCGACGGCCACTACGAAGGGATGCCGCGCCGAGTTCATCGCGGCATTCAGGGCATCGGCCTTGCCGCCATTCTCCTTGTCGAGCACAAGCAGGCGCGCGTGGCGCCGCGAGCGATAGTAGGCCCGCACCTGCTTCGTCGCGATGCGCACGGGAAACGCCGGCGGCACCTCGTAGAGATCGAACTCGCGCATCATCACGTCCATCGTGCGGTCGCGCGAGCCGTCGTTCACGACCACGACCTCGAGGTGCGGATACTCAAGCGTCAGGAACGAGAGCACGCTGGAGGCAATTGTGACTTCCTCGTTGTGTGCGGGCACCAGCAGCGACAGCGGCGGCAGCGCCTCCGACGAGAGCAGCCGCCGAAGGTGCTCGTCGGCCGAGAGCCGCCAGTGCTTCCAGAGCTCGGGGATCGACATCACCAGCAGCAGTGCGTACCCGGTGTTGAGCAGCAGCAGATAGACCAGCGCGGAGCGGTCGGTCCAGAGTACCAGCGTCGCCAGCGCGTCCACCACGGCGGGACTCACGTGTCGCCCAGCTCCAGCACGGCGCCATCGGAGAGGCCGGAGACCATCGTCGCCATCTCCCGGGCAAAACGGTCCGTTCCCTCGCGCGCCGCCCGCAGGGCCGCACGCCCCCGTTCGCCCAACTGGGCCAGCGAGACGGCCGCACGCAGTCGCACCTGCCACACCTCGTCGGCGAGCAGCGGCACCAGCGCGGGCACCGATGCCGGCGAGCCGAGATGCCCCAGGCCCCGGGCCGAGAGGGCGCGCACCGACGCATCGGAGTCCTTCAGCAGCCCCACGAGGCCGCGGGCGGCGTCGGGCCCCGGGTGCCGGGTCAGCGCCTTCGCCACGGCACGCCGCACCGCATCGCCCTCGTGGCGAACGTGGGCCAGCGAGGCCGTGATGGCGGTGGCATCGTCGAGTGCAGCCGCGAGTTCGATCCAGGCCGCCAGTTCGGACGGACGGCCACCATTGGCGATGCGCGTCGAGAGCGCTTCGCCCGCGCGCCCGCCGGTCTGACGCAGCACCGTCGTCACGTACTGCCGCACCACCTTCGGCAGCGTGAAGATCCCGTCCACCACGCGTCCCAGCATCGCGGTGTCCGCCACGCGCGGCAGCGCCGACGCGGCCGCCACCTGCACCGCCGGGTGCTCGTCGCGCAGCAGCAACGCGAGTGCTTCCTGCTCGCGCGGCGTCCCGACAAGCGAGAGGGCGCGCGCGGACTCGAGACGCCGCCACCAGAAGCGGGACCGCCACTGCGCGATCGCCCGCGCCATCCACCGCTCATTGCGCAGGGCCAGCGAGAGCTCGTCCTTCTGCGACGCCGTGATGGTCTGCCGCGCCAGCAGCGACAGGTAGCCCACCGCCGTCCCCGAGGGCAGATGGCCGAGGGCGCGGACCAACGGCTCAGGGTGCGCGCCCGAGACGATCCAGTTCCGGAGCGGAACGGCGAGTTCGGCCTGCCCGGCCAGAAACGCCGCCCGTCGCGCCATGTCATAGCGGCGCCGGATCAACAGGAACAGGAACAGGAACAGGAGGAACAGTGCCTGCACCAAGGCCATCACGCCAAAGATGACCGCCGCGTTCACTGTGTCATCGCCCCCGCTCGCCAGCCCACGATCTTGGCCAGCAATACACGGAGACTCAGCGGTTTCACCAGGTAGTCCAGCGCCCCCGCTCGGATGGCGCGCAGTTGGTCCGCCTCGGTCGCATGCACCGACGCAAACACGACGCGGAACACGCCCGGGCGCTCCACGCGCAAGCGCTCGAACACCGAGAATCCATCGAGGCCGGGCAGGTCCACGTCCAACAACACAATCGGGCTGCGCCCCTGCACCCGCATCGCCGTGAGGCCGGCGAGGGCCGCCGGGCCGTCGGCATAGCGCACCCAGGTGAGGCCGCGCGCCGAGAGGGCAAAGGACACCAGGTCCGCCAGCGCGTCGTCGTCTTCCACGACCACGACATCCGGCGCCACCCCCGCATCCGTCGCATCCCACACGTGGGCGTAAAGCTCGCGCTCGCGCGCCAACTGCCACGCCTCGTCGGCCAGACGCATCAACGCAAGGATGTCGGGCTCGGCGCCCGCGCGGAGCTCGGCGATGCCCGCACACCAGGGCACCAGGTCCTGCGCCGCCGCCTCGCCCAGCACGTCGAGACGGCCGAACACCTCGTCGGCCGGCATTCCGAAGACGGCCATCGCCGCCACCTCATCCCGAAATCCCAGGCGCACCCCATCGCTGCCCAGCGCGCCGGCAAGCAGGCGCAACTCGCGGTGCCAGGCGGCGGACACGCCCAGTCCGTCCACCGGGGCACGAGGCCGGAGCAGCGCGACGGTGACAGGCTCAGCCCGCGCGGCCTGCGCCGACACCGTGGCGCCGAGGACGTGCCGCGCACGGTCGGGCAGCAGGAGTCCCGTCACCGGATGCACCCCCCGCGCAATCAAGCGCTGGCGGTGCGACTCCAGCACGCGCTCAATGCGCCGCATGATCTCCTCGGGCGAGACGGGCTTGGACTGGAAGTCGTCCGCCCCGGCCGCGAAGGCCGCCGTCCGCGTCTCCACGTCCGTCGCCGCAGACATCATGATGATTGGCAGCTCGCGGTAGCGCTCGTCGCTGCGGAGGTCGCGCGTCACCGCGAACCCATCGGCGCCCGGCAGGTTGATGTCCAGCAGCACCAACGAGGGCCGCAGATCATCGATGAGCTGCCGGATGCCGCTGGCGTTGCCCCGCGCCTCCACGAACATCCCCTGTCGCTCGCCCAACATCCGCAGCAACTCGGCCATGTGCTCGTCGTCCTCGATGAGCAGCACGGTGCTGCCGGCAAGCGGCGAGGCGTGGGCGCGCGTCTCCAGCACACTGATCACGTCGCGGGCGTCGGCGCCCAGGTCCACCACCGTCATCCGCTCGCGTGGCGACGGGACCGCCTCCTCCCCTTCGCGGAGCACCACCCACGTGACGTCGAGTGGGACGTCGGGCGCCGCCGATGCGACGGAGACGACTGCCGTGTCCGAGCGCTGCGCAAGAATCGACGCGACATCCGAGGCCTTCGCGACCTCGACACGGTGGCCGCGATGCATCGCCTCCGCCGTCAACCGCGCCTCCACGCCATCTGGCAGCTCCACGAGCACGATGCCGCCGCGGGACGCGCTCCCCGGCAACGACGGCGCCCCATCGGGCTGCAGCGACCCGCGCAGCGCGGAGACAAAGCGGCGCACGATGCTGCCGCGGCGTCCGCGGTCCAACTGCGGGTCCGTGGTCCAACGCACCGCCACCGGCTCCAACGCTGCCGCCAGTCGACTCGTCTCGTGAAACCCGTAACTGCCGGCGGTGCCGCGCACGCGATGCAACTCGCGCCGCAGCGCCTGCACGACCTCCGCCGCGTCCGGTGTCCGCTCCAGCTGCGCGGCGAGGTCGTCGAACGCCCGAATCGTCGGCGCGCTGGACGCCAGATAGCGCTCGCGGAGCTGGGCGAGAACGTCCGTGAGATCCTTCGGCGCGGGCATCGGTGAAAGTTAGGGAGGCAAGGCGCCCGTTGCGACGGGCTCCGCTCTGGAGCGATCATTCCCGCACCATGCGGCTTCTTTGTGCGGACGACGAACCGGACATCCGGACCATCCTCGAGCTCGCCCTCAGTCTCGAGCCTAGCATCGAGGCCGAGGTGCTGCCATCGGGCACGGAGCTCCTAGCCTGCGTCAAGGATCGCCGGCCCGACGCCATCCTGTTGGACGCGATGATGCCGAACCTCGACGGCTACGAGACCTGTCGTCTCCTGAAGGCGGACCCCGAGACGCGCGACATCCCGGTGGTCTTCCTCACCGCGCGTGCGCAGCGCGGCGAACAGGACTCAGCCATCGAGCTCGGCGCGGTCGCCTGCCTCACGAAGCCGTTCGATCCGCTGACACTGGCGGGTGAGTTGCTGCACGTGCTCGGGCGCTAGGCAGACCGCCTCAGAAGGTCCGCCGCAGGTTGAGCCCGAGGGTCGAGTACGCATAGGCGCCGACAGCGGAGGCGGCCGCGCTGGTGCTACGGCCGGCCACCAACTCCAGCGCCCATCGCGAGCCCCACTGGCGGGCCACACGCCCGTCGAGATGCCACTGCGACTGTATGGACAGGGTGTCGATCCGCTGGCCGCCGAGGCCGCCATTCACCGCGGCGCTCCAGCGCGGACCGTCGTGCGACCAGCCCGCTGTCAGCTCCGCCGCGACAAATCCCGGCGGCGAGAAATAGCGCGTGTTGCGCTCGGCAAATGCAAAGCCGCTCACGAAGGCCCCAAGCGAGACGCCGCGCGCGAACCGCCGCGTACCGCGGGCCGCCCACGAGGTCCGGCGATTCCCGTCGCTGTACCCAAGGCCGCCGAGCATCCCTGTGAAGTTGAGCTTTCCCGTCGCGCGCCAGTCGGCCGTGACTTCCCACTGGTCGATATCCAGCTCTAGGGGGACCAGCGCAGCGATTTCATCGAACGGCCAGCGGGCGAACGCCGCGCCCAGCGTGAGACCGGCCCCAACGCGCTGCTGCAGCCCGACGCGCCCGGTAAGCACCGTGCGCGAGGGAGGCGCCGGGCCGCCGGGCGTCAGCGGCGGCGGGTCGAGCACTCGTGCACCGAGGGTCGCGGTCGCCGCCCCACGCCCGAGCGGCAATCCCAGCGACAGCTCGCCGAGCACGCGGCGCGCCGTGCGCAGCGGATCCGTCGCGCCAAGCAGGCCCAGCGAGGCTCCGAGGCGCATGCCATCACCGACGACCGTGCGCGCGGCCAACGTCTGCCATTGGTTGCGGTTGCGATCGCTGTCCTCGCTCCAGTACTGCCCGGCGTCCACGCGCAGGCCCCGCTGCCGGGCGATGGCCTGACGCAGGCTGCGCAGGTCGGCGTCGCCGCTGTCCTGCGCCGCGGCACGGTCCGCCAGCCGCGAGGCCGAGGCCAACCGCGTCTCCCAGAGGCGCACCTGACCGAGGGCGACCAGCACCCGCACCTCGTTCGGATCGTCGGCGAGCAGGCGCTCGAACTGCTCGGCCGCGGACTCCAGATCCGCGGACCAGGCGCGCACCTGTCCAAGCCCGAATCGTGCGTCGCGATCCTCCGGCTGCCGCGCCAGCACCTCGCGATAGCCTTCCTCGGCCTCGCGCAGGCGGCCATCCCAGGACAGCACCCTCGCGCGCGCCACGCGCACGTAGTCGAAGTCCGGCTCCGGATGCGCCACGATCAACGAGTCGAACCGCAGCAGGGACTCGGGAAAGCGCCGCGCCCAGGAGAGGTAGGTGGCCTCGGTGAAGAGCAGGTCCGGATCGTCCGGAACACGCTCGCGTGCCGCGCGCAGCAGCACGAGCGCCGAATCGATGTTGCTGCTCCACGCCAGCGTCTGGGCAATCCGGAAGTTGGCACGCACCGCGTTGCGGTCCTGCTCAAGCGCCTTGCGATACGCCGCCGCGGCCTCGTCGACCCGACCCAGGCGCCAGAGCGAGTCGCCCACGGCGACCTGCGCGGCCGCGTCGCGCGACGTCCCGCCCACCGCGAGCGACAGGAGCAGTCCGAGGGCCAAGGCGCGCATCACGGATCGGCCCATAGCCGTTGCAGCGCGAAATACGCGGGCTTGAGATACGCGTGCCAGGTTGGCTCCTCCCAACCCTGCCAGGTCCAGGTCGTGAACTGCGCACTCGGCCAGTTGCCGTAGTCGTCGAGTGCCGGGATCGTGCCGAGCAGGTCGGGCCCCGGCCGCAACGCCACTACCGCGAAGCGGAAACCGTCGCTGGGCAAGCCCGTCAGCCGCGACGCGGGGGCATCGGGCTTCAGGCCCAGCGTCTGCATCGCGTCCGTCTCGAACAGGATGCTGCGCGACGAGGGATCGCTCACGTTCAGCATCCCCCAGGGCAAGCGGATCTGGATGATCCCCGCCGCCTGGTCGTACCACCAGTCGGCCAGCGAGTTGTCGGCGGCGCGAGCGTAGACCAAGCGTCCGATGTTGCGGCCCTGCCCACGGATCAACTCACCCTTGTCCGTGAAACGCGGCCGATTCGTGAGCGCGAAGAGCGTGTCGAACACACCGTCGAGACGCGAGACGGAGTGGATGGGGCGGCGGAAGTGCTCGCCGAAGTACGCCCCACCCTCGACCAGGCGTGCCGGCTTGTAGGGGTTGTAGTCGGGCACCACCTGCAGCTGGGCATCGGCAGGACTGCGGAGGTCCAGCAGGAACTCGAAACCCGCAGCGGAGCGAAGCCCGCTCGTCGGCAGGATCTTCTGGCCAAGATCGGCACGGTACGTGTCGATGGCGAGCTGGAGGTTGACCGAGTCCCAGGGAAACGGGCGGCCACGCCACGAGGCCGCCTCGAGCGCGAGGTACACGAAACCCTCGTCGTGGCCCACGCGCAGCGTGACCGAGTCGCGCCCGAGCAGCCGGCCACCCTGCAGGGCCGGCAATGCGCGCCAACGCGCGGGATCGCCACCGGGCAGCGGCGTCGTGCCTTCGGCCCCCGGCCGCAAGGCGAGCAGTCCGTAGTGCTGCTCCGGGCTCATCATGTTGTGCCAGAGCCGCGCGCGCTCGGCGGGATGCTCGAACTCCATCGCAAACCAATTGCGCTTGAACCACTCGTCCATCCACGCGAAGACGATCGCGCCGGCCGCCCCCACTTCCTTGATCTCCGCGGCCAGCCGCACGTTGCCCTCGGCGGCGACCTGTTCGCTCAGCCCCCCGTGGTCCAGGCCCTGCGGCTGGATGTGCGCGTTGCCGCGACTCGTCGGCAAGCCGAATTCCGAAATCACCAAAGGGATGCCGCGGTGCAGGCGCCGGAGGTCCTGCAGATATCCGAAGTAGTTCGAGGGACCGTAGCTCGACCGCGCGGCGCGATAGCCGGGGTCGTAGAGCAAGAAGTCCGGATAGTACGGATAGACGTGGTAGCTGGCGAACCAGCCGGCGACGTTGCGCGCGGTGGTGTGGGCCAGCGAGGGATTCAGCGAGACCCCTTCCTCTTCGTGCAGGGGGCCCTCGGACGAATCCCTGTCGTAGCGCAGGCCGCGAAACTGCATCTGCTGGTCGTACGACGTCTCGGTGGGATGCTCGATCGCGTCGGTGGTCGGCCAGTTGGTGTAGGCGATCGCCCGCTGGCTGTTGTACGTGTCCTCCTCGTAGGTGAGGAGGTAGTCGCACTGCGCGACCATCCAGATGTCCGTCGGTGAGCCCTCGGAGATCACCAGGTGCTGGCCACGAAAGCTGCGCGGCGCCTTGGGGTCCTCGTTGAAGCCGACCACCGAGTACGGCTCCCACTCGCGACCGAGGATGTAGGCGATGGTCCAGGGCGAGACATCCGCGTCGTAGCGACCGGCGGCGCGCCCAGGACGAGGCGCGATGCTCGCGGCGCCGTGCAGCAGGTCCACCACGTCGCGAATCTCGGCGCGGAACTCGTCGTTGAAGCCGGCGTCGCCGAAGTCGTCGCGCGGCGGCAGCTCCGTCCAGACCCCGTGCACGAGATAGAGGGGCCGCGATGCGTGCGCGAGGTTGTAGGCCCGCAGGGCGCGGTAGAACGCCGGCGGCAGGACCGTATAGAGGCGGATGGTGTTTGCGTGCATCGCGCCGATCTGCGTCAGCCACTCGGCGTAGACGCTCGAGTCCGTGGGAAACTCGGCAGGGAATCGGCCAGGAAGCGCCGCCCCGATGTTCACGCCCTTCATGTAGAACGGTTCCCAACGGGCACCACGACGCAGCTCGAAGCCTTCGCCCTGGACCCGAAGCGTCACGTCCAACGACGCGGCGCGACGGCGCACGATCGGCACAGCGGCGCGATCCCACTCCGGCGCGAGGCGATCCAGATTCGCGCGCGCCGATCGGTGCGTGGAGTCCAGCGCCACCACGCGCCGCCAACTGGCGATGGCCTCGGGCAGGGCGCCGCGCCGATACGCCGCAATGGCGAGCCCATCCCAGGCATCGACGTAGGCCGGCGAGCGGGATGAGACTAGACGGAACAGCGAGTCCGCCGCCGCCACGCTGTCCCGGCGCAGCAACGCGAACCCGCGGCCCACCGCCGCGTCATCGCTGCGCGGGCAGGCGCGCAGCGCCGCCGCAAAACGCGCGGCGGCCACGGCAATCGAGTCCGCGCGATACGCCCGCCAACCCAGCGTCGTCAGCGAATCCGATCCCCGTCCGCAGGCGAGCGACTGCGATTGAAGCGTCGGGGCGCCCACCAGCAGCAGTGCCGCCGCGAGGCACACCGACGCCGACCAAGGCCACGCGCGCACGCGCATCCCGTCTTGATGTGTCGAAGCGCCGTCGCGCTGCGTCGTGCCGGTCAGAAGGTCACTGGATGCCATACACGAAAGCTGGTGGGCACCGCAGGTGTGGGCAACGCAACATCGCCCATTGTGAGGCCGGGACTGGTACGCGTCCCGACCTCGCAGGCCGCGCTACGGGGTTGACCAGTCCGCCGCAAGTTCGAGCGTGCCCCAGCGAATGGTCAGCACGCCGCGGGCCGTCGGCGCATCCGCCGGCACCATCGTGATCTGCAGCGACTCCTGCGCCTCATGGAGCGTGCGCGCCCGCAGCGGGATGCGCGCGACATCCCGGCTCGCCTCGTACGAGGTGCCCCACTGCCCCGTGTTCGCGTTGACGATGAGCTTGTAGGCGCCATTCTCGCGGATCGTGTACAGCGAGTACGCGCCCGCTGGGATTCGCGTGCCGCCAATCACGAGGTCGGCCGCCGTCTTGAGCGTGGTGGACGAGTTCGCGCCCGTGCGCCACACGGTGCCGTCGGTCGAGAGCTCGGCCGGCACCGCGCGCCCGCGCGCGTGCGGCTGTCCGTACTCAATGGACACCACCAACGGAGCAGGCGCCGGCGCGCCCTCCGCGCGAGGCGGATTCAGCGGCAACGTGAAGGTGACGCGCGTGCTGAGCGGTGCGCGAAGCGGGCCCTGCTGGGCGGATAGCGGCGCGGCCAGAACGATGGCCGCCGCGGCGAAGGGAAGGAGTCGCATCGACAAGGATTGAGGGAGTAGGCGTGCGCGCCGATGGGGCGCGCTGACGCCGCGAAAGATACCGCCTGTGCTCCGTGCATCGGCGCAGCCTACCGCGGAATCCTCTCCACGCGGCGCGGGGGAGTCTGAGCGTTGGACACTACAGCTGTGTTCAATTATCGGCATATTTGTCTAACTATTTACCTTGACATCTACAATCTCTGTTCATATTTTGAGTAATGAGCGACAATGAAGCTCTCCATCCTGTACGGCTTGTCGCGCAGCGAACGGGGCTCACCCCCGATGTCCTGCGTGCCTGGGAACGGCGCTACGCGGCGGTCACGCCGCAGCGCACCGCCGGCGGTCAGCGCGTGTACACCGAGGCCGATCTCCGACGACTTACGTTGCTAGCCCGCGCAGCCCGGTCCGGACATCAGATCGGCGGTCTGGTACCACTCAGCAACGAGGAACTGACGCGCCTCATCGAATCGGATGAGCGCGAGTCTCGCACGCGCAGCGGGCTCGGCGCCGAGACTCCGGCCGTCGAGTCCTTCCTCTCCACGGCGCTGATCGCCGTCGAGGAGTTCGACGGGGCGCGGCTGGAGCAGACCCTGCGCGCCGCGGTGCTTCGGATGCCTGCCGAGGAAGCGCTCGACGAGGTCGTCGCCCCCCTGCTGTTCACGATCGGGTCCCTGTGGCACAGGGGACAGCTGTCTCCCGCCAACGAGCACTTGGCGACGACCACCATTCGCCGCGTGCTGCACTGGATGACCGATCCCGCCGCCGCGCCGGCCGGCGCGCCGACGATCGTGATCGGAACCCTCGCCAACCAGCTGCACGAACTCGGCGCGATGCTGGCGGCCACGACCGCCGCCGGCAATGGCTGGCGAGTCGCCTACCTCGGACCAAATCTTCCCGCGGCCGAGCTGGCCCGGGCGGCGCAGTTCGCGAAGGCGGACTGTGTGGCGTTGTCCATCGTGTACCCCGTCGACGACCCCGCCCTCGCGTCGGAGCTGCGCGCGCTGCGCGAGCTGCTACCGCCGAAGGTGGCGCTCGTGGTGGGAGGCAGCGGCGCCAGCGCCTACGGCCCGGTGCTGTCCGACATCGGCGCGGACACGATCAGCTCGCTTGGTACGCTGCGCCAGTGGCTGCGCGCGCGGGCTGCGCGCACGCGCCGCTAGGACGCGCCGCTAGCGCGACATCCCGTCGAGCGTCGCAATCGTCGCCGTGCTCGGCGCGCGCTCTAGCTGCAACCGCGCCGCCACCCGCTCCGCCTGCTCGAACACACGCAGGATGTTCTCGCCCGCGAGCTTCTTCAGGTCCGCGTCGCTCCAGCCACGGCGCGCGAGCTCGGCGAACAGCCGCGGATAGCTCGAGACATCCTCGAGGCCCTCGACCACCGAGTCGATGCCGTCGAAGTCGCCACCGATGCCGACGTGGTCCACGCCCGCCACGTTGCGGATGTGCTCGATGTGGTCTGCCACCTGCGACAGCGTCGCCTTCGGCTGATCCGTCACGAAGCCCGGCACGAAGGTCACCATCACGACGCCGCCGTTACGCGGCAGGCGACGCAGGATGGAGTCGGGCACGTTGCGCGAATGGTCCCGGAGGGCGCGCGCATTCGCGTGCGACCACATCACCGGCGCCTCGCTCACGTCCAGCGCCGCGCTCATCGTGGCTGGCGAGGTGTGCGAGAGGTCCACCAGCATCCCGAGGCGGTTCATCTCACGCACGACTTCCTTGCCGAAGGCCGTGAGCCCGCCGTGCCGCGGATTGGCGATGTGCGCATCGGCCCAATCGAGGTGCGCGTTGTGCGTCAGCGTCATGTAGCGCACGCCGAGGTCATAGAACGCGCGGAGGGCGCCGAGCGAGTTCTCGATGGCGTGGCCGCCTTCCATTCCCATCACCGATCCGATCCGACCACGACGGAAGGCGTCGCGGAACCCGGCCGCCGTCGTGATGGGCTGCAGCGCGTCGGGATACTTGGCCATCACCCGCCGCGCGATATCGATCTGCTCGAGCTGCACCTTGGCATAGCCCTGGCGCGCGATCGACGTGTCGCCGGGGATGTACACGGACCAGAACTGTCCGCCGAGCATTCCGGCGCGCAGCCGTGCGAGGTCCGTGTGCCCAGGCGTAGTGCGCCGCAGGTCATAGGCCTCGACATCGTGCGGGGCCGTCTTCGACTCGCGGATGGCCCAGGGGAGATCGTTGTGGCCGTCGATCAACGGCGACTGGCGCAG
This sequence comes from Gemmatimonadaceae bacterium, assembly GCA_019637445.1. NCBI lineage: Bacteria > Pseudomonadati > Gemmatimonadota > Gemmatimonadia > Gemmatimonadales > Gemmatimonadaceae > Gemmatimonadaceae bacterium. Next base: position 327,351 of record JAHBVS010000002.1, on the reverse strand, counting down.
CACGCGCTCGGCGCGCTCCAGGTTGGGATCTTTCCGGCCGGCCTGCTGGCTGGCCAATGACCGGACAGAGAACGGGAGCGCGACGAGCGCGGCGAGGGCAAGCGGGAGGGCGGGATGAGTGCGCATCCCGCAAATCTACCCGTTACTTCGCGGGGCGCACCCCGCAGGTATTGATGCCAAGCATCGCGTAGAGCGGGCACCAGCCCATCGCGGCCGTGCCGAGCGGGATCAGGCCGAGCCAGCCCCACGGAGTCTGCGGGCCGACGAAGACGATCGCGATCAAGCCGATGCCGAGCAACGCGCGGAGCGCGCGGTCGATGCTGCCAGCGTTGGTGGTGAACATTGGATCCTCCTGAATGAAAGGCGCCCATGTCGGTGGACGCGGCGCGGGCGAACGGAGACCTGCTGTCGTTCGAATCCTCGTGCGCAGCGGCCGGTTCCGCTAGCAGCCGACTCCTGACGGGCCGTGCGGGAGAACCCTGACGTGCCCGCGCCGTATATTCCCCGACGCTCGAGTCCCCTGACCTTCTTGAGGAATGAACGGAATGCGCAGACTCCTGACCGCCCTGTTGCTGGCACCGCTGCCGCTGGCCGCGCAAGAGACCCCATCGCCGATTGCCCGGATCGTCGTGCTGCCCGTGCAGAAGTCCGTCGCCGTGGGTGACACGCTGCGGCTCAGCGCCGAGGCACGTGATGCCGATGGGCGGGTGATCAGCGGCGTGCAGTTCCGGTTCGGGCAGCAGGGCGCGCGCTTCGAGGGCAGCCTTGATCCCTCGGGCCTCGTGACCGCCGGTTCGACGGGCATCCTTCCGGGTGCCGTGGCGGCGATCCTGCCGGGGCAGCGGCCGGTGGTCGAGCGCTTCGAGGTGCGGATGGTGCCGGGTCCGGCCGCGCGCATTGCGGTGCAGCCCGCACCGACGCGCCTGGCGCTGGGCCAGCGCATGCGGTTGACGGCGACGGTGCTCTCGGCCATCGGTGACCGCCGCGACGACCGCGTGACCTGGACCAGCTCCGACGCCAAGGTGGTCACCGTGTCCGAGGCGGGGATGCTCACCGCGGTCGCGGCCGGCCGCGCGACCGTCACCGCGCGCGTGGGCGCCGTCTCGCAGGCACTTCCGCTGCAGATCGTGGCGACGCCTGTCGCGGCGCTGAGCGTCGAGCCCGGCGTGAGTGACGCCCGTACCGGCGACGTGCTCCGCTTCCGCGCCGTGGCGCGCGATGCGCAGGGACGCGCCATCGAGGGCCTCACGCCGGTGTGGAGCATCTCGCCGGGCAACGGTGCCATCGACAGCGACGGAGCGTTCGTCGGATACGAGGCCGGCGCGTACACCGTGACCGCCTCGCTGGGCAACCGCACGGCCGAGAGCGTCGTGACCCTGGCCGCGCGCGATGTGCGTCGTCCGCTTGAGGTCGTCGGCCGCCTGCCCCGCCAGCGCTTCACCACCGAGGAAGTCTGGCTGCACCCGAATGGCGAGGTCGCCTACCTCGGCTCCGGCAGCGGCGGTGACGTGCTCTACGCCATCGACATCAGCGATCCGGCCAAGCCCGTGGTCACCGACTCCATCGTGGCCAACACGCGCCGCGTGAATGACGTGATGACCACGCCCGACGGCAAGTTCCTCGTGTTCACACGCGAGGGCGCGGCGGACCGCAAGAACGGCGTCGTGTTCGCCTCGCTCGAGGATCCGCGGCATCCGAAGCCCATCAGCGAGTTCACCACCGGCGTGACCGCGGGCGTGCACTCGAGCTTCATCTACGAGGACCCGAAGCACGGCCAGCACGTCTTCCTCACGAACGACGGCACCGGCGCGCTGCACGTGCTGAACATCGATGACCCGTACAATCCGCGCGAGGTCGCGCAGTGGAAGACCGAAGCGCGTCCCGACGCCGGCCGCACGCTGCACGACATCGATGTGCAGGACGGCCTGCTCTACGGCTCCTGGTGGAACGACGGCCTGGTGATCCTCGACGTCGGCAACGGCATCAAGGGCGGCACGCCGTCGAATCCCGTGCTCGTCTCTCAGTTCAAGTACGACCTCAATGCGCTGTACCGCGGCGTCGAGGCCGACGGCGGCCCGGGCTTCATCCGTGGCACGCACACAGCCTGGCGCCACAACAACTACGTGTTCATCGCTGACGAGGTCTTTCCTTCCAGCGGCGTGAAGGGCGCCAAGGACGCTGCCGCAGGCCGCGCCTATGGCCGCCTGCAGGTGATCGACGTCTCGAACCTCGAGCAGCCGAAGTCCGTCGCCTGGTACGAGCCCGAGTACGGCGGCGTGCACAACGTCTGGGCCGCCGGCGACTCGCTCTACATCGGCGCCTACAACGCCGGCTTCCACGTGTTCGACGTCTCGGGCGAGCTGCGCGGCGACCTGCGCGCGCAGGGCCGCGAAATCGGGCACCTCAACACGGCCGACATGGACGGCCGCGTGCAGAACACCGCGATGACCTGGGGCGTGGTGGTGCGCGATGGCCTCGCGTATGTGAATGATATGTATAACGGGCTGTGGATCGTGCGCATCCAACCGAAGACCGGCGTGGTGCCGTGACGCCTGTGCGTTTCGGTGGCGGCGCAATCGCTGCGATGGGGTTGCTGCTCGGGGCGATGGCCTGTGCGCCGCGCCCCGCCGATCAGGCACGGCTGGAGCCACGCATCCTCACCGAGGGCGCGCCGGACACGGCGCGTCTCTCGCCTCGGATGCTTCCTGAGCCTTCTCCCGTCGAGCGCGAGTATGTGGCCTACGTCGTCTCCGAGTCCGTGGACGAAGTCTCGCGCATTGTCTTCGGGCCGCAGGGTGCGCGGCTCGACAAGGTCGTGCCGGTCGGCATCTCGATGACCGACCCCGACGGCCCGCACGGCGTCGCGTTGAGCCCCGACGGCGAGTTCTACTACGTCACCACCGCGCACGGCATCCCGGGCGGCGATCTCTGGAAGTTCCGCCGGGCCGACGACACGCCGCTGGGCCGCATCACGCTGGGGCCATTCCCCGCTACGGCGCAGGTCAGTCCCAACGGCTGGTATGTGTGGGCGGTGAATTTCAACCTGCACGGCGAGATGGTCACCTCGTCGGTGTCGGTGGTGGAGACCGGCGCGATGATCGAAATCGCGCGCGTCGAGACCTGCACGATGCCGCACGGCTCGCGCCTGAATCCTGCGGGCACGCGGCACTACTCCGCCTGCATGATGGACGATGCGATGGTGGAGATTGACGCCGAGCGCTTCGGCGTCACACGCCATTTTCTGCTCACCGGCGGCAAGGAGCAGGGGCGCGATGGTGCACCGCCCAAGCGCAGGCTCGCCGATGCCGCGCACGCCGGCCACGATATGGGCGGGCACGGCCTCGAGCCCCCAAAGCCCGGCGATGTGAGTTGCTCGCCGACCTGGGCGCAGCCCTCGGCCGACGGCACACGCATCTGGGTGGCCTGCAACAAGTCCAGCGAGATCGTCGAGGTGGACGTGGCCTCGTGGTCGTTGCTGCGGCGCATTCCGGCCGGCCCCGGCGTCTACAACCTCGCCGTGACGCACGACGGCCGCCTGCTCATCGGCACCAACAAGCGCGGCCAGTCCATCTCCGTCTTCGACACGCAGAGCGGCCGCGAGCTGGCCCGCATCCCGACATCGAAGCGCGTCACCCACGGTGCCGCCGTGACCAGCGACGACCGCTACGCCTTCATCACCAACGAAGGCGTCGGTTCGGAGAAGGCGACGGTGGACGTGATTGATCTGCGCGCGCTGCGGGTGGTCGCGACGGTCGAGGTCGGGCAGCAGGCGGGAGGGGTGGACGTGCTCAAGTAGGAGGACGGAGGGCGGAGGACGAAGGACGGAAGCAAACGGCAAACGGCGGCGCGAATCCTTGGACTCGCGCCGCCGTTCACTTCCGTCCTTCGTCCTACAACCTTCGTCCTAGTACCGGTAGTGGTCCGACTTATACGGCCCATCCACCGGCACGCCGATGTACGCCGCCTGCTTCTCCGTGAGCTTCGTCAGCTTCACACCCAGCTTGTCGAGGTGCAGGCGCGCCACCTTCTCGTCGAGCTTCTTGGGCAGCACGTAGACCTTCTTGGCGTCGTACTTGGTGCCCGACACCGTCTCCTTGCCCTGCGCGGCGAGGTGCAGGTCGACCTGCGCCACCACCTGGTTGGTGAACGAGCAGCTCATCACGAACGACGGGTGGCCCGTGGCGCAGCCGAGGTTGAGCAGGCGGCCTTCGGCCAGGATCAGCACCGAGTGGCCGTCCGGGAAGATCCACTCGTCGAACTGCGGCTTGATGTTGTTGCGCTTGACGCCCGCCATCTTCTTGAGACCGGCCATGTCGATCTCGTTGTCGAAGTGGCCGATGTTCCCGACGATGGCCTTGTCCTTCATCTTCGCCATGTGCGCCGCGGTGATGATGTCCGCGTTGCCCGTGGCAGTGATGAAGATGTCGGCGGTGCTCACCACGTCATCGAGCGTGGCGACCTGGTAGCCTTCCATCGCCGCCTGCAGCGCGCAGATGGGGTCGATCTCGACGATCACGACGCGCGCGCCCTGGCCCTTGAAGGCCTGCGCCGAGCCCTTGCCCACGTCGCCGTAGCCGAGCACGACGGCGACCTTGCCGGCGAGCATCACGTCCGAGGCGCGGAGGATGCCGTCGGTCAGCGAGTGCCGGCAGCCGTAGAGATTGTCGAACTTCGACTTGGTGACCGAGTCGTTCACGTTGATGGCCGGGAACAGCAGCGTGCCCGCCTGCATCATCTCATAGAGGCGGTGCACGCCGGTCGTCGTCTCCTCCGAGACGCCCTTGATCGCCTTGCCGACGTTGGTCCAGCGCTTCGGGTCCTCCTTGTGCGTCTTGCGCAGGAGGTCGAGGATCACGCCCCACTCCTCGGGCTCGTTGGCCGCGTCGAAGGCCGGGATCTTGCCCGCGGCTTCGTACTCGGTGCCCTTGTGGATGAGCAGCGTGGCGTCGCCACCGTCATCGAGGATGAGGTTCGGGCCCTGGCCGTCCGGCCACAGCAGTGCCTGGTCCGTGCACCACCAGTACTCCTCGAGCGTCTCGCCCTTCCAGGCGAACACCGGCGTACCGCGCGGCTGCTCGACCGACCCATCCTTGCCGACCACCACGGCGGCGGCAGCGTGGTCCTGCGTCGAGAAGATGTTGCAGCTCACCCAGCGCACGTCGGCGCCGAGTTCGGTCAGGGTCTCGATCAGCACGGCCGTCTGGATGGTCATGTGCAGCGAGCCCATGATGCGGGCACCGGCGAGCGGCTTCTTGCCCTTGTACTCGGCGCGCAGGGCCATCAGGCCCGGCATCTCATACTCGGCGAGACGGATCTCCTGGCGGCCCCAGGGGGCGAGGGAGATGTCGGCGACCTTGAACGGCTCGCGGCCGGCGGACTTGGCGGCGTCGAAGGCGTGGGCGTTGGGAGCGATGGCGGTCATTGGCGACTCGGATGCGGGGTGATGGAAGAGCGATAACGGCAGTGGTGAGTCATGAGTCGTGAGTTGTGAGTCGTTCCTCACGACTCATGACTCACAACTTACGACTTCAGTTGTAGCTCAAGCTTGCAGCACCGCGCTAAACAGCGACGGCCCCTTCGCAGCGGTAGCAGACGGAATCGGATGCACCCGCACGGATGCGAACCCCGCTTCCCTCCCCCACTGCTGCACCTGCTCCGCGTCGAAGCCCAGCCAGACGTGTCCCATTGTCTGCCGATACTCGGCGCGGTCGTGCGGCAGCATGTCGACCAGCAACAGGCGGCCACCCTTCGGCTTCAGCGCGCGACGGATGCCGGTCAACACCGCCACCGGTTCCGTCACGTAGTGCAGCACCAGCGACAGCACCGCCACGTCCAGCGCGGCATCATCCACCGGCAGTTCCTCGATGCTCCCACTGCGGAGCTCGACATTCTTCAGCGCCGCCAAGCGGGCCCGCGCCGCCTTCAACATCGCCGGCGACTCGTCGACCGCGATCACGCGGCGCACGAATGGCGCGATGACTTCCGTCAGCTGGCCCGCCCCGCAGCCGAGGTCCCCGACCACGGCATCGGCATCCAACAAGCCGACCAGTGCAAACAACTCGCTGCGTGTCCCGAAGAGCTCGGCGCGCATCTTGTCCCACTGCGCCGCAGAGCTCGCGAAGAACTGCTGCGACCGCGTGTGCCGTTCGGCCAGCACACCCTTCACCCGCTGCGCGTCGCGCGCCGCGGACGGCAAGTCCTCCGCGTCCTCCCGCACCGCCGCCCAGAGCTTTCGGGCCGAGGCGTCGAGTGCCTTGAGGTCGAGCCGATACCGATTGCTGGTGCCGTCCTCGCGGGCGACGAGCCATCCGGACTCGGCGAGCACCTTGAGGTGGCGGCTCACCGTCGACTGCGGGAGTTGCAGCACCGACCGCAACTCGGTGACCGTCAGCTCGTGCCGCTCCAGGAGGAGGAGGGCCCGGGCGCGAATGGGGTCGGCCAGGGCCGAGAGGCGGTCAACGAGAGGCGATCGCTTCATCCGTATATCCGGATGAAAGGTTACACAATCCGCCGCTCAGGTCAAGCCGCGGCCAGGGCCTCGGCGAAGGCGCGCAGGCGGTCCGGATCGAGCGCGCCTGCCGGCCGCAGGCCGGAGCAGATGTCCAATCCGTAGGGCCGAACGCTGCGCACGGCATCGGCCGCGTTCTCCGGGCGCAGGCCGCCGGCGAGCCAGACGGGCACAGGCGACGCCTCGACGATGCGCCGGCTCAGCGTCCAGTCGTGGGTGCGCCCGGTGCCGCCAAGTTCCTTGATGCGCGCGCTGGGGTTACCGGAGTCGAGCAGGATCTCGTCCACGAACTCGGCGACCTCCACCGCAGCCTCGACGTCCGATGCATCCCGCACGTGGATGACCTGCACCAGCTGCGTATCGGGCAACGCATCCCGGAGCCGCGCGAGTTCCTCCTGCGCGACCGCGTCCACGAGCTGCACCGTGTCCACGCCGGCGGCGCGCACCTGCGTGGCGATCTCCGCGGCGAGAACCTTTGGCGTGAGCAGGAATCGCCGCACGCGACCCGCGGTATGTTCGGCAATCTCCCTGATCAGCGCGTCGGGAATCGGTCCTGGGCCACTGGGCATCGCGGCCACCAGGCCGATGGCCGTCGCGCCCGCGGCGATGGCGAGATCTGCCTCCTCGCGGCTGGCCATGCAGCAGACCTTGAAGCGAGTGCGTGGCGTCATGGAACACGGCTCACGAGAGCCGCGAACGAGAGTCGCGAACGCGGGGCGCTCACGTGAGTTGTTCGCGAGCGTCGCTCACGCGCGCCGCTCCAACGTGATCGTTGCATCGCGCAGCGCATCTCCGACGTAGCAGTGCATCCCCACCCCGACCAGCCCGACCCGCGAGAACTCCGCGAGGTACTCGGCCGCCGAGCGCTGATGCCAGTGGCTGCGATCGCCCTCGATGTCGTCGTCGGTGGTGTAGGCCTCGAGATAGGCCACACCACCCAGCAGCCGCGCGATCTCGGTCAGGCCGGGACCAAGCTCGGCATCGGGCACGTACTGCAGGACATCGCAAACGACGATCAAGTCGAAGGGCCCATCAAGTTCCAGCGATGGCAGCGTGCCGACCGAGCCCGCGCGAATGTTTCGCGTGCGTCCGAAACGCTCGACCGCATAGGTGCTCGACTCCACGCCGGTGTACTGCAGCGCCGGCCGCTCTCGTCGGAGATGCTCACGCCACGGCGCCTCGCCACAGCCGACGTCGAGCACGGTCCGGACCGGCCGCTCGAGCAGCGCCTCGGCGACACCAAGGCAAAGGCGCACCTTGCGCGCCACGGCGGCCGGCGTGATCACGCGGCGCGCCGGATCGTGGTACCACTTCTCGAAGTACGCCTGATCGTAGGACTTCATCGGCGTCCAGTCGCGGCGCGTCGCCGAGGGCGCCGAGGCCGCGCGGGGGCACCGCGGCGCACGCAGCGCACGCGACGCACGCGGCCTGAAATCAGACCGCGTTGAGCACGCCGCAGCCCAGCTGCTGCGCGTGGCTCGTGGCGAAGATGCCCGTGGGCATCCGGTAGACGCCGGGAATGAGGTTCGCAAGCACCAGCGCGCGCGCGTCCTGCCGGGGAATTTTGCGATGGTTCGCGATGCGACCCGAGAAGTTCGAGAGCGCCAGGTCGCAGGCCAACACGATCACGCCGCGGCTGATGAGCGTGTCCAGCGCGCCGTCGGGCCAGGTCATTGCATAGCGCGCGCCCGCGGGCACGTTCACGAACGGATTGCGCTTGGCCGGCTCGCCGGACTCCGGATCCTTCTGCTTGGTTGCCTCGGCGAGGAATCCGTCCTCCCACAGGCTGTCGTTCATCACCATTGGAACGGCGCCGTGCCGAATGACGAGCACCGCGCTGACATCCTGGTCCGTCAAGCCGTAGGTCGCGGCGTAGCCCGCAATGAAGGAGCGGGCCTGGTGCAGGCAGACGCCGTCCGATACCTCGTGGGCGTCGAAGCACATCCGGTACTTCCCGGTCACGCGCTCCGTCCAGGACATGTCCCAGTCGCCCTGGGCGGCCGGGGCGGCGGACTGGGCGACGAGCGGGCCAGCGGCGAGCGAGCCCGCGGCAACGAGGGAAGCCTGGCGAAGGAAGTCGCGACGCTGCGTCATGATTCGGCGGGTGGGATGGGAGCGGATTCGCCGACCGGTGCCTCGGTGGCTGCATTGACGCTAGCGCCGGCACGCTCTTCCCGCCACATCAGGATGGCCAGCAGCACGGCGCCGACGGTCACGCCCATGTCGGCCACATTGAAGGTCCAGAAGCGCCACGAGGCGGTGCCGACATCGATGAAGTCCACCACGCCCTTCGCGTGCCGCAGGCGGTCGAGCAGGTTGCCGAAGGCACCGGCGGTGATCAAGCCCAACGCGAGTGGCGTCGCCCATTCGTCCGAGCGCGCCTGGCGGTACAGATAGTACAGGTAGGCAATCATCACGATGGCGATGCCGCTGAACACCGCGCGTGATGCGTCGCCGACGGAGAGGTTCATGGCAGCGCCGGGATTATACGTCAGCGTCCAGCGCAGCCAGTGGCCGACGACCTCTTCCGGCAGGTGCAGCTGCAGTACGGCTTCCGCCCAGCGCTTCGTGGCAACGTCGGCCAAGGCCACGAAGGCGAGCACGGACCAGAACGTGCGGTCGCGGCTGCGGCTCGTGGGCAGGACAACGGGTTCGGCAGCAGTCATCAGTCGGGCAGTAGCGGTTAGGGGCGTCGCGTAACTTACGCAGGCGCTCATCCTCATTGTACGCTCAGCTTCCCGCCCCGGTTTCCCTCTCGTGTCTGCGCGCCCGGCCCTCGACCCGCTCCCGATCGACGCGTTGCTGCCGGCGATATCTGCCGCGCTGGAGCAGCGTGCGAGCGCCGTGGTCGTCGCCGCACCGGGTGCGGGGAAAACCACGCGACTCCCGCTGGCGCTGCTCGACGCCCCGTGGCGCAACGACGGACGCATCCTCGTGCTCGAGCCTCGCCGAGTCGCCGCACGCGCGGCCGCGACGCAGATGGCCAGCTTGCACGGCGAACCCGTCGGCGAGCGCGTGGGCTATCGCGTGCGCCACGAGTCGCGCGTGTCGGCGCGCACGCGCATCGAGGTCGTCACCGAGGGCATCCTCACGCGGATGCTGCAGGACGACCCCGCACTCGAGGGCGTGGCCGCCGTCTGCTTCGACGAGTTCCACGAACGCCACCTGCCCTCGGACCTGGGCTTGGCGCTCACGTTGGAGTCGCGCGCGGTGCTGCGGCCCGACCTGCGCCTTGTTGTGATGTCGGCGACGATGGACCCGACGCCGGTGGCGCGACTGCTTGTCGCCGCGGACGAGCCCGCGGCACCGACCATCGCCAGCGAAGGTCGCGCCTTCCCCGTGACGACGGAGTGGCGGCCACTCCCGCAGCGCATTCCCATGGCCGCTGCAACGGCCGCAGAGATCCGCCGTGCCCTCGCGACGCATCCGGGAGACGCGCTCGTGTTCCTGCCTGGCATTGGTGAGATCACACGCGTCCGCTCGGCGCTGGAAGAGCAGTCGCTCGATGCCGAGGTGCAGGTGCTGCACGGCTCGCTGCGACTGGAGGAACAGGATGCCGTGCTGCGACACACACGGCGCACGCGTCGCGTGGTGCTCAGCACGTCCATTGCGGAATCGTCGGTGACGTTGAGCGGCGTACAGATCGTGATCGACAGCGGGCTCTCGCGGCTGCCGCGCTTCGACCCGCGCAGCGGCATGACGCGGCTCGAGACGCTGCGGGTCTCCCGCGACTCGGCCGACCAGCGGCGTGGACGGGCCGGCCGCACGGCCCCGGGGCACTGCGTGCGCCTGTGGGACGAGGCCACGGAGCACGCGCTCGCGACGCGCAGCCGACCGGAGATCCTCGAGAGCGATCTCGCCCCGCTCGCCCTGGAGCTGGCCTGCGCCGGCGTGCAGGACGCCGAGGCACTGCGTTGGCTCGATGCGCCTCCGGCGGGCGCCCTGGCGCAGGCGCGTGGCCTGCTCCGCGAACTCGCGGCGCTCGACGCCAATGGCCGCGTCACGGCGCACGGTCGCGCGATGGCTCGCCTCGGCATCACGCCGCGGCTCGCCCATCTGGCACTCGTGGGCACGAGCCTTGGGCACGCCACGCTGGCCTGCGAGCTTGCCGCGCTGCTGGCCGATCGTGACCTGCTGTCGCCGCAGTCTGCGGCGGACGACGTCGCGGTGCTCACGCGCGTGGAAGCGCTGCGCGGGCGGCATCCATCGCTCGCCGACCGTACACGCGTACAGCGGGTGCGCACGGAGGCGCGGGCGCTTCAGCGCCTGGTGTCGAACGCGGCGACCGAGCGGCGAGCTGCCAACGCCGCCAAGGCGGACCTGCCTCGCGACGACGACAGCGACCGCAGCGCCGACACGTCCGCACTCGGCGAACTCGTCGCCCTCGCCTACCCTGACCGCATTGCGCAGCGGCGCCCCGGCATCGCAGCTCGATTCCTGCTGCGAAATGGCCGGGGCGCGAAGGTCGAGGGCAGCGATCGACTCGGCGACGAGGAGTACCTCGCGGTGGCGGATCTCGACGGACGCGCGCTCGAGAGCAAGATCTGGCTCGCGGCACCCATCTCGGAGGCATCCATCCGCGAGCTCTTCGCGTCGGACATCACAAGCATTCGCGAGGTGGGATGGAACGACGAGCTTGACCGCCCGCTCGCCGTCGAGCGTGAGACCCTTGGCGCCATCGTGTTGCGCGAACGTGAGCTGCGCGATGCACCCACGGACGAGATCGCGGCGGCGTTCCTGGCGTCCGTGCGCCGCCGCGGGCTCGACGCGCTGCCGTGGCGGGACGTTGACCGTGCACTCCGGCAACGCCTCACGGCGGCACACGCGGCGGCGCCTGCGGAATGGCCCGACGTCTCCGACACTGCGCTGCTGGCCGAGTTGGAGCAGTGGCTGCTCCCCGCCCTTGGCGAGCCGCGGCGGCGAGCCGACCTCGAACGCCTGCGACTCGCGGATGCCCTGCTGTCGATGCTCGACTGGAAGGCGCGTACGCGACTCGACGAGTTCGTCCCGACACACCTACAGGTACCGAGTGGCTCGCGCATCGCGCTCGACTACGACGACCCGCAGGCTCCCGTGCTCGCGGTCAAGCTGCAGGAGACCTTCGGCTGGACCGATACACCACGGGTCGCAGATGGCCGGCTGCCCGTCACACTGCACCTGCTCTCTCCTGCTGGGCGCCCCGTGCAGGTCACGAAGGACCTAGCCAGCTTCTGGCGCAGCGGATACTTCGAGGTGCGCAAGGACCTGAAGGGTCGCTATCCGCGGCACCCCTGGCCCGACGACCCGCTCAGCGCCACGGCCACTCGGCGGGTGAAGCCGCGCGGCCAGTAGGCGCGCGTCAGCGAATCCAGCTCGGCCGGGCGATCGCCTGCCAGCGCCGCTCGCCGTGCGAGTAGCCGAACCACGCGGTGTCGCCGGCCACCCCTCGCGGGAAGGCCCGCACCAGTTGATCACCGCCGCCGAAGCCAAACCGATCGGCGCCGCCGTAGCCCTCGAGCTGCGCGGCATCGAGAGCGGCCAGCGGGAACGCCGCCACCTGGCCCGCCGACTCCGTGTACGCGAACAGCGCCCCCTGTTTGGTGGAATCCGTGGCCTGCGTCGCCACGAAGAACTCGCCGCGGCCATCGCCGTCCACGTCCGCGGTGCCGATGAAGCCCACTGTCCCGAGGCGCTGCTCCTCGAGTGTGGCCAGCGTGTCCGCGCCGCGCGTGAACACGATCCGGAAGCTGCCGGCATCGCAGGACTCGCCGCTCGGGATCAGGACCTCGGCGGTCACATCCTGAAACGACAGCACGCGGTTGCCGAAGCAGCTGGCGTCTGCGGTCGGCATCCGGTCGGGGGTGCAGGCGGCGCCGAGCAACGCGGCGCAGGTGGTCAGGTGTCGAATACGCACGTGAGATCTCCCGGGGACTCAATGGCTGGGGATGGGTACACGAATATAAGATTGTTCGTGCGCGCCCTCATCCGCCTCCTGCCGCTGCTCTGCCTCGGGCTTGCCGCCGAGTTGCCGGCGCAGGTCGTGTCGCTGCCGACGGCGGACCGCGGCTGCACCTCGCGACGCCCGCGGGTCGAGGCGCTGCGGATCCGCGGCAACGCGTCGATCTCCTCGGCGGACCTGCGTTCGATCCTGTACACGGAGCGCGCCGGGCGCCTCCGCCGTTGGTTCGGTTGGAACGTCGGGCCCGAGGCCTGCCTCGACTCCCTCGAGCTGCTACGGGACACGCGTCGCATCGCCGCCTGGTATGCGATGCGCGGCTATCCCGGCACCTCGGCCGTGGCCGGCACGGTCCGCACCGGCGAGCGCACGGTGCACGTGCGCATCCGGGTGACCGAGGCGCCGCCGGTGCTGATTGACACCCTGCGGATCGTGGGGCTGCCGCGTCGCGTGATCGATGAATCCGCCTTGATGGGCAAGCTGCGCGGCGAACCCCTGGACGACTCGTTGCTGGTGTCCACGATGGACTCGGTGCAGCAGATCCTGCGCGCCGAAGGCTACGCCCGCGCCCGGGCGCCGACGCGACGCGTGACGGTGGACAGCGTTGCCCGCCGCGCGCGGGTGACCCTGGAGTTCGCGCCGGGGCAACTGGTGCGCGTGGGGCGCATCAACGTGGCGCTCACCGCGAACGATTCCGGCGCACCGGCCCTTCGCGCGGACGAGATTACGCAGCTGCTGCGCTTCAAGCCGGGCGATGTGTACAGCTCGCGCGCCGTGGGCGCGAGCCAGCAGCTGCTCTACTCCTACGACCTGTATCGCACCGTAGCCATCGACACGGTGCCGAACGGCGTCACCGGCGACACACTGCCGGTGCGCGTGCGGTTGGTTGAAGGCCGACACCAGTACCTGCGCGCCGGCGGCGGCTGGGGCACCATTGACTGCTTCCGCACGCAGACGCGCTTCGTGGAGCAGAACTTCCTCGGGCGCGCGCACCGCCTGCAGTTGGACATGCGGCTGTCCAAGCTGGGCGTGGGCGCGCCGGTGAACGGTTTTAGCGGGGCCTGCGCCCCCGCCGTACGCGCCGACACGTTCAGCGCGAAGTTGAACTACTACGTCGGCGCCACACTGGCCCTGCGCGGCCCGCTCGGCGACCAGTGGCATCCGCAGGGCACGCTCTACAGCGAGCGCCGCACGGAATTCCAGACCTACGTGCGCGAGACCTACGTGGGCGGGCTGGGATCCTTCGACCGGCCCCTCGTGCCGCGCGTCAACACGACGTTCACGTATCGCTTCGACGCCGGCCGCACGACCTCGGACGCGGCCGTCTCCTGCGGCACCTTCGGTCTCTGCCGCTTTAACGATCGCTTCCTGCTCAATAGTCCCAGTGTTGTGCAGGCCGCCGGCGTGACCTGGTCGCGCAGCGCGCCGGCCATCACGTCGTTCGCCCTGAACGACG